>CAZQTL010000011.1:0-39255 GCA_964595975.1 uncultured Thermoanaerobaculia bacterium | reverse complement strand
GTCGCGGATGAAGCCCCGCGACATGCGTTTGATGCCGTACTCCACGAACGGCCGGATGCGGTTGCCGATGACCACCGTTCGCTCGTCGATGCCGAACATCGTCGGCAGCGACGGGCCGTAGATGTCGACGTCGAGGAGGCCCACGCGGTGGCCGGCCTGCCCGAGCGCGATCGCGAGGTTGCTCGCCACCGTCGACTTGCCGACGCCGCCCTTGCCGCTCGCCACCGCCACCACCGCCCGCACCTCCGGGATCAGGTCCGGATTGGGCGCGATCGCCCGCGCCGCCGACTCCTCGCGGGTGGGGGGTGCCGCGACCTCGATCTCGACCGCGACGCCGGCGACCCCGGGCAGAGCCGCCACTGCGCGCTCGACGTCGCGCTGCACCTCCTCCGCCGCGGCGCGGTTCTGCGTCGTGATCGCGAGGCGCACGCGCACCGTGCCACCGTCGACCGCCACCTGCTTCACGAAGCCGAACGAGACGATGTCGCGGCTCATGCCCGGAAACCGGACACCCTTCAGTGCTTCCCAGATCTTCTCGTCGTTCGGAACCTGCGGAGCGTTCATCGGCTCTTCATCCTTTCCAGTTCACTGCGGTAGGTCTTCATCTGCGCACTCGGTCCCGGCGAGCTCCGCCACCCGGCTGCGGACCTCCTCGGTCAGCGCCGGCAGCTCGCGGATCGAGCGGCCGGCAAGCGCGACCGCCTCGCCGAAGCGCACCGTCACGGTCTGCGGACGGACGAGGAAGCTGCGCCGCGACTGCACTGCCAGGGTTCCGTGGAGTCCGACCGGAACGACCGGCAGACCGCTCTTCAGCGCCATCAGGAACCCGCCGCGCCGGAACGGCAGGACCTTCCCGCCGAGCGAGCGGATCTCCTCCGGAAACACCACGATCGAGGCGCCGCGCGCGATCTTGTCGAGCGCCGCGGCGAAACTGTCCTTCGCCGTCGAGCGATCCTTGCGGTCGACCGGCACGAAGCCGCCGAGGGCCATCGCCCAGCCGAACACGGGAATCCGGAACAGGCTGCGCTTGGCGACGAACCGGCTCTGCCCGGGGATCGCCGCGAGGAGCGCCGGGATATCGAACAGACTCTGGTGGTTCGCCATGATGACGAAGCGCCCGTCGCCCGCTCCCGGCGCGGCCGGCGAACCGACGACCTCCGCGTTCACGACCTGCAACCGGATCCAGCTCGACCAGAGCAGTCCCTGGGCCCACATCCGGGCGGCCCGGTTCGTCCAGTTGCCGCGCGGCGGAATCGGCGCCACCAGAATCGACACGACGGAGAAGAAGAGCGTGCCGACCACGAGATACAGGTTGCCGGTGATCGTGGCCAGCAGCGTGCGCACGACGACGCCCAGTCCGGAGACCGGAGTCGCTGCGTCCTGGGGTGCCGCTCCGCTCAATGGGATCACCGGTCTCTCGCGCACCTGCCTGTTAGAATCGTGGCTCATGCCCCCGCGAAGGTACTCGCCGACGGCGCTTTCGTGGTCGCTTCGCGCCGGCGCCGTGTACGACGCCCTCTTCGCCTTGCTGCTGGTCGCATTTCCGGCGGAGATCTCCGCCACGTTCCGGCTTCCGCTGCCCGGAGAACGATTCTATCTCTGGCTCATCGCCCTCTTCCTCGCCAGCCTGGGAGCTTTCTACATTCTGGTGGCCCGGAACCCGGTCGCGCGGCGCGACTTTCTCGGTCTGGCGATCGCCATCCGCCTGCTCGGCGCGGTGGTCATCGCCGGCGCCGCCTGGGGCCGGCCGGATCTCGGCGGCCTGTGGCTCATCGCCGGCGGCGATCTGCTGTTCGGCGGCGTCCACCTGGCGCTCGCGCTCCCCCTGGGTGCGGATCCTGCACTGCGCGGGTGAGGAGAGCGTGAGGCCATCGTCATGAGGAGCCTGTCCGCCAGTCTCGAGCTGCTCGGTCGCCGCACGGCCGACCGCGGCGGCAGGATCGCCGAGGAAGCCGGGGAGCTCGCCCTGCTCGCCGGCCATTCGCTTCGGTCGCTGGTCACGCCGCCGTGGGAGACCGGCGCCTGGTTGGCGCAGATGGAGCAGATCGGCGTGCGGTCGTTCGGCGTCGCGGCCATCACCACCGTCTTCACCGGCATGGTGCTCGCGCTGCAGACGGCGCTCGCGCTGCCCGGACTGGGCGTCAAGTACTACATCGGCACGGTGGTCTCGAAGTCGACGGTGCGCGAGCTGGTGCCGGTGCTGGTGGCGCTCATCGTCGGCGGCCGCATCGGCGCCGGCATGACCGCCGAGATCGGCACGATGAAGGTCACCGAGCAGGTGGACGCGCTGCGCGCCATGGCCGCCGACCCGGTGCGCAAGCTGGTCGTGCCCAAGCTCGCGGCGACGCTCGTCATGCTCCCGGCCCTGACGCTGATCGGCGACGTCCTCGGCATCCTCGGCGGCCTCTTCATCGCCGTCGCCCAGCTGCAGCTGACCGCCGCCTTCTACTGGAACGACGTCGTCACGGCGCTCACCCTCGACGACTTCGCCAGCGGTCTCGGCAAGACCTTCTTCTTCGCCTTCTTCATCACCATCGTCGCCTGCCACAACGGGCTCACGGCCCGCGGCGGGGCCGACGGCGTCGGCCGGGCGACCACCAACACCGTCGTCCTCGCCTCGATCCTCATCCTGGTCTCGGACTTCTTCCTCACCAAGCTGTTCTCCTTCTTCTGATCCGGCGCCGATGCCCCCGACCCAGCCGATCCGCGATCCGACCGCCGGGCCGATCCTCGCCGTCCGCGACCTGCGCAAGAGCTACGGCGCGCGCGCGGTTCTCGCCGGCCTCGACTTCCAGGTCGAGCGCGGCGAGTGCCTGGTCATTCTCGGGCGCTCCGGCTCCGGCAAGAGCGTGACGCTGCGGCTGCTCATCGGACTCGAGCCGCCGGACGGAGGCTCGATCCGCTACGACGGGCGGGAGCTCGTCGGCCTGTCGGAGCGCGAGCTCCTGCCGGTGCGCCGCCGGGTCGCGATGCTCTTCCAGGGCGGCGCGCTGTTCGACTCGATGAGCGTCTTCGACAACCTCGCCTTTCCGCTGCGCGAGCACCGCACGGCGAGCGAACCGGAGCTCGCCCGCCGGGTCACCGAGCTGCTCGACCTGGTTCGCCTGCCGGGGATCGAGGCCAAGCTCCCCGCCGATCTCTCCGGCGGCATGAAAAAGCGGGTCGCCCTGGCGCGGGCGCTGGCGCTCGAGCCCGAGACGCTGCTCTTCGACGAGCCGACGACCGGGCTCGACCCGATGACTTCGGCTTCGATCGCCCGGCTCATCCGCGAGACCCGCGAGCGCCTGCACACGACCGTCGTCGTCGTCACGCACGACCTCGCGCTGACGCACGCCGTCGCCGATCGCATCGCCTTCCTCGACGAGGGCCGCTTCCGCTTCCAGGGCACCCTGGCCGAGGCGGGCGCCTCCAACGATCCCCTGCTCGCCGCCTTCCTGTCCGGAAGCGAGGAGAACCCCGATGTCACCCAATCCCTCCGCCGCCCGTAGGGTCGGTCTGCTGCTGCTGGTCGCGCTCGCTCTCGGCATGGCGGCGATCTTCACCGTCGGCGAGCGGCGCAACCTGTTCTCGGCCAAGAACGAGTA
The DNA here is from genome assembly GCA_964595975.1 of uncultured Thermoanaerobaculia bacterium. Lineage (GTDB taxonomy): Bacteria > Acidobacteriota > Thermoanaerobaculia > Multivoradales > JAGPDF01 > JAGPDF01. The sequence goes on along the minus strand of CAZQTL010000011.1, from coordinate 35,671 downwards.
CTTCATCCGCTTCGACTCCGTCTCCGGACTGCAGAAGGGGAGCAACGTGCAGCTCGACGGCGTCGGGGTCGGCTCGATCGCCGCCATCGACCTCTCGGAGGACGTGCGCAAGAACCAGATCGAGATCCGCATCCGCGTCGAGGAGCGCTTCGCCGCGCGCATCCGCGAGGACTCGATGGCCCGCATCCGCACCCTCGGCCTGCTGGGCGACAAGTACATCGAGATCTCCTCGGGCACGCCGCAGTTTCCCGAGGTCCCGGAGGGGGGCACGATCGGCACCGCGCCGGTCGCCGACGTCGACCGTCTGCGCGCCTCGGGCGAGGACCTGGTGAACAACGTCACGCGGATCACCGAGCAGCTGACGACCATCCTGGGGCGCATGGAGCGCGGCGAGGGCATCCTCGGCGAGCTGACCAAGGACGTCGAGCCCAATCGCAAGGTGACCACCGAGTTCATCGCCACCCTCGACTCGATCCGCAGCATGTTCGACGAATTCCGCAACGGGGCGGGGCCGCTGCCGCGGATGCTCGGCGATCGCGCTCTCGGCGACAAGCTCGAGAGTACCGTGACCCGGCTCGACTCCCTGCTCGGCCAGGCCGAGTCCGGTGGGGGCGCGCTGTCGATGCTGCTCACGGACGGGGCGCAGAAGGAGCGCCTCGAGCGCTCCCTGGCGAGCATCGAGCGCACCGCCGCCAACCTCGAATCGGTGACGAACTCGCTGCGCGAGGAGCGCGCCCTGCTGCCGAAGCTCCTCGGCGACGAGGCCTACGGCGACAAGCTCTCGGGCGAGCTCGCGTCGCTGGTCGAGAACCTGAACCGGGTCGCCGAGAAGCTCGACCACGGCCCGGGCTCGGCGGCGCAGATCGTCAACGATCCCCAGCTCTACCAGGCGATGAAGGACATCGTCACCGGCATCGACGAATCGGCGATCCTGCGGCACCTGATCCGCAACCGCCAGAAGAAGGGCGCCGAAGTCCGGCTCGGGAAGGAGCTCGATGCAGCCGAAGCCGCCCCCCCGGCGAAACAGCCCTGAGCGCGGGTCCGGGCGAGGCGAAGCCCGGCTGCGATAGGCTCGTGCCGGCACGTATGCGTTCGCACATCCTCGTCACCGGCGGCGCCGGGTTCATCGGCAGTCACGTCACCCGCAGGCTCCTCTCCCGGGGCGACCGGGTCACCGTACTGGACGACTTCAACGACTTCTACGCACCCGCGCTCAAGCGCGCCAACGCCGCCGAGTTCGCCGGACGCGACGACTGGCGGCTGGTCGAAGGCGACATCCGCGACGCCTCCCTGGTCGACCGTCTTTTCGAGGACAGCCGCTTCGACGGCGTGATCCACCTCGCCGCCCGGGCCGGAGTCCGGCCGAGCCTCGCCGAGCCGGTGCTCTACGAGGAGGTCAACTGCATCGGCACGCTGAGGCTGCTCGAGGCGGCGCGCCGCCATGGGCCGGCGAACTTCGTCTTCGCCTCCTCCTCTTCGGTCTACGGGATCAACAAGAAGGTGCCGTTCTCCGAGGACGACCCTGTCGACCAGCCGATCTCCCCTTACGCCACGACCAAGCGGGCGGGCGAGCTGCTGTGTTTCAACTACCACCACCTCTACGGGTTGCGCACCTCGTGCCTGCGCTTCTTCACCGTCTACGGCCCGTCGCAGCGCCCGGAGATGGCGATCGCCAAGTTCACCGACCTGCTGGCGCGCGGGAAGACCGTGCCGCTCTTCGGCACCGGCCAGACGCGGCGCGACTACACCTACATCGACGACATCGTCGACGGCGTCGTCGCGGCGCTCGACCTGGCACCCGGCTTCGAGATCTTCAACCTCGGCGGTTCGCAGACCACGACGCTGATCGACCTGGTGCACGGCATCGCCGAGTCGCTGGGCGTCGAGGCCCGGGTCGAGATGCTCCCCGAGCAGCCCGGCGACGTGCCGATCACCTTCGCCGATGTGTCGAAGGCGAACCGCATGCTGGGCTACTCACCGAAAGTCCCGATCCAGGAGGGCCTCCGCCGCGTCGCCGCCTGGTACCGCTCCCGGTCCTCGACCTGGGCCTAGTCGCCCATCCGGATCTGCAGCACCTCGGAAGCGAGACGCCAGCTGCCCTTCTCGCGCACCATCTGCGCCTCCGTCTTGACCTTCGAGTAGGAAGTCTCCCCCTCGACCAGCAGCAGGGCGCGGTCGCCGCGCACGAAACCGCGGACGATTCTGTAGCTCTTGTCGGGATGGTCCTTGCGGAACGACTGGACGATCTCCTCGGCGTGCTCGCCGTAGCCGGCCTGCACCTCTTCGCTGAAATAGGGCTTCGCCGCCGGGTAGTCCCAGGCGACCATCGCCGCGTGCACGGCGGCGTAGGCCTTGCCGGGCTCACCGCCGCCCGCGGGCAGCGGCTCGCCGTAGTCGGTCGGGGCGACCGGCACGTCGAACTTCAGGTCGAAGTGCAGGTCATCGGGCTCGCCGGCGCTCTTCAGGGTGCCGTGGATCCGCCCCTTCTCCACCCTCACCGCCGACTGGACGCTGCCGTCGTAGCAGAATCCGCAGCCATCGCCCGAGCCGAAGTAGTAGGAGACCCCCTTGTAGGCGCCGTTCTTCGCGAAATGGAAATAGGCGACCAGGGTCTCGTCGTCGGCGAAGTAGGTGTCGATCATGTGCTCGCGGTCGTAGTCGCGGTCGAGAACGTCGGCGAGGAACCCGGCGTTCGAGATCGCGACCTTGATGCCCGGCTCGTCGTCGAGCCCGACCTCCGCAGGAAAAGCGTAGGCGCCCAGCGCGTTGAACTTCCAGCCCTTGCTCTCGACGGTGCCCTCGGCCTGACGCGGCGGTTCTCCGGCGGCGGCCCAGGTGGCCGTCTGCGCCCCCTCGATGAGCGGCAGCGACAGGACGAGCACAGGAAGAAGGAGACTGCACTTTCGGGTGGGATTTCGTCGCACGGAGGCCCCCTTTCGTCGCCCGACGGACTCTATCGAGGAAGACGTCGAAGGCGGGCCCGAGAGGACAGGCGGCGCTTCCGGGCCGAGCCTCAGGCGCGATAGACTCGCCGTGCAGCAACCGGGGCCCCTGGCCCTGCCCGGCCGCCGTAGGCCGGACCCCAGCCTCTCATTCGCTCTCCTGACGGAACTCGAGAAGGGAGAATCATGAAGATCTGTGTCGTCGGCAGTGGTTACGTCGGCCTGGTGACGGGAGCCTGCCTGGCCGATTTCGGCATGACGGTGACCGGCGTCGACAAGGACGCCTCGAAGATCGAAGCACTCGAACGCGGCGAGATTCCGATCTACGAGCCCGGGCTCGAAGAGGTCGTCGAGAAGAACGTCCGCGCGGGCCGGCTCAAGTTCACCACCGACCTCGCGCCGGCGATCCGCGAGGCGCGCGCCGTGTTCATCGCCGTCGGCACGCCGCCGCTGCCGGACGGCAAGGCCGACCTCTCCTTCGTCCGCCAGGTTGCCGAGTCGATCGGCGACAACCTGAACGGCTACAAGGTCATCGTCACCAAGTCGACGGTGCCGGTCGGCACCGGCCAGATGGTCGAGCGCGCGGTGCGCGAGCACTCGGGCGGCAAGCAGGAGTTCGCCGTGGTCTCGAACCCCGAGTTCCTGCGCGAGGGTTCGGCGATCGAGGACTTCCTGCGTCCCGATCGCGTCGTCATCGGCGCGCGTACCCAGCGCGCCATCGACGTCATGCTCGACATCTACGCGCCGCTCAAGGCCGCGGGCGTGCCGTTCGTGGTCGCCAACGTCGAGTCGGCGGAGATGATCAAGTACGCCTCCAACGGCTTTCTGGCGACCAAGATCACCTTCATCAACGAAGTCGCGGAGATCTGCGAAGCGGTCGGCGCCGAGGTGGACGTGGTCGCGCGCGGCATGGGCCTCGACAACCGGATCGGTCCGAAGTTCCTCCATCCGGGCCCGGGCTACGGCGGCTCCTGCTTCCCGAAGGACACCCGGGCGGTCGCCCAGATCGCCGAGGAGCACGGCCTGCGCTTCGAGATCATCGAGAGCGTGCTGTCGGCCAACGAGCGCGTCAAGCGGCGGATGATCGGCAAGATCGAGTCCGCATTCGGCGCGCTCGCCGGCAAGACGGTCGCGGTGCTCGGCCTGGCGTTCAAGGGCGACACCGACGACATGCGCGAGTCGCCGGCCATTCCGGTGATCGAAGGGCTGGTCGCCGGCGGCGCCACGGTGCGCGCCTTCGACCCCGCCGCGATGACGGCCGCGAAGCCGCTCCTGCCGGCGATCACCTACTGCGCGGACGCCTACGAGGCCGCGACCGGCGCCGACGGCGTGGTCATCGCGACCGAGTGGAACCAGTTCCGCGCCCTCGACTTCACCGAGCTCAAGGCGAGACTCGCGGCGCCGCTGATGGTGGACCTGCGGAATCTCTACGAGCCCGACCGGGTGGCGGCCGAAGGCTTCACCTACCACTCCGTCGGCCGGCCCTCGACGGGCGCGCGGGCCGGCGCATGAAGAGGGCGCTGGTCACCGGCGGCGCCGGCTTCCTCGGCTCGCACCTGTGCGACCGCCTGCTCGCCGAGGGCATGTCGGTCGTCGCCGTCGACAACCTGATCACCGGCAAGACGCAGAACGTCGAGCACCTGCTCGGACGCGACGACTTCGAGCTCGTCCTGCAGGACGTCTCGAATCCGTTCGAGGTCGCGGGTCCGGTCGACTACGTGCTGCACTTCGCCTCGCCGGCGTCGCCGATCGACTACCTCGAGCTGCCGATCCAGACGCTCAAGGTGGGGTCGCTCGGCACTCACAACTCGCTCGGCCTGGCCAAGGCGAAAGGGGCGCGCTACCTGCTCGCGTCGACCTCCGAGACCTATGGCGATCCGCTCGTCCATCCGCAGCCCGAGACCTACTGGGGCAACGTCAACCCGGTCGGTCCCCGCGGCGTCTACGACGAGGCCAAGCGCTTCGCCGAAGCGATGACCATGGCCTACCACCGCTACCACGGTCTCGAGACCCGCATCGTCCGCATCTTCAACACCTACGGCCCGCGCATGCGGCCGCGCGACGGACGGGTGGTGCCGGCGTTCATCCAGCAGTCGCTCCTGGGCGAGCCGCTGACCGTCTTCGGCGACGGCAGCCAGACGCGCTCGTTCTGCTACGTCGACGACCTGATCGAGGGCATCTTCCGGCTGCTCATGTCGAACGAGGTCCTGCCGACCAATATCGGCAATCCGCACGAGATGACGATTCTCCAGTTCGCCGAGCGCATCCGCGGCCTGGTCGGCTCGGCGTCGCCGATCGACTTCCGTCCGCTGCCCGAGGACGATCCGAAGACCCGCCAGCCCGACATCGCCAAGGCGCGGCGCGTCCTCGGCTGGGAGCCGAAGGTCGATCTCGACCTCGGTCTCGGCCGCACCATCGACTACTTCCGGTCGATCCTGCCCGCCACGCCGTAGGCCCATACCCGGAGACTCCGATGGACACGACCGCGACTCAAGGCCTGCCGCAGCTCTGCTCTCGCTGCGCCACGCGTGCCGCCGGACTCTCCCGCGCGCCGTTCCGCGGCGCGCTCGGCGAGGAGATCCAGCGCCGGGTCTGCCCGCCCTGCTGGGAGGACTGGAAGCGCGCCGAGGTGATGGTCATCAACGAGCTCAAGCTGAACTTCATGGAGCCGACCGCGCAGGAGATCCTCACCTCGCACCTGCGCGAGTTCCTGGGGCTCGACGGACCCGCGACGCCTGGAGTGCGGTGAAGGTCGTCCCCGAGGCGCCGCGCTCGCTGCGCGGACCGGCGATCAAGTTCGCCATCCTCCTGCTGCTCGTCGTCGGCGGCTTCCTCGCCGCCCGCTATACCCCGCTCGCCGAGTACCTGAAGTTCGAGCGCATCCAGGGCTACCTCGACCACGTGCGCGGGCTGTGGTGGGCGCCGGCGGCCCTGGTCGGAACGATCGTCGTGCTCGGCTCGCTCGGAATTCCCGCCACGCCCTTCATCGTCGCCGGCGCGGCGATCTTCGGAGCCGTCTGGGGAACAGTCTGGAACTGGGTCGGGATCTTTCTCTGTTCGCTGACCGGCTTCCTGCTCGCCCGGCTGCTGGGGCGCGAGTTCGTCGAGCGCATCGGCGGCGCGAAGATCCAGCGCGCCGAGAAGCTCCTGCATCGCCGCGGCTTCATGCCGCTCATCGCCATCCGCTTCCTGCCGGTGCCGTTCACCCTGGTGAACGCGGCGGCGGCGGTGGTCGGCGTTAAGTTGCCGAAGTTCCTGCTCGCTTCGGCGATCGGACTGCTGCCGCCGATCGCCATCCTCACCTACTTCTCCGCGGCGCTCCTCGAAGCCGCGACCGGCGACCGCGCCGCCATCGTTCGCCAGGCGCTCATGGTCTCGATCACCGCCGCCCTGTGCGTCTTCTTCCCCATCGGCCTCCGCCGCCGCCTGCGCAAACGCAAAGCCAAACGCCTGCGCGCCGAACGCGCCGCACGACCCGTTCGCCGCGGCCCCGTGACCCGCTGAGCTCCGGCGCTAGTCTCCCAGCGCGGCGGCGACGTGGTGCTGGTCGATCATCAGGACGCCGCCGCCGGCGTGCTTCTCGGGGGCGAACTCGAAGTCGCGGATGACGCGGCGGAAGACTTCCTTGAGGGCGCGGGCGCCGAGGCGCGGCTGGCGGCGTGCCGCCTGGGCGATGGCGCGGGCGGCGTTGGGGGAGATCGCCAGCTTGACGCCGCGGCTCTCGAAGAAGGCGCGGGTCTGCTGGAAGCCCGAGTCGGGGCCTTCGAGGAAGATCTTCAGCAGCTCGTCCTCGCCCAGGTCCTCGAGCATGACCACGGCGTCGAAACGCGACAGGAACTGCGGACTCATGCCGTAGTCGAAAAGGTCCTCGTTGCGCAGCCAGTCGCGGAGCTCGAACTGCAGCTCCTCGCGCACCTTGCCGCCTTCGACCACCGTCACCGGCTGCAGCGCCCCCTTGTCGGCGCCGATCGTCACCCGGTCGAAGACCGCATCGTAGAGCCCCTCGAAGGCCCCGGCGCAGACGAACAACAAGCCCGAGGAGTCGACCGTCGTCGCGCCGCCGCCGAGCCACTCCGGCAGGACCACCGGCACGGCCTCGTTCTCGATCAAGGTGAGCAGCGCCTCCTGGGCGCGGATGCCGGCGACGTTGACCGTGCCGCCGACGTGACTGCGGATCTTGTCCACCTCGTCGACGAAGACCAGGCCCTGCGCGGCGCGCGCGACGATCGCCTCGGCGCCGGCGCCGTCTCCCAGCTGTTCGCGGGAGCGTTCCAGCAAGCGGCGCATCACCGCCTCCCCGGGTCGACCAGCCTGCGCTTCCTCACCGAGCACGTTGGCGTGGATGCGGACGACCGCCGAGCGCGACGCGAGCACGGGATCGGCGGCGAGAAACCGCTCCACCGCCCGCATCAAGGTCGTCTTGCCGGTTCCCGAGGAGCCGATCATGAGGATGTTGCCGACCCCCAGGCCCGCGAGCTTCTTGGACAGCGCGATCGCCATCTCCTGGACGGCGCCGGCCTGTCCGATGACGCGCTTGCCGAGCGCGGCGGCGATCTCTTGCGGCGGCGGAGCCGGCAGGGCGGGACGCATGCCGACATTCTAGCGGCGTCCGGCTTTGGCGTCGCCGGCCCGGTCGGATAGATTGTCGGCATGGCTTTTCGTCGAACCACCCCCCTCCTTCTCGCCGCGCTTCTCGGGATCTCTTCCCTGCAGCCGTCGCCGCTGCCGGCGGCGGTCCCCGTGCCGACCGCCGATGCGCTCGCCGCCGCGCAGCAGGCGGTGGACGCCGGCGACAGCGAGCGCGCCCTCGACCTCCTGGCCCCGATCCTCAAGCGCGAGCCGAAGAACGCCCGCGCGCTGCTGCTGCGCTCCACGGCGCGCTGCATCGGCGGCGAGCTCGAGGAGTGCCGCAAGGATCTCGACCAGGCGCTGGCGCTCGATCCGACGCTGCGCCAGGGCTGGTTGAACCGCGCCGGCCTGGCGATCTCGGAGAAGCGGTACGACGACGCCGTCGCGGCGCTCGCCCAGGCCGAGAAGCTCGACCCGCAGGCGAGCGACAACGCGATCAATCTCGGCGCGGTCTACCTCCTGCAAGGGAAGCTCGAGCCGGCGAGCCGCGAGTTCGAGCGCCACCTGGTCGCCAACGCGGGATCGGCCGCCGCCTACTATCTAGTGGCCTCGAACTTCGCCCTCGCCGGCTACTCCGCCCTGGCGGCGCAGCATCTCGGCCGCGCCATCGAGCTCGACGAGCGCTCCCGCGTGCACGCCAGGAGCGACCCGAACTTCGCCGAGCTCGCCGCGAGCCGGCCATTCCAGGCCCTCATGACCACCGATGCGTTCGTCCCGCCGGCCGGCAGCGCGACCGCGAGCCGGATCTATCGCAGCCCGTACAAGGGCGCCGGAAGCCCGCTGCTGGTGGCGGTGCTGAACGCCCTGCAGATCGCGGGGACGCCGATGGACTCGAGCGTGGAAGTGACCGACGACTGGGCCCTGCTGTGGACCGACGCGCGGATCAAGATCGCCCGCCGGTCCGATCAGGAGACCGCGATCGAGGTCTCGGCGCCACCGGGGAAGTTCACTCCGGAAGGCTGGGACGCCCACAGCCAGGCGCTCTTTGCCGGCATCGACACGGAGCTCCTCAAGCTCGAGAGGAGCGGCCTCGGACATCCCTGAAGGCGCGGGCCCCTAGAGGCGCAGCAGCACCGCGCCCCAGTGCAGCCCGGCGCCGAGGGCGGCGAACCCGACCAGCGCGCCTTCGGGCGCCTTGCCCGCCAGACGCGCCTCGTGGAAGCACAGCGGCAGCGTCGCCGAAGTGGTGTTGCCGTACTTCTGGATGTTGTTGTGCACCTTGGCGTCGGGCAGGCCGAGCGCCTTCTGCGCCGCCTCGTTGATGCGCAGGTTCGCCTGGTGCATCACCAGCAGGTCGAGATCGTCCACCGTGTAGCCGTGCTCCGCCAGCAGGGCGGAGGCGGCCTGCGGCATGAGCGTCACCGCCAGCTTGAAGACCCGGCGGCCGTCCATCACCGGCACCGTCTCGCCGGCGGCGATCTGCCCGGCGGTGACGAACGGCCGCCGCGCCGAACCCAGCCCCGGCACGGTGAGGATGTCCTGGTGGTTGCCGTCGCCGTAGAGGCGGGAACCGAGAATTCCGCGCCCGTCGTCCTCCTCCGAGGCGCGGAAGACCATCGCCCCGGCCCCGTCGCCGAAGAGCACCAGCAGGTGGCGGAAACGCGAGTTCCAGGCGAAGTCCTCCGCCTCGAGAGGACCCTCCTCGCGGCCTTCGAGCACGGCCCAGGTGCGGTCCGAGAACGGCATCAGCGAGGTGTGCACGTCGGTGCCGACGAGCAGGACGTTGCGGGCGATGCGGGAGCGGATGAGAGCGTCCACCATCTGCAGCCCGTAGGCGAAGCCGGCGCACTGCTGGCGGATGTCGAGCGCCGGCACCGGGCGCATGCCGAGCTTCTGCTGCAGGAGCGTGCCGCAGCCGGGGAAGAAATGATCGGGCGTCATCGTGGCGCAGACGATGTAGTCGATCTCGTCCGACGTCATCCGGGCGTCGGTGAGCGCCGCGCGCGCGGCCTCGGCGCCGAGATCCGAAGAGGCGACGCCGGCCTCGACGTAGCGCCGCTCGACCACTCCGCTGCGCTCGCGAACCCAGGCGTCGTCGGTCTCGAGGACACGCGCGACCGTGGGGTTGTCGACGACCCGCGGTGGCACCGCAATGCCGCTGCCGGCGAAACGGGCGCGAACCGTCTTCATCGTCTCAGCGCCGGAGCAGGTCGAGGAACTCTTCCCGGACCGGCTTCTGGTAGAAGGTGCCGCGGATCGCCGATGTCACGGTCATCGCGCCCGGCTTCTTCACTCCTCGCATCTCGACGCAGAGATGCCGGGCCTCGATCACCACCATGACGCCCTGCGGCTTGAGACGGGTCTCGAGATAGTTGGCCACCTGCTCGGTGAGACGCTCCTGGAGCTGCGGCCGCTTGGCGTAGAACTCCAGGATGCGGGCGAACTTGGAGAGGCCGAGAATGGTGTCGTTCGGGATGTACGCGAGATGGGCATGACCGTAGAACGGCACCAGGTGGTGGGCGCACATGGAGTAGAACGGAATCTGCTTCTCCATGACCATCGCACTGTAGTGCTCGTCGTTGGGAAAGGTGGTCACCGGAGGCTCGGCGCCCTCCTCGAGGCCCTGGAACATCTCGAGGTACATCTTGGCGACCCGGCGGTCGGTCTCGCGCAGGTTGACATCGGTGAGATCGAGCCCGAGCTCGGTCAGCATGCCGCGGACGTGACCCGCGACCCGGTCGATCTTCGCCTCCCGGGGCGAGGCGCCGGCTGGCCCCTGCACTGCGGCAACGTCCCCTGCGTCCTGCTTCTTGGCGGTCATCCCATCGATCCTAGCGCAGCGTCGCGGCTGGAATCGACCCGAACCCGGGATGGCGGCTGAGGGCAAGCTAGAATAGAGGGAATGCTGGTTCCTTTTCTGGCGCAGCCGCGCGACCCTGCGGTCGACGGACTGCTCGGCGAGATTCCCCCCGATCTCTTCTCCGACCGCCTCTACCAGGCCTGCGAGCTGGTGGAACGATACGTCTCGGACTGGACGGTGGCGATCGCCCAGCGGCTGGGAATCGAGTCCGAGCTGGCGACCGGAGCGACAGCGCGAACCCTGCTGCTGGCGTGCGGCTTTCCTCCCGGAGAGAGTCCGGCGCTCACCTGGCTGCTCGCCCGGCTGGCCGCTGCCGGCCACCTCGAAGAGACCGCCGCCGCTTCGGAATCGGGCGAGCCCTCCTATCGCCTGGCGCGCGCGCTCCCCACCCCCGAGCTCGCCGACCTCCGCGCCCTCGGGATGGCGATCGATCCCGCCATCGCGCCGACCCTGGCCATTCTCGACGCCGCCGGCGAGGCCTTTCCAAGAGTCCTGGCAGGAGCGCTGACCGGCGAGCAGGCGCTCTTCACCAGCGCCCGCATGCCGCTGTGGACCGAGTACTTCCACAACGACAACCCGATCTACGCCCTGAACAACCGCCTGGCGGCGATCGCCGCCGCCAACCGGCTCTCTCCCGGAGGCGGCAAGCGAATCCTCGAGATCGGCGCCGGCGCCGGCAGCGCCGCCGAGGCCCTCCTCGACGAGCTTCAGCGGCGCGGCCGTCTGGCCGACATCGCCTGCTACCTCCTGACCGAACCGAATCCGATGCTTCGCCGTCGCGCGAGCCGCGCGCTCGCCGCGCGCTATCCCGGCCTGCCGCTAGCCGACCAGGCCTACGACATCGATCTCGCGCCCGCGGCGCAGGGCCTCGCGCCGGAGCCGCTCGACCTCGTCTTCTCGGTCAACGTCCTGCACATCGCGCGCGATCTGCGCGCCAGCCTGACTTGGTTGCGCGCGCTCCTCGTTCCCGGCGGCTGGCTCGTCGGCGGCGAGTGCCAGCGGCTCTTCCCCGGGCAGACGATTCCGATCGAGCTCATCTTCGAGCAGCTGGCGAGCTTCACCGATGTCGTGCTCGACCCCGAGGTTCGCACCTCGCACGGTTTCCTCACTCCGGAGCAGTGGCGGCGAGCTTTCGCCGCCACCGGCTTCACCGACGTCAGCGACGTCCCCGACCTGGCGCGAATCCGCGACCACTATCCGCGGTTCTTCTCCGGCGCGCTCTGTGCCCGCCGGCCCCCGATCGACGACCGTTCGATTCCACGAGGTGCCTGAATGTCACGGATCACCATCGAATACTGCGTGGTTTGAAACTACGCCCCGCGAGCCGCCGGTCTGGCGGCTGAAATCGAAGAGAAATTCGGCGAGGTGCCGACCTTGATCAAGAGCCGGGGAGGAGTGTTCGAAGTGACGCTCGACGGCGCGCTGCTGTTCTCGAAGAAGGAGACCGGGCGCTTCCCCGCCGCCGGCGAGATCGCCGGTCTGCTCGCCGCCCGCCTGCCCGCGACCGGTTGACCGCCCCGGGGCCCTGGCCGGCGCTCCTCGGCGCGGTGACGGGCCTGGTCTGGCTCGCCCTCGCCCTGCGCCTCGCCCGCGATCGCCGGCGCGCGCCGCGTCTGCCGCCTGCGCGGGTGGAGGCGCCGCCAACCACCGTCCTGCTGCCCGTCCGAGACGAAGAGGAGAACCTCGCCGCCTGCGCGGCGACGCTCCTCGCCCAGCACGGCTCCCCAGCCCTGCGCGTCATCGACGACGGGTCGAGCGATCGCACGCCGGCGATCCTCGCCGGCCTCGCGGCGAGCGAGCCGCGGCTGTCCGCGCTCCGCGCCCGGCCGCTCGCCGCCGGCTGGGGGGGCAAGGTCAACGCGCTGGCGACGGGTGCCGAAGCCGTCGCGACACCCTGGCTGCTGCTCACCGACGCCGACACCCGGCACGAGCCGGAGCTCCTGGCACGGGCGCACGCCGCCGTCGCCGAATATCGCCTCGACGCGCTGTCGCTCTCCGGGCGACAGGTGACGATCGGCCTCGGCGAATCCCTGCTCACCCCGGCGTCATATGCCTTGCTCGACCTCATGCTCGGCGATTGGCGCCCCTACGCCCGCGGTGAGGGTCCGACGCCGATCGCCAACGGCCAGTATTTCCTCCTTCGCACCGACGCTCTGCGCGCCATCGGCGGCTTCGATGCCATCGCCGGCGAAGCCCTCGACGACGTCGCGTTGGCCACCAGGCTGCATGCGGCCGGCTTCAAGGTGGGATTCCTGCGCGCTGGGGAGGCTCTGAAGGTCCGCATGTACAACGGCGCGAGAGCGACCTTTCGCGGTTGGCGCCGCAACTTCGCCCTCTTCGTCGCCGCCCGTCCGGCCGCCGCCCTCGCCACCATCGCCCCGCCGTTCGCCACCGCTGCCTTCATGCTTCTCGCGTTGGCGTGCGGAGCCCCAGCAGCATTCGCAGTCTGCTGGCTGGGGGGAGCCGCGGCTTCCGCTACGACGCGCAAGAGCTCCGGCAACAATCCCCTGACTGGAGCCCTTTTTCCCCTGGATGTCCTCGCGCTGGCGACGACCCTCGTCCTGGCGAGCGCCGACCGGGCACGTGGAAGAGCGGCCCCGTGGCGGGGCCGCGAGATCCGGATCGAGAAGTAACCGCGACTAGGCGCGCTGCGCGCGCAGCGCCCGGCCTCTGGCCGGGCGGGGGGCGGCGAGCGGCGCGCGGTAACGGCACAGCTGGCCCGGCGTCTCCTCGATCTCGACCGTGAGGCTCTGCACCGCGCCACCGCGGGCGACTTTCGCGATGCGCTCCCAGGCCCAGCGCGCGAGCAGCTCCATCGTCACGTTGGCGAGCGGCAGGAGGAGGACCTCGGCGGCGGGAAAGCGGTACTCACGGTCGGCGAAACGCACGGCGAAGGTCTCCTGCCCGCCCGCCTTCTCTCTGCCGGAGCGGCCGAAGGCGAGATGCGGGCTCGCCTCCGGCAGCAGCAGCCGGTCGTCGAGCGCCGCGCAGGCGGCGCGCGCGGCGCGCTTCAGGCGATCGCAATCGGCGAGCAGGCCGAGCTCGTCCACGGTCTCGCCCTCGACCTCGAGGGCCAGGCGGTAGTTGTGGCCGTGCAGCGGTTCGGCGTTCGCCGGGCCGAAGATCGTGAAATGGGCGACCGAGAACTTGAAGTCCTGCTTGGCGAGGCGGATCGAGAACAGCGGAGTCATCGCGCGCCCATTCTACGGGAGCCGAGCAGCGTCTCCTCGATGACGTCGAAGACGCGATGGCATTCTTCGTCGGTGATGGCGTAGGGGGGAAGGAAATAGACGATGTTGCCGAGCGGGCGCAGCAACACGCCGCGGTCGAGGAACTCCTGCGCCAGGCGCGGTCCGCGCGCGTCGAGATAGCCCGAATCGCGGTCGCCCGCCGGCGCCTCGAGCTCGACGACCGCCAGCGCGCCGATACCGCGCACCCGCGCGACGCCCGGCAGCGCCGAGATGACCGCGAGCCGGCGCGCGAAGAGCCGCTGAAGCTCGGCGATTCGACCGAGACAGTTGGTCTCGGCGAACAGTGCGAGGCTGGCGCGCGCCACGGCGCAGGCGAGGGCGTTGGCGGTGTACGAGTGGCCGTGGAAGAAGGCGCGGCCGCGCTCCTCCGAGAGAAAGGCGGCGTAGATCTCCTCGCTGGCGAGGGTGGCGGCAAGCGGCAGGTAGCCGCCGGTCAGGCCTTTCGACAGGCAGAGCAGATCGGGCGCGATACCGGCGTGCTCGCAGGCGAACATCCGTCCGGTACGGCCGAAGCCGGTGAAGATCTCATCGGCGACGAGCGGCAGACCCCGCGTCCGCGTCGCCGAGCGCACGCCGCGCAGGAACGACGGCGGGTGGATGCGCATGCCGCCGGCGCCCTGCACGATCGGCTCGACGATGACCGCGGCCACTTCGTCGCCGGCCTGATCGAGCAGAGCCTCGAGCGCCGCGAGCGCGGCGCCGACCTCCGACTCGCAGGCCGGCACCGGCGCCCGCCGCACCTCGCACAGCAGGTCGGCGAACGCGCCATGAAATACCGCGTCGCCGCCGGCCGCCATGGCGCCGAAGGTATCGCCGTGGTACGCATGGTCGAAGGCGACGAAGAGCCGCCGCCGCTCCTCGCCGCGCTGCCGCCACTGCTGCACCGCCATCTTCATCGCCACTTCGACCGCGGTGGAGCCGTCGTCGGAGAAGAAGACCCGCGACAGTCCGGCAGGGGCGAGCGCAACGAGCTCCGCGGCCAGCCTCGCCGCCGGCTCGTGGGTGAAGCCGGCGAAGATCACCTGCTCGAGCTCGGCAGACTGCGCGGCCAGCGCGGCGTTCAGCCGCGGATGGTTGTGACCGAAGAGATTCACCCACCAGGACGAGATGCCGTCGAGGATCCTGCGGCCGTCGGCGAGCTCCAGCCAGACCCCCTCGGCGCGCGCCACGGGCAGCGGCGCCGGGGCGGTCTGCATCTGGGTGTACGGATGCCAGACGTGCGCCCGGTCGAGCGCGAGCCATTCCGGTGGCGGGCGCAGCTCCTTCACCGCAGTCGCAGCCCGCCGTCGCGGACCGCCGGCGGTGTCGGAGAGTGGCTCACGGGGGGCATCCTATGAACCTTGTCACGCTTTTTTCCAGGAAAGGGAAAAACTTCGGCTTCGTCAGGCGCGCAGGAGGAATCTCCGCAGCTCCGCCGCCGGGTCGAAGGCGGCCGCGGCCGCGCCGAGACCGGCGGGAGTGAGGTCGAC
This sequence comes from uncultured Thermoanaerobaculia bacterium, assembly GCA_964595975.1. GTDB lineage: Bacteria > Acidobacteriota > Thermoanaerobaculia > Multivoradales > JAGPDF01 > JAGPDF01. Next base: position 20,580 of record CAZQTL010000011.1, on the reverse strand, counting down.
CGCCTCGACGGTGGCGAGCACGCGGACATCGCCGTAAGACTCGATCGCCTGACGATTGTCGTCGTTCGCCGGGCCGTTCAGAACGACTCCGGCAACGGTGACGCCGCGGCGGCGCAGCGCGTCGAGCGACAGCAGCGTGTGGTTGATCGTCCCCAGCGTGGTGCGCGCCACGAGCAGCACCGGCAGCTCGAGCAGCGCGATCAGATCGATCAGCAGCTCCCCTCCAGCCGACCTCGCCGCCCCCAGGGGCGAACCGGCGAAGCCACCGGCGCCCAGGGCGCCACCCCCTTTACCGAGCCTTTGCTTTTCGTTCAGGGGCACCATCACGCCCCCGGCCCCCTCGATGACGACGCCGCGCTCTGGACTGATGCTTTGCCAACCCGCCCAGGCCGCGGCGATAGCGTCCAGGTCGATGACCACCCCTTCGCGGCGCGCGGCGAGATGCGGCGAGACCGGATCCTGCAGCAGGTGCATCTCGAGGCGGATCTCGACTTCGGCCCCGACGAGCGCCGCGAGGCTCCCGATCATGGCGCTGTCGCGCTCCGGCTGCGACCCGCCGGCGCCGCTGGCGACCGGCTTCCAGTAGGCGAGCTCGAGCTCGGCGGCGTAGCGCGCCAGCAGGAGGGCCGAGACGACGGTCTTGCCCACCCCCGTGTCGGTGCCGGTGACGAACAGGCTCATACCGGCACTCGATGGACCGCCTCGCCGATCGCGCCGGCGAGGCGGTCGATCTCGTCTTCGGAGTGGTCGGCGTGGACGGAGAGGCGCAGGCGTGCGGTCCCCGCCGGAACCGTCGGCGGCCGCACGGCGCGGACGTCGAAACCCTGCGCGCGCACCAGCGCGCCGACGGCGAGCGCCCGCTCGTTGCTGCCGAGGAACACCGGCACGATCGGACTGTCGCCGGCAGCGACGCCGACTCCCGCCTCCGCCAGACGGCGGCGGAGCCGCGCGGCCCGCGAGCGGACGACGCCGGCACGGCCGCGATGGCGCTCAAGGTGATCGAGACCCGTCGCGAGCGCGAGCAGCAGCAGCGGCGAGACGGCGGTCGAGAACACGAACGCCCGCGCCCGGTTGACGATCCAGTCGATGAGCGCCCGCGGGCCGGCGATGCAGGCTCCGCCGGCGGCGAACGCCTTGCCGAAAGTGGTGACGCTCGCCGCCACACGGCGCTCGAGACCGTGGACCTCGATCAGTCCGGAGCCGCGGGCGTCGCCGAAGACTCCGGCGGCATGGGCGTCGTCGACGACGAGCAGCGCGCCGTGGCGATCGCAGGCCTCGGCGAGCAGCGCGAGGGGTGCCGCGTCGCCGTCCATGCTGAAGAGCGACTCGACCACCACCACCGTGCGCCCACCGGCGTGTGGCTCGGCGAGGGCGCGCTCGTACGCCGCGAGATCGAGATGCGGGATCACCCGGCGCCGGCAACCCGAGAGCCTCAGGCCATCGATCAGGCTGGCATGATTGAGCTCGTCCGACAGGGCGCGATCGTCCGGTCCGAGGATCGCCGTCAGCAGCGCCACGTTCGCCTGATAGCCGGAAGGCAGGAGAATCGCCGCCTCCGTCCCCTTGAACTGCGCCAGGCGCGCCTCGACCTCGCGATGCAGCGCCGTGTCGCCCCGCAGCAGGCGCGAGGCCGGGGCGAAGAGCGCCGCCGGATCGTCGCCGGCGACAGCGCAGATGCGCGCGCCGATCGCCCGGGCAAGGCCGGAATCGCGGGCGAAGCCGAGATAGTCGTTGGAGCTGAAGTCGATCCCCGAGGCCAGATCGAGGCGCCGGCGCAACCCGGCCTGCTCGAGCCCCGCGAGCCGTGCTCCGAGCTCCTCCTGCCAGGCCGCGAGAGCGGTCACGGACGGTGGCGCGCTCAGTTGCCGGAGGCGAGCGGCAAGGGCTCGAGGCCGAGCTTGGCGAACAGCCGGGCGTCGGCATCCTCGCCCGGGTTGGGCGTCGTCAGCAGCTCCTCGCCGGTGAAGATCGAGTTGGCCCCCGCCAGCAGGCAGAGCGCCTGGGTTTCGTCCGACATCCCCGCCCGCCCGGCGGAGAGGCGCACGAAGCTCCGCGGCAGGACGATGCGGGCGGTGGCGATCAGCCGCGCCATCTCGATGCCGTCCACCACCGGCCGGCCGGCGAGCGGCGTACCGGCGACGGCTACCAGGGCGTTGACCGGCACCGACTCGGGATGCGGGTCCATCGCCGCCAGCACGCGCAGGAGATCGAGGCGATCGTCGATCGTCTCGCCCATTCCGAGGATGCCGCCGCAGCAGAGGGTGATTCCGGCCTTGCGCACGCGCTCCAGGGTGGTGAGTCGGTCGCCGTAAGTGCGGGTCGTGACGATGCGATCGTAGAACTCCGGGCCGCTGTCGAGGTTGTGGTTGTAGGCCGTCAGTCCGGCCTCGGCGAGGCGCGCCGCCTGGCTGTCGCTGAGCATCCCGAGCGTGCAGCAGACTTCGAGACCGAGCTCCGCCACGCCGGCGACCATCGCCAGAACGCGGTCGAACTCCGGTCCGTCCTTGACCTCGCGCCAGGCCGCTCCCATGCAGAACCGGCTCGAGCCGTTGGCCCGCGCCGCCCGCGCGGCGTCGAGCACCGCCTCGAGGTCGAGCAGCCTGCGGCGCTCGAGACCCGTGTCGTAATGCGCACTCTGCGGACAGTAGGCGCAATCCTCCGGACAGCCGCCGGTCTTGATCGACAGCAGGGTGCACATCTGCACCCGGGCCGGATCGTGGTGCCGGCGGTGGGTCGTCTGGGCGCGGAAGAGCAGATCCGGCAGGGGCAGGTCGTGGATCGCCCGCAACTCGTCGACCGTCCAATCGTGGCGTGGCTTCTCGCTGTTCATCTCGTCCTCGGGAAGGGGGCGACCGCCGGCAGCGGTCCGGAAATCGAAGCGCCGCGTGCCGGCGCGCTGCAGGGGTTCAGGGTTCCGTCCGCAGACGGCAGTCGGCGACCAGCACGGTGACGTTGTCCGTGCCGCCTTCGTCGAGCGCCGCCGCCACCAGCGCCGCGCTGGCGGCGGCGGGATCGGACTCGCGGCTCAGGATGCCGGCGATCCGGTCGTCCGGCACCAGTTCGGTGAGACCGTCGCTCGCCACGAGCACCCGGTCGCCGTCGCGGAGGTCGTGCCGCCCGAGCTGGACCCGCGGCGCGCCCGACTTGGCGCCGAGCGCTCCGGTGAGAATGTGGCGCTGACGATGCGACTTGACGTCCTCGGCGGAGATGACGCCGGCATCGGCGAGCGCCTGCGCCATGGTCTGGTCCTGCGTGAGGCGTTCGAGCCGGCCGTCGCGATAGCGATAGGCCCGCGAGTCGCCGACGTGCGCCACCAGAAGGTCGCGGTCGAGCAGATAGACCAGCGTCATCGTCGTGCCCATGCCGGAGAGCGCCGGGTCGGCCGCGGCCTCGGCCTCGAGGATCGCATCGACCTGCCCGAAGTAGGCCTCCGCGCGCCGCATGAGCTCCCCCGCCAGGGCGTCGTCGAGGCGCAGGATCCAGTCCGGAATCCGCGTCGCGATCTCCACCAGGGCGCCGATCGCCCGGCGGCTCGCGTGCTCGCCTCCGGAGCGTCCGCCGATGCCGTCGGCGACCACCAGCACGTAGCAGCTCTGGTCGGCGCGGGCGGGCAGGTCGCCCTCCGGCAGGTTCGTCGCCAGCGTCTCGCGCGAGCGATGCAGGCGCAGGGCGAGATGGTGATCCTCGTTGCGCGGGCGGACCTTGCCCGGATGCGACAGCGCGCCGAGCTCCACCCGCAGCAGCGAGCGCAGCGACTCCTCTTCGCGCCGGAGGATCTCCGCCACCGGCAAGCGCGGGGTTTTTTCGCGGTCGAAGTCGGCCATCGGCTCGCGGGCGATCCTACTGCAATCGACCGCGGGCGCCGCCGCGGCACGGCACCGGGAGTCGCCCTCCCGGCCTGCCGCCCGCTTCAGGTTCGGGTGAGCTGCAGGACCGCCTCCATGTGGCCGGTCTGCGGGAAGAGATCGAGCAGGACCAGCGACTCGATCGTGAAGACCTGGGCGAGCTCCCTGAGGTCGCGCCCCAACGCCGCCGGATGACAGGAGACGTAGGTCAGGCGGCGCGGGGGCCGCTCGACCAGGAGCCGCCGCACTCCCGCCTGCAGGCCGTCGCGGGGCGGATCGACGACGATCCGGTCGAAGCTCTCGGCGAGCCCGGCCGTCACCCAGGTCTCGACCGCCTGACCGACGATCTCGAGCCCCTTGCCGCCGGTCGGAGGATCGGTGAGCTCGGGGAAGTTCGCGCGCGCATTCTTGCGCGCGAAGCGCGTCGCGATCCGGTCTCCCTCCACCATCACGACCCGGTCGTAGCGCCGCGCGAGCGGCAGGGCGAAGAGGCCGACACCGCCGTAGAGATCGGCCGCGGTGCCGCCGGTCGACGGCCCGACCACGACCTCGACCAGCTCTTCGAGCAGTCCGGCGTGTCCCTGGAAGAAGCAGCGCGCATCGAAGCGGTATTCGAACGAGCCGATCCGGCGCTTGAGCTCGCCGTGCGGCAACCCTTCGACGAGCGGCGCGTAGGAGACCTGCCCAGCATCGCCGCTGGCGAGGTCGATGCGCGCCGGCACGCGCTCCGGCAGCCGCCGGGCGAGCGTCGCCAGCTCCTTTTCGAGCGGAGGCGAGAGCACCGGGCAGCTCGCCACGGCGACGAGGTCCCGGCTGCGGCGCGCGAAGTAGCCGACCTCGAAACCGCCGTGGACGGCGCGGGTGTGCAGCTGGGTGCGCAGACGGTAGGCCCAGGCCTGGCCGCTGACGACGGCGCTGGGCTCGGGAACCGCCACGCCCGAGATCCGCCGCACCGTCTCGAGCAGCGCCGCCGCCTTGAGCCGCGTCTGGACTCCCTCCTCGAGATGCTGGAGGTCGCAGCCACCGCAGCGGGCGAAGTAGCGGCAAGGCGGCTCGCGCCTCCCCGGTCCGGCCACGAGGATCTCGAGGATCTCCGCCCGCCCATAGTCGGGCTTGCGCTCGAACAGGCGAACCCGCACCCGGTCTCCCGGCGCCGAACGCGGCACGAAGATCGGAATGCCCTCGAACCGGCCCAGGCCATCGCCGCCGGCGACGAGCTTTTCGATGGTGAGCTCGAGCTCCTCGAGCTCGGAGAGTCGCAGGCCCGCGGACGGGCGATCGTAGGTCATGAGTCTCCTCGGACCGAGCTCATCGGTCCCTTCGCATGCTGCCATCCCGGACCGTCATCGGCCCACCTCGCCCATCAGATGCACCCGCGACGCGAGCTGTGGCAGCCACGTGTCGACCTCGCGCCTCAGGTCGGCGTGCGAATGCCGGCGGGAGAGGTGGTGCAGGACGATCGCCTCGTGCCCTTCCAGCTCCGCCGCGTGGTCCACGAGGTCGGCGAAGTGGAGATGCTTGTAAGCCGTACCGTGCTGCCGCACTGCGTCACCGAGGAAGGTGCACTCGATCATCAGCACCCGGCTCTCGCGCAGCCGCGGAGCCAGCCGCCAGACCTCCGGGCCGGTGTCGCCGCAGTACGAGAGCCAGATCTCCTCGGCTTCGCGCTCGATCTCGACTCCCGCGGATCGCATACCGGCGATCTCGCGCCCGGAGAGCTCCCGGAGCTCCTCCTTGAGCCGGCGGCGCCGGCGCACGAGGTGGAAGCCGAGACTCGGCACGACGTGGTCGGTCGCGAAGGCCTCGATCGCCAGATCCCGCCCGACGCCGACCCGGTCTCCCGGCTCGAGCCCGACGATCTCCGATCCGTACCGGACTCCCTCCAGCCGCTCCGCCGCGGCGACGAACTCGGCCAGCGCGCCGGCGACCGGCCGCGGGCAGAAGACCCGCGTCGGAGCCTGATGGTGCAGCGTCCTCTGGGAGAGCACATAGGGCACGCCGAGCGCATGGTCGAGGTGACCGTGGCTGACGAAGAGATCCCTGGCACCCGCCTGAGTCGGCGCTCCCCTGCCGACGTCCAGAGCGAGGCCCGGCGGATGGATCCGGAACCAGGTCTCCTCCCCAGCGACCGAGACGCCCTCGAGCGACAACTCGCCGAGCTGCAGCCTCGAGACGCCCGGCGGCCCGGGAGCGGCGCCGGGCGAGGCGGCCGGACGACCCGTCGTCAGATCTCCTGGTACATGAAGCGCCGCAGCGGATCGAGGCGCTTGCTCAGGCTCTCCTGGTCCGGCTCGATGAGCCAGAGAGCGGCCGCGACCGACGAGAGCAGGGAATTCCCGTCCTGCGGCGTGAAGCAGAAGCCGTAGAGCTCGCGCTTCCTGCGCACGGCGAGCGTCGGCAGCACGACGACGGTCTGCGACAGGATCCGTCCGTAGTAGCCGTGATCGCGGCCGAAGCTGAAGATCTCGTTGCAGTTGCGCTTGTCGGTGACCGCCACCCGCAGGTTGCCCTTCAGGCGTTCGACCATCTCGTCCTTGGTGATGTCGCGGTTGAACGCGAGATTGAACCAGATCGAGTGCATGTACTGGGTGTTGAGCTTGACCGCGCTCGAGAAGAGGTCGAACTTCTGGTGCAGTGTCTCGAAGACGTGAAACGCGTCGTGGGCGTGGTGCGTGCCGAACTCGGCGTCGTCGTGCTTGCCGACCTGCGGCGCCGGCGCGAAATCCTTGGTCTGCGAGATGTCGTTCGCGCGCCGCATGCAGACGAACGTGCCGCGCTCGAGCGCGTACTTGCCGCCGCCTTCGTCGCAGAGCGTCTTGATCAGGGTGGTGATGTTGTGGGTGTTGCACGAGACGATCTGGATGAAGCGATCGCGGCCGGGCACCAGCACCTCGTCGTTGATGCCGCGCGCGTAGGGAACGCCGAAACCGAACTCGCTGCCCTGGGCAAGAAAGCCCTTGGGGCCGGACAGCTGGTTGTAGTACTTCTCCTTCATCTCGTTGCCAGCGGGCGTGCAGTCGACGACCACGGTCGCGCGGGAGAGCGCCTCCTCGGTTTCGTAGGAGACCGTGTGGCCGAGCTTCTCGAAAGCGTCCTTCTGATCGGAGTCGGCGGCGAGCTTGGCGCCCCGGGCCATCAGGTGATTGATCTTCGAGCGGTCTCCGGCGAGCGGCGAGCGCTTGTGGAAAGTGACCTCGTCGATTCCCATTTTTTCGCGGAAATCGGTAAAAAGTCCGATCAGGGGCTCGCCGATGGTCCCCGTTCCGACGACGTGAACGACCGTCTTCTTCATGACTCCCTCCGCCTGCCTCAGGATGGATCGGAAAACCTTCTCAAAATCGCGTGAGAAAGCGTAACATACCGGCAAGAAACCGCTTTTCTGGTCGAACCGGCACGGAGCTTGCTCACTCCAGGGTTGAGCCGTCCCCGACTTCGCCGTGCCTGCCGCCGCCACGCCATTCCGGGTCGCGGCGGGCGAAATCGTCGATCTCGCGGGGAACCTCCACCAGGGTTCGGGTGACGGCAGGGTCGCAGCGTCCGTGGTCGCACTCGTAGGTGTAGACGTTCCACTCCTCGCGGCGGGCGAAGCCGGTGAGGGTCTGATAGGAGTCGCAATTGCCGCACTTGATGGAGATGTCGCGGATGTTCATGTTCGGCCCCTCCGCCGTCGAGGCTAGCAGAGCCCGAGGGCGGCGGATTGGCCGGATTGTCGCCGCACTCGCCGTTTTGGCGGTCCTGCCGGGCGCTCCGGCGCGCCTCGCTGGCGATGCGCCTGCGGACCAGTCCACACCGACCTTCTCCGACGAGGTCCAGGTGGCCTGGATCCTGGTCCCGGTCATCGTGAAGGGCCCGAACGGCTACCTCAACGGTCTCGAGAAGGAGGATTTCGACCTCAAGGTCGACGGCCGGTCGGTCCGCTTCCCGGACTTCGAGCCCCGCGGTGAGGCACCCTGGAGCGTGGTCTTCCTCCAGGACCTCTCGGGCAGCATGGGCGTCGGCGGGCGACTCGAGGCCAGCCACGAGGCGATCGACTACTTTCTCGACGCCGCGCGGCCGGGCGACGAGTTCGCCCTGGCGACGTTCGCCGGCGAAGACACCAACATCGACGTGCCGTTCACGGAGGACCTGGCGCCACTGCGCGAGTCGATCGCCTCCTGGGAGGGCTACGGCAAGACCGCGCTGCACGACGCCGTCGCCCTCCTGCCGCGGATCTCGAGCGACAGCCGCAACGTCAAGCGCGCCGCCGTGCTGATCACCGACGGAGTGGACAACGCGAGCACGATGACCGCGGCGCAAGCCCGGGAGATCGTGCGCCAGGCGCAGCTGCCGGTCTACGTCTTCGGTCTCGAGTCCGGCGACCCCTACGCCCCGAAGACTTCGAGCGACGGGGTCGTCAGCTACGCCGACATGCTCAATCTGCTGGCGCACATGACTGGCGGAAAGTACTTCTCGATCGCCAGCCCGGACGACATGAAGGAAGCCTGCGCCACGGTGGCGGAGGATCTGCGCTATCAGTACGTGCTCGGATTCGAGACCCAGGGCACGGGCAAGAACGCTTTCAGGACGATTCAGATCGAAGTGCGCAACAGGAAGGTCAAGCAGGTGCTTTCGAGGAAGGGCTACCAGGGGCTCCCCCCCGCCGCGAGGTGACTCTGCGCGGCAGGAGGCCCGTCCCGGATGCCACAATGGACGCATCAACCCAGGATGGAGGACATGCAATGAAGAGAATGAACCTGGCAGTAACGGCGGTGATGATCATGGCGATGGCCGGATGGGGCTGCGCCACCAAGAAGTACGTGGCGGGCGAAGTCGGCCAGGTCAACACGCGCGTCGACGGCGTGCAGACCCAGGTCGAGGACGCGCAGACCAAGATCAAGGTGCACGAGGGCCGCATCACGAAGAACGAGCAGGACACCGCGGCGGCTTCCAAGACCGCCAAGGAGGCGCTCGATCGCGCCGTCGCGGCGGGCCGCCTCGCCGAGGGCAAGCTCCTCTACGAGACCGTGCTCTCCGACGACAAGGTGAAGTTCGGCTTCGACAAGGCGGTACTGTCCGACGAGGCGAAGGCGGCGCTGGACGCATTTGCCGCGCAGCTCAAGGCCGAGAACAAGAACGTCTACATCGAGGTCCAGGGCCACACCGACAACGTCGGCGGCGAGCTCTACAACGAGAAGCTCGGCAAACAGCGCGCCGAGGCGGTCGAGGAGTACCTCGCCAAGCAGGGCATTCCGCTGTTCCGGATCGAGTCGATCTCCTACGGCGAATCCGAGCCGGTCGCCGACAACAAGACGCGCGAAGGCCGCGCCCAGAACCGCCGAGTGGTCCTGGTCGTCCTGCAGTAAGCGCCGTTCGAGCAGCGTGGCAGCGAAAGGCGGCTCTTCGGAGCCGCCTTTTTCATTCTGCCCGGGCGTCGATCGCCTTCAGGTCGCCGGTTCGGGTTCGGCGATGACCTGGAACCTTCCGCCGCAGTCGGCGCAGCGGTAACGCCGTGCGCCCCGGTGATGCCGCACGTATCCCTCGCCGCAGTTCTTGCAGCGCCAGAGCCAGATCCGCCGCCGCCGCGTGACGTGCGAGGTGTCGAGGCGGTGGCAGACCGTCGGTTCCGCGCCGCAGGCGGCCATCATCGCCTTCCACTTCGGGCCGTGGCCGGCGCGCGGACCGGCCGCGAGATGACAGAGCTCGTGCACCAGCGTGGGAATGAGCTCGGCCGGATTGCGATCGAGCAGGTGCGGATTGAGCTCCACCGTCCCCCGGCTGAAATCCGCCCGGCCGAGGGTGCTGCGGAGCCGGCCGTTGAAGACGACTTTCACCCGCCGCGGACAGAGCCAGCGCAGCTTGCGCAGAGGCCGCAGATAGGCCGCCGCCAGGCGTTCCATGGCGGCGGTGGAGCGCGCGGAGGGCGGCCTCTTCCGGCGCTCCGGGCGCGCGATGGGACGCGGTTGGGCGAAGAGCTCGAGAAGGGAGAGCTGCTCCAAGCGGCGTCAGTCTCCGGTCCCGGCCGCGGCCGCGCGCAGCGCGGCGTCGATCGCGGAGGCGTCGGCAACGCCGGTGTGGCGGTAGCTGATCCGACCCTGGCGATTCATGATCAGCAGAGTCGGCAAGGCGTTGATCTCGAGCGGCCCGCCGAGGATCTCCTCCGGGTCCACCAGCACGGCGTAGGGGAAGGGCCGGCGGGCGACGAAGTCGCGCACCGTCGACTCCTCTTCGCCGGTGGAGATCGCGACGAACTCGATTCCACGCCGCGCGGCGTCGGGGTAGAGCTCCTTGAGGATGTCGGCCTGCAGGTGGCAGGGACCGCACCAGGTGGCCCAGAAGTCGAACAGCACCACCTTGCCGAGCAGATCCTGCCTGCCGAGCCGTTCGCCGCCGAGCGAAGCCAGGGAAAACTCCGGCATCGGCGCGAGATCGGCCGCCGCCTCCTCCGCCGCGCGCTCCACCTGCCGCCCGCAGCCCGACAGGGCCAAGGCCGCCGCCAGAGCCACGCCGGCGAGGGTACGCAGGGGCGCAGGGCCGCGCCCGCCTCGAGTCGTTGCAGTCGTCATGTCCCGAACGATACACAAAAAAAAGAGCCGAGGCCTCACGGCCAGGCTCAGTGGGTACTAACCAGAATCAGAAGCCAGGCGACGGAGCGCCCGGAAACGTTAGGTCGGCGCCAGAGCGCCGGCGAGGTTACTTCTTCTTCTTGGCGGTCTTCTTTGCAGCCTTCTTGGCAGGCTTCTTCGCCGCCTTCTTGGTGGCCATGTTGATAGCCTCCTCTATGGCATCGGGCTTAATTGCCCGTTGCATGCGTGGGAAAACTTCAACTTCAGCTGCATCCGCTCGTCGAACCGCAATTCGTGCACTTGTAGCAGGAGCCGTTGCGCACCATGATCGATCCGCACTCGTGGCAGCTCGGCGCATCGGTCGAGTTGACGAAAGTCAGGAGAGAGCCGCCTTCGGCCTCCTTGGCCGCGGGCCGCACCGGCGCCGCGCCCGCGTCGCCCGCCGCCGACAGGAGCGAGGCCACCGGCGCGGGCTCGCGCAGGACCACGCCGACCGCCTGCTTCTCCTCCTGGCTGAGGAACTTCGAGGCCAGCCAGCGGAAGATGTAGTCGGTGATCGACTTGGCGATCGGGATCTCCGGATTCTTGGTGAAGCCGGAGGGCTCGAAGCGCGTGTGCGAGAACTTGTCGACCAGCGCCTTGAGCGGCACGCCGTACTGCAGCGATAGCGAGACCATCGTGGCGAACGCGTCCATCAGGCCCGAGATGGTCGAGCCCTCCTTCGCCATCACCAGGAAGATCTCGCCCGGCTGACCGTCGTCGTAGACGCCGACGGTGATGTAGCCCTCGTGCCCGTTGATCGAGAACTTGTGGGTGATCGAGCGGCGCTCGTCCGGGAGCTTCCGGCGGCCGGGCATCGGCACCGTCGAAGCGGTCGTGCCGGCGAGGGCCAGGCTGCCAGCGTTCGACGCTGCCGCGGCGGCATCGTCCTTGCGCGTCGACAGCGGTTGGCTGCGCTTGCAGCCGTCGCGGTAGATCGCCACCGCCTTGAGGCCGAGCTTCCAGCCCTCGATGTAGGCCTGCTCGATCTCCTCCGGCGTCGACTCCTCGGGCATGTTGATGGTCTTGGAGATCGCGCCCGAGATGAACGGCTGCGCCGCCGCGAGCATCTTCAGGTGGCCGGAGTAGTGGATCGACCGGCTGCCCTGGGCCGGCTTGAACGCGCAGTCGAACACCGACAGATGCTCGGGCTTCAAGTGCGGCGCGCCCTCGATCGTGTCGTGCTCGTCGATGAACTCGACGATCGCGCGGATCTCGTCCTTCTCGTAACCGAGGCGCTTCAGGCCGACCGGCACCGTCTGGTTGACGATCTTGATCATGCCGCCGCCGACCAGCTTCTTGTACTTGACGAGCGCGATGTCGGGTTCGACCCCGGTGGTGTCGCAGTCCATCATGAAGGCGATCGTTCCTGTCGGCGCGAGCACCGAGATCTGGCTGTTCTTGAGGCCGTGCTGCTCGCCCAGGGCGACGACGTCGTCCCACGACTGCTTCGCTGCCTGCAGCAGGTCGAGCGGCACGTGCGCCGGGTCGATCCGCTTCACCGCGTCGCGGTGCTTGCGCATCACGCGCAGCATCGGCTCGCGGTTCTTGGCGTAGCCCGCGAAGGGGCCCTTCTTTTCGGCGATGCGCGCCGACTGGGCATAGGAGGCGCCGGACATGAGCGCCGTGATCGCCGCCGCGTAGCCGCGGCCGCTGTCGGAGTCGTACGCCATGCCGCGGGCCATCAGCAGCGCGCCGAGGTTGGCGTAGCCGATGCCCAGCGGGCGGTAGTCGTGCGAGTTCTTCTCGATCGCCTTGGTCGGATAGCTGGCGTAATCGACGACGATCTCCTGTGCGGTGATCACCACCTCGCAGGCGTGGCGGAAGCTCTCGACGTCGAATCCGCGTTCGACGTCGTGGAACTTGAGGAGGTTCAACGACGCGAGGTTGCAAGCCGTGTCGTCGAGGAACATGTACTCGGAGCACGGGTTCGAGGCGTTGATCCGCGCCGAGTTGGGGCAGGTGTGCCAATCGTTGATCGTCGTGTCGTACTGCATCCCCGGATCGCCGCACACCCAGGTCGACTCGGCGATGGCGTGCATCAGGTCGCGCGCCGGGTAGGTGTCCATCGGCCGGCCGTCGCGCACGGCGCGGGTCGTCCAGTCGCGGTCCTCGATCACCGCCTTCATGAATTCGTCGGTGACCCGCACGGAATGATTGGCGTTCTGGTAGGCGATCGAGTCGTAGGCGCCGCCGGAAACGTTGAACCCGCCCGGATAGCCGGCGTCGATCAGCGCCCAGGCCTTGCGCTCCTCGATCTCCTTGCAGCGGATGAAGTCGAGGATGTCCGGGTGCTCGGCATTGAGGATGACCATCTTCGCCGCGCGGCGGGTCTTGCCGCCGCTCTTGATCACGCCGGCGAAGGCGTCGAAGCCCTTCATGAACGAGACCGGTCCGGAAGCGGTGCCGCCGCCAGCGAGGCTCTCACGGGAGGAGCGCAGGGACGAGAGGTTCGAGCCGGTGCCCGAGCCGTACTTGAACAGCATGCCCTCGGTCTTGGCGAGACCGAGAATCGACTGCATGGTGTCCTCGACCGAGTTGATGAAACAGGCCGAGCACTGCGGCTGCTCTTCGATCCCGACGTTGAACCAGACCGGCGAGTTGAAGCAGGCGTACTGGTTGATCAGGATGTGGGAAAGCTCGGCGCGGAAGATCGCCGCGCTCTCGTCCGAGGCGAAATAGCCGCCGTCGCGGCCCCAGCGGGTCATCGCATCGACGACCCGGCCGATCAGCTGGCGCACCGAGGTCTCGCGCTGCGGCGTACCGAGCTCGCCGCGGAAGTACTTCGAGACCACCACGTTGGTGGCGGTCTGCGACCAGAACTTCGGCACCTCGACGCCCTTCTGCTCGAACACCTTCTCGCCCTTCTCGTTGCCGATCAGGGCGTCGCGCGTCTCCCATTCGACCGCTTCGAACGGATCCAGGCCCGGAGTCGAGAAATAACGCTCGAACTCGAGACCCGCACGAACGGCTCCCGGAACCTCGAGGCTGCCGGACTCAGTAACGCCCCCCGGGATTCCGGGCGGGCGGGAAAAATTGGAGGGAATTTCAGGATTCATTTTCGTTTCCGTTGCCATGCTTCCTCCGTTGCCACCTGTTTCTCAGGCCTCCTGCACCTTCAGTCCTGCCGAACCGCCCAACCCGCATCCCGTCTGGAATCGACTGCGCACCACTCATCCAGCGACCCCGACCTGCATGCCCAAGCGGTTGTGCAATTTCCGAGGTCCAGAGTGTGCGGCAGAGCGCGAGGGTCTGTCAAGGGGTTTGCGCAAGATATTGTGGCCGCCTGGAGATCGGCCCCTAGCGATTGTCCCCTGGAACGACTCCGGAAAGCGAGTCGAGGGTCCCGAAAAGCCCCCTCCGCGGCGCTACAATCGACAGCCGTGAGCGACCCCAGGAAGAGCCCCAGCACAGCCCCGCCCCCGGCCGCAGCGGCGCCGCCGCGCAGCGGCTTCGCCAGCGTCTACAGCGCCGCCGACGTCGCGGCGATCGACTTCCCTGCGGCGGTCGGCGAACCCGGCGGCTACCCCTTCACCCGCGGCATCTACCGCGAGATGTATCAGCGCCGCCTGTGGACCATGCGGCAGTACGCCGGCTTCTCCGACGCCGCCGAATCCAACCAGCGCTATCGCTATCTCCTCGCCCAGGGCACGAGCGGCCTCTCGGTCGCCTTCGATCTGCCGACCCAGATCGGCTACGACAGCGATCACTCGATGGCGCGCGGCGAGGTCGGGCGGGTCGGCGTGCCGATCGACTCGATCGCCGACATGCGACGCCTGTTCGCGGAGATCCCGCTCGACCGCGTGACGACTTCGATGACGATCAACGCCACGGCGCCGATCCTCCTGGCGCTCTACCTCGTGCTGGCCGAAGAGCAGGGCGTCTCCTGGGAGCGCATCGGCGGCACGGTGCAGAACGACATCCTGAAGGAGTACGCTGCCCGCGGCACCTACATCTATCCGCCCGGACCGTCGCTGCGTCTGGCGACCGACGTCATCGCCTTCTGCGCCGAGCGCGTGCCGAAGTGGAATCCGATCTCGATCTCCGGCTATCACATGCGCGAGGCCGGCTCGACCGCCGTGCAGGAGATCGCCTTCACCCTGGCGCACGCCCTCGCCTACGTCGACGCGGCGCTCGCCCGCGGCCTGGCGATCGACGACTTCGCGCCGCGGCTTTCCTTCTTCTTCAACGCCCACAACCACTTCCTCGAGGAGGTCGCCAAGTTCCGCGCCGCCCGCCGGCTGTGGGCCAAGCTCATGCGCGAGCGCTACGCGCCGAAGGACGAGCGCTCGCTCTGGCTGCGGTTCCACACCCAGACCGCGGGTTCGACCCTGACGGCGCAGCAGCCCGACAACAACATCGTGCGGGTGGCGATCCAGGCGCTCGCGGCGGTCATGGGCGGCACGCAGTCTCTGCACACCAACGCCCGCGACGAAGCGCTCGGACTGCCCACCGAGGATTCGGCGCGCCTCGCCCTGCGCACGCAGCAGGTGATCGCCTGCGAGAGCGGCGCCGCCGACGTCACCGATCCGCTCGGCGGCAGCTGGGCCATCGAGGCGCTGACCGACGACCTCGCCCGCCGCGCGCGGCAGTACATCGTCCGCATCGACGAGATGGGCGGCGCCCTGGCGGCGCTCGAGCGCGGCTTCCAGCAGGACGAGATCGCCGACGCCGCCTACGACTACCAGCGTCGCGTCGAAGAGGGCCGTGCCAAGGTCGTGGGGGTCAACTGCCACGCCATGGAGACCGAGGCCGCGCCCGAGCCGCTGGTGCTCGACCCGGCGGGCGAGGAGCGCCAGATCGAGCGCCTGCGCGAGCTGCGGAGCCGGCGCGATCCCCGGCGGGTCGAGGGCGCGCGCGACGTCCTGCGCCAGAAGGCGGCCACGGCGGAGAACCTGCTGCCGCCGATCCTCGACTGCGTGCGCGCCGAGACCACCCTGGGGGAGATCGCCGATACCCTGCGCTCCGTCTTCGGCGAGCACACCGACCCGGGCCGCGGCTAGCGGACCCGGCCGGCACAGACGCGGTCAGGATTTCGGCGTCGCGGGCGCGGAGTCGCTGGCCACGGGCTCCGCCAGCGGTTCGGCGGCACGCACTGCGGCGATCTTCTTCTCGAGCTCGTCCACCAGCGCTCGCGGCAGGAGCAGAGTCACGTCGCGGCCGCCGGTGCGGGCCGGCACCTCGGCGACGCTGTCCGGCACCGCCGCGAGGGTCAGGATCTCCTCGTTGCCGTCGGCATCGGCAAGGGTGACGGTGAGCCGCGGAGCCACCGGCGGCGATCCCGCCGCCGCCCCCTCGACGAGGCGCTCCGCCTTGGCCGAGGTCAACGCCGCCAGGAGATCGCTCGCCGCCGTGAACGGGATCTTCCTGCCGTCGCGCAGCCATTCGCCCTCGCTGCGCGCGAGCTCGAACGCTCCCGCGGGCTCCTCGACGCGCGCCTTCTCGATACGCCAGTTCTCGAAGCGGGTCCAGTTGCGGCTGCGCCACTCCGCCGCCGGCCGCGTGAGCACCGCGGCGAGCGCCGAAGCGCTCTCGAAGATCTGGCCGGCAGCCCGCCAGACGCGCTTGCCGCCGGCGGTCTCGCCACCCACCTCGAGGCGCAGCGGCGCGGATTCCCCGGCAATCGTCAGCTCGAGGCTGCCGGCTTGCGCGGCGAGAGCCTGGGTCACCTCCGCCGGGTAAGGCGGGTCGAGGAAGGTCTCGATGCGCAATGCGGCGAGATCGGAGAGCAGGCGGTCGGCGAGATCGCGATCCGTGCGATCGGCAACCGGGCTCTCGAGCGCCAGAGTCTCGCCGCTGCGAACGAGGACGAGCGGCGTGCCCTCTCCCGCTGCTGCCGCCTGCGAGATCTTCACCCGCTCGATGCGCTCACGGGTCGCCGTCACCACCTCGCGGCTCCGCCACTCGCCGGCCGGCCTGGAGAGGTCGGCGACGAAGCTGTCGGACGTCACCGCCGGCGACCGCCGGCCGCTCGCCGCCACGACCACGTCGTGCGACGCCGGTACCGCGCCGCCGACCTCGAGCCGGCCCTCTCCCGTCGCCGTCTTCCACGTCACCGTGCCGCGCGGCGGCGCGAGGCCGACGTCGGCGGGCACCGCACCGTCGAGGTCCCGCGCCGCCTCCAGCGCGGAGAGCGAAGCGAGCAGGCGGGCGACCGCCGCATCGTCGGCGGGCCGGGCGAACGGCTCGACGATGCGCCAGGGCCGCGCCGCTGCGATCGGCGCCCCGGCGTCCTGCGGCGCGCTCTCCGGCTTCGCCGGCGCGTCGCGCTCGAAACGCACCCGGCTCCCCTGCCAGTCGATGTCGAGCGTCACGATCTCATCCGGCTTCGCGTCCACCAGCCGTTTCGCCGCGGCGGCGCGCTCGTCGGTCGAGGCCACCTTGTCCTCGGCGAAGTAGATCAACGCCAGCAGGGCGCCGACGACGACGGCGAGGACGAGCAGGGTCCGGGGGCGCATCGTCCTACCTCCGGCGCCGGTAGTAGACCGCGACGCCGGCGGCGATCGCCAGCGCCGGCAGCCCGGCGAGCACCAGCCAGGTGATCCCGGAGAGCTGGCCCGGAGTGAGTGTCATGCGGACCTGCTCCGGCTTCTTCGGGCCGATGCCGAGCAGCTTCTGGCGGTCGAGCAGCCAGTTGAAGGCGTTGGCGAGAAAGGTCGGATTTCCCGACACCGCCAACAGGCTGTTGCTGGCGAAGTCGGAGTCGCCGACGACGACCAGCCGCCACTCCGGCGCCTTGGCGTCGGCTGCCGGTTTCGGCGCCGGCGGGGTGAGCTCCTCGTCCTCGAGCTCCGCCGGCGCGGCATCCTTCGCCTGCGCTCCGACGGCCACCGCGAGCGGCACCGGACCCGACAGATCCCTGGCATCCTTGGCCACCGCCTTGAGGTTGGCGAGATCGGTCTCGCCCCAGCCTTCGGCCGTCGTCTCGAGGAGCACCTGCGCGGCCGTGCCTTCGGGGGCCCGGCCGGCGGCGACCGAGCGCGCCAGCGCCACGATCACCCCGATCTTCGCCTGCTCGAGGCTGCGGACGATCGGATGGGCGCCGGTGGCCCCCGCCGACAGCGTGTCGGCGCTGGTGAACGGCACGGTCGCGCCGGGATCGACGACGATGTTCGCGCCCACCTTCACGCCGTAGGCATCGAGCCATCCTTCGAGGCCGGTCTCGACCAGCCCGCCCGCCGGGGCGAGCTCCGGGTCGACCAGGACCAGCATCCGTCCGCCGCGATCGAGATAGCGGCCGAAGGCCTGAAGCTCGGGCTCGACGAAGCGCGCCTTGGCGCCGGCGATGACCAGCAGGTCGGTGCCCGCCGGAACGTCCGGCTGCCCCAGCGAGGCCCAGCTCTTGAGCTCGACGTTCTCCTTGCCGACGAGAGTCGCGACGCCCGAGAGACCCCCGGGGCCGGCCTCGTCGAGCGACGCTTCGCCGTGGCCGGTGGTGAGCAGCACCTTGGGCTTCCGGCTCTCGGCGAGCTCGAGGATCGCGCCGCTGAATGCCTCCTCCCCCTTGAAGCCGGTGAGCTCCGGACTGCCGCCGTACTGCAGAGCCGAGTAGTCGTAGTCGGCGAGGTCGCTCTCCTCCACCACCCGGCGGTCGTCTCCGCTCTCGAAGACCACGACATTCAGGCTCGAGAGCTCGAACTTGGTGACCAGGCGCTGAGCCTCGATCAGGTTCTTCTCCGCCGAGATGGCGCGGAAGTGGACGCGCGGCGACTGCGCCGCGTAGCGCTCGAGCAGCTCCTTCGACGAGTCGCGCAGCGGCGTGCCCTCGGGCAGGAAGAGCGTGACGTCGATGTCGCGGTCGAGTCCGGCGAGGATCGCCTTGGTCTTGTCCGACAAGGAGTAGATCTGCGACGAGGTCCAGTCGAAGCGGTGGTAGTACCGCATGCCGAGATAGTTGACTATCGCGACCAGGGCGGCGACGAGCACCACCCCCGCCGACAGCAGCGAGCCCTGGGCGATCCAGTTCGGTCCCTTGCGCGCGCTCATCGCGTCACCGCCACTTCTTCGCCGCGAGCGCGCGGGTGGTGAGGAAGAGGAAGAAGCCGGTGCCGCTCGCGTAGTAGACCAGCCTTCGGGTGTCGACGATGCCCTTGCTGAAGTCGTCCATGTGCTGCCAGAGATTCATCTGTCCGAGCACTTTCTTGAGCGTTTCGCCGTTCACCAGGTTCTCCAGCAGGCCGCAGCTGAAGAGCACCAGCAGGCAGAAGAAGGTCACCACCGCGGCGACCATCTGGTTCTTGGAGGTCGCCGAAGCGAAGACGCCGACCGCCAGGAACAGGGCGCCGATACCGAAGATGCCGAGGTAGGAGGCCGCGATCGGCCCCCAGTCGACCGGCGTGAACCAGCGCACGATGGCGACATAGACGAGCGTCGGCGACCAGAGGAAGAGGTAGAAGGCGAGCGCCGCGGCGTACTTGCCGGCGACCACCTGCGTCTCGGAGATCGGCGAGGTCAGCAGGGTCTCGACCGTGCCGCTCCTCAACTCCTCCGAGATCAGGCGCATCGACAGGAAGGTGCCGGCGAAGATCAGCACCAGCCAGGTGAAGATCGTCTGGCCGAAGAAGAGCTCGAGCGGCCGCCCCGCCGCCGCCCGCGGGTCGGCGAGGAAGGCGACGATGAGCGAGAAGTAGTAGCCCTGCACGAGGACGAAGAAAGTCAGGATGACGTAGGCGAGCGGCGAGAAGAAGTAGGCCCTGAGCTCGCGGCCGAAAACGGCGAGCGCGCCTCTCATGCGGCCTCCCCGGCGAGCTCGGGCTGGCTCTCCTGCTGCTCGGTGTCGCGGGTGGTCAGGCGAACGAAGATGTCTTCGAGCGAGGCGCGCGCCGAAGCGAGCTCGACCAGCGTCCACGAGCGCTCGACCGCCAGGCGGAAGATCGCCGCCCGCGGATCGGAGCCGGCGCGGCCTTCGAGCAGGAAGCGCCCCGGGCGTTCGGCGTCGGGCCGCACGCCGCGGACGCCTTCGACCTGCGCCAGCGCCTCCGCCATGCCGTCGGCGGCACCTTCGAACTCGACCGTCACCGCCACCTGACCCTGCAGGCGCTCGCGCAGCTGGTCGGGGCTGCCTTCAGCGACGATCCGGCCGCGGTCGAAGATCAGGACGCGACCGCACAGGAGCTCGACCTCCGGCAGGATGTGGGTCGAGAGCAGCAGGGTGTGTTTGCGCCCGAGCTCGCGGATGAGCTCGCGGATGGCGACGATCTGCTTCGGGTCGAGCCCGACCGTCGGCTCGTCGAGGATCAGCACCTTCGGGTCGTGGAGGATCGCGCCGGCGAGGCCGACGCGCTGGCGGTAGCCCTTCGACAGGGTGCCGATGACCTGCCGGCGGACGTCGGCGAGCAGACAGCGATCGAGCGCCTCGCCGAGCCGGCGCCGGATCGCCGCGCGGTCCATCCCCTCGAGGCGGGCGCGGTAGGAGAGGTACTCCTCGACGCGCATCTCGGGGTAGAGAGCGACGCTCTCCGGCAGGTAACCCAGGTCCCGGCGGGCGGCGACGGCGTCGGGGGTGCCGGCGAAGAGATCGCGGCCGGCCAGGGTGACGCGTCCCGAGGAGGGGGGCAGGAAGCCGGTGAGCATGCGGATGGTGGTGGTCTTGCCGGCGCCATTGGGGCCCAGGATGCCGACGATCTCCCCCTCGGAGAGGGCGAAGGAGACGCCGGCGACGGCCGTGAAGTCGCCGAACTTGCGGGTCAGGTCGTGCGCTTCGATCATGTCGGCCACGCTAGCAAAAGCAATGCCTCGAAAACCGCCCCCCTGGGCCAGATCGACGCGTCAGGTTGGCGCGCGCCGGCCCCGTCGCCGTCCGGTCCCGGCGGCGCTCACCGGCTACAATGGACCCACCATGGCCGCCAACGACAAAGCGAAGGGGATGAAGTCCGCCTACGAGCTGGCGCTCGAGCGGATGGAGTCCCAGGGCATCGACCGCCCGAGCTCGACCACCCTCTCCGACTCGACCAAGCAGGCGATCGCCGACGCCCGCGCCCTCACCCAGGCGAAGATCGCCGAGCTCGAGATCCTCCACCGCGACCAGATGGCCAAGCTCACCGACCCGCTCAAGCGCGAGGAGCAGGAGGAGTTCTACCTCCGCGAGCACGAGACCCTGACCCGCGACGGCGAAGCCAAGGTCGAGCGCATCAAGGCCGCGGCCGGGAAGGGCT
>CAZQTL010000010.1:0-41453 GCA_964595975.1 uncultured Thermoanaerobaculia bacterium | reverse complement strand
GCTCCTCGGCGAAACGGACCTCGACTTCCGGCGGCGCCACGAAGCGCGCGCGAAGCGGCGAGCGCGTGTGGGCCGTGCTCCATTGCGCGACCTGCGCCGGCAGCGCAGCAGGCGGTACCGGCGGCACCCGGCCCTCGAAGGCTTCGAGGACGCGCGCCACCTCGCGGGCGGCGCGCGCGCGCGCCTCTTCGCCGCTCAGGCGCCGAAGCTGGGTGTAGGTGGAAAGCTCGAGCGCCACGACCGTCGCCAGGACCAGGCCGACCGTCACCAGCATGAGCAGACCGCGAAAACTGCGGGGCCGCATGGTGAGGAGGTTACCGCACCGGCCTAGCGCGCAGGGGCGCCGCCGATCCGGCGGCGCAGCAATGCCTGCGCGAGCAGGGTGACGAGCGCGAGGAGCGTCAGGAGCGAGGCCACCGCGAAGGCGGCGGCGAACTGGTACTCGTTGTAGAGGATCTCGACGTGCAGCGGGATGGTGTTGGTGCGACCGCGGATGTGACCCGAGACGACCGAGACGGCGCCGAACTCCCCCATCGCCCGGGCGTTGGTGAGGATGACGCCGTAGAGCAGTGCCCAGAGCATGCGCGGCAGGGTCACCCAGCGCAGCAGCTGCCAGCCCGTGGCGCCGAGGGTCAGCCCGGCCTCCTCTTCGCCGCTGCCGCGCGCCTCGAGGAGTGGCAGGAGCTGGCGCGCGACGAACGGCGCGGTCACGAAGAGCGTCGCCAGGACGATGCCCGGCAAGGCGAAGAGGATCCTGACATCGCGCTGGGCGAGCCAGGGTCCGAAGAGACCCTGGGCGCCGAAGAGCAGCACGAAGAGCATCCCGGCGACGACCGGCGAAACCGCGAACGGCAGGTCGAGCAGAGTGATCACCAGGCCCTTGCCGCGGAACCGGAAATGCGCCAGCCACCAGGCTGCGGCGATGCCGAAGATCGTGTTCACCGGGACGACGATCGCCGCGACGAGGAGCGTGAGCTTCACCGCTGCGAGCGCCATCGGATCGCGGATCGCCGCCAGGTAGAGCTGCCACCCCTTGGCGAAGGCCTGGGTGAAGACCACCGCCAGCGGGACCAGCAGGAAGAGGGCCAGGAAGCCGGCCGTCAGCGCGATGAGCAGCCAGCGCAGCCAGGCCGGGTCGGCGCGCGGATCGCGGAACGGCGTCGGCGAGGTCTTCACCGGCCGGCCTCCCTGCGTCCGGAATCCCGGCTGCGCGCGCGCGACAGCCGGTTGACCGCGAACAGCAGCAGGAAGGAGGCGCAGAGGAAAACCGCGGCGATCGCCGTCGCACCGGCGTAGTCGTACTCCTCGAGGCGCACCATGATCAGCAGCGCGGTGATCTCCGACTTCAGCGGCAAGTTGCCGGCGATGAAGATCACCGAGCCGTACTCGCCGAGCCCACGGGCCAAAGCCAGCACGAAGCCGGTCGCTGCGGCCGGCAGGATCTCCGGCAGCACCACCCGCCGGATCGTCTGCAGGCGGGTGGCGCCGAGCGTCGCCGCGGCCTCCTCGAGCGCCGGCTCGAGGTCGCGCAGCACCGGCTGGAGCGTACGGACCACGAAAGGCAGGCCGATGAAGGTCAGCGCGACGCCGACGCCGAGCGGGGTGTACGCCACTTTCAGGCCGAGCGGCTCGAGGCGGCTGCCGAGCCAGCCGTTGGGAGCGAACGCCGCGGCGAGAGCGATGCCGGCGACGGCGGTCGGCAGCGCGAAAGGCAGGTCGATGAGCGCATCGACCAGCCGCCGGCCGGGAAAGCGGTAGCGCTCGAGGACCCAGGCCGCGATCGCGCCGAACACGAGATTGACGCTCGCCGCGGCCGCCGCCGCGCCGAAGGTGAGACGATACGATGCCAGCGCGCGATCGGAGCCGACGAGACGGACGAATTCACTCCAAGAGAGCTCCGTCGCCTTGAACGCCAGCGCCGCCAGCGGCAGCAGGACGAGCAGGCCCAGATAGAGCAGCGTCGTCCCGCCCGCCAGGCCGAATCCAGGCAGCGGACCGCGATCGGGCCGCGAGGTCATGACCCGGCGCACCGCCTCATCGCGGCAACCTGTCGAACTCGCCCCCCTCGGCGAAGTGTTTCTCCTGCGCCGGTTTCCAGCCGCCGAAGAGCTCGTCGATGGTGAACAGCTCGACCGCCGGGAATGGAACGCCCGCTGCCGCGAGCGCGGCTGGATCGCGCGGCCGATAGAAGTTCCGGGCGGCGATCGCCTGGCCCTCCGGCGAGTAGAGGAATTCCAGATAGGCCTCCGCCACCTTGCGCGTCCCGCGCCGGTCGGCGACCCGGTCGACCACGGCCACCGGCGGTTCGGCGAGGATCGAGCGCGCGGGCGCGACGATCTCGAAGCGGCCGGCGCCGAACTCCTTGAGCGACAGGAGGGCTTCGTTCTCCCAGGCGATCAGCACGTCGCCGATGCCCCGTTCGACGAAGGTCACGGTCGCGCCGCGCGCCCCGGTGTCGAGCACCGGCACGTTGCGGAAGATCCGCCCCAGCAGGTCCCGCGCTCGCGCGTCGTCGCCGCCCTTCTTCAGCACCGCACCCCAGGCGGCGAGGTAGTTCCAGCGCGCGCCGCCGGAGGTCTTCGGGTTCGGCGTGATCACCGAGACGCCGGGACGGGCGAGATCCTCCCAGTCGCGAATCGCCTTCGGGTTGCCCTTGCGCACCAGGAAAACGATCGTCGAGGTGTACGGGGTGCTGTTGTGCGGCAGCCTCTTCTGCCAGGCCGGCGCGATCAGGCCGGTCCGGGCGATCGCATCGATGTCGCCGGCGAGCGCCAGGGTCACCACGTCGGCCTCCAGGCCGTCGATCACCGAGCGCGCCTGCTTGCCCGAGCCGCCATGCGACTGCTGGATCGTCACCTCCTGGCCGGTGCGGTTCTTCCACTGCGCGGCAAACGCGGCGTTGACCTCGGTATAGAGCTCCCGGGTCGGATCGTACGAAACGTTGAGCAACGTCACCGGCTTCTCGGCGGCCCGGGCCGGAGTTGCGGCCGGTGCCAGCGCCAGCAAGGCGCAGACGGCGCCTGCGAGATACGGTGCCGCGCTTCGCGTGGACTTCGTCATCGGTGTTCTCCTTGGGGTGCGAAGACTCAAAAGGCGACCTGGAAGCGGGTGAACAGCACCTTCTCGTCCGGGCGGTCGGCGCCAGCTGTGGCGCCGCCGGCGTATTCGACGAAGTTGTAATCGAGGATCCAGCGCAGCCCCCGCACCACGTTCCAGGAGAGCGCCGCACCGTAGAGCGTCGCCTTGCTCACCGAACGCGCCGGGTCGGCATAGAGCGGGAAGGTGTCGGGGTCGGCCTCGAAGCCGCTCGCCCGCACGGCGACGATCCAGGCGCCGGCTCCCCCGCCCTGCGGCGAGAACGGCTGGCGCGGGGAGACGCCCTTGTACGAGTTGGTCTCGCCGGTCAGAACCCAGGAGAGCTGGACCTGCCAGGCTTCGTTCTCGAGCTCGGCCGCGGTCGTGTTGCGGCGCACGGAAGTCGTGCTCGACACCCACTCGGCGAGAGCGCCGAACGGCCCGACGTAGAGCCAGGCCTGTGGCGACAACCGCTCGCGCGTCCCGTCGGCCCGGACGGTGCCGGCGAGCGTGGTGTCGGAGCGGTAGGCGAAGAAGGTGGACGACCCCGGAATGCGGAACGAGGGCAGGCCGGTCGCGGTCAGCGAACCCTCTTCGTCGCCGCGAGTCGCCGCCAGACCGACCGCCAGGTCGATCGCCGGAACGCCACCGTCCGCAGGCTGGAAGGGCTTCCATAGCAGGCGCGCTGCGTACTCCTTGCCGTCGGCACTGTCCTGGTCGGCGAGGCCGCCATCGACGACGCCATTGAAGAGACCCGCCTGATACTCGAGCTTGCCGCCGAGGAGCTCGCCGCCCAGCTGCAGGCCGATGTCGCGGCTCGGCACGAGGCCGGTCGGGAAGGCGCGCTCCACGAACAGGAGATCGGTCGCCGACTGCAGGCGCTCGAGTCCGACCGGCGGCTTGAACTTGCCGGCGCGCAGCCGCGCCCCTTTGGCGAAGCGCGCTTCGACATAGGCGTCGTACAGCACCGTCGTGCCGCCGCCGAAATCGGGCATGATCTTCCAGTCGACGAACTTGAAGAGCGTCCCCTCGACGACGGGGCGTGCCCGGCGAATCACCCAGGAGTCGGTCGCAGGGAGCTTCTCGTCGTCGAGAAAGAAGCGTCCGTCGGCCTGCAGGTAGCCGCGCAGCTTCAGCCGGAAGGCGCCGTCGGCCGACTTGATTTCGAAGCCGTCCTTGGAGGCGACGGCCTGTCCCTGGCTTTTCGCCAGCGCATCGTTCTTCTCGCCTTCGAGCTCGAGCTTGCGCTCGAGAATGCGCACGCGCTGGTCGAGTTGTTCTGGAGTAGCCACGCTGTCGGCAGCCGCCGGCTTGGCCGCAGCGGAAGGGTCCGCCGCAGCGGGCGCCTCCGCCTGGGCGGTCAACTGGGCGGCGAGCCAGAGCCCGCCAATGGATATCAAGACAGTTCGTCTCATCGTGAACCTCGAGGTCCCTTTCCCCGCGCGCTCCGCTCTTTCGGTCGCACCTGGAGATCAGTGGTTTCGAATGCGGCCGGCGTTCCCGCTGTCGGGTCACCGTCCAGCCGCAGCTTTTCCCGGCGTTCGATCCTGACGATCCGGCCGTCGTGCACGGTCGCTTCGACCGCTCCGTAGTCGAGTCCGCGCAGGGCCTGGATGAGGGCGAGCTCAGCGGGGGAGAGCGTCTCGCCGCTCATTCGACGTCACCCGCCGGCTCGAGGCCCTGGCCGCGGGCGGCGCGCACGACGAGCACCGGGGCGCTGTCGCCGCCGTCGAGCAGGAAGCGCATCGCCCGGCTCCAGTTGCAGCGCCCCTCGGCATCGGGGGGTGGCGCCCCCAGGACGACGAGGTCCTGCGCCGCTGCGATCCGGCCGCCGAGCACGGCCCCGGGGGCGCCGAGGACCAGCTCCGGCTCCGCCGGGACGCCGAGCGCAGCGAGGGTGCGCACGCAGGCGGCGAGGAAGCGCTCCGCGGCGCCGCGCTCGCTGGCGGCGGCCTCCGGCGGAAGGACCGAGAGGACGGTCGCCGCGGCGCCCAGATGGCGCGCCAGACGACCGGCGAAGGCGACGTCCTCCTTGCCCGGCTCGCCGACGGCGACGGCGATCAGGAAGCGGGCCGGCGGCATCGGCGTCGCGCCGCGCACCAGCAGCAGATTCGCCGAGCTCGCCGCAAGCAGGCGCTCGGAGAGCGTCACCACCGCGCCGGCGCGCGCCCCCACCACCAGCAGGTCGGCCTGCTCCGCCCCTTCCCCGGCCTCGCGGTCGGCGTAGACGGTCTCGAGACGGCTGCGCTGCAGGCGCGCCTGCGCCAGACGGGCGATCTCCGTCGCCGCGAGCTGCGCCGCGGCTCCCGTCGGGCCGTCGGTCTCGGCCAGCCGCAGCGACAGGCCGGGATGCAGCAGCACGTGAAACCGGCGGATGCCCACCCGGACGCGATCGCCAGGCTGCAGCCGGAACCTCCGCGCGTCGTGCTGCGAGCGCACCGCTTCGACCGGCAGGTCCGCCTCGCCGAAGCGGCGCGGCGGGTGGATGACGCGCACGCCTGGGGGAGTCGGCAGCTGGAGACGCAGACGCTCCTGGGCGCCGACGAACGAGACTTCGTCGACCACGCCGTCGCCGAGCGGCGTCGATGCGAGCTCCTCGCCCGGGGCGGCGAGCTCGACATCCTCGGGCCGCACGAGGAGCTGGACGCGTCGGTCCTCTCCTTCCGCCGCGATGCTTCCCGCAAGCGGCACCTCGACCGCGCCGAAGCGGATGCCGCGCTCGTCGCTCCGGCCGACCAGCAGATTGGCGCCGCCGAGGAACGTGGCGGCGAATTCGGTCTGCGGCCGCAGGTAGAGCTCCCGCGGCGGCCCGTCCTCGATCAGTCGGCCCTGCGACATCACCGCCAGGCGGTCGGCGAGCTCGAGCGCCTCCTCCTGGTCGTGGGTGACGAACAGCGTCGTCACCGCGAGCTCGCGCTGGATGCGCGACAGCGAGCGCCGGAGCTCGAGCCGGATGCGGGCGTCGAGCGCTCCGAACGGCTCGTCGAGGAGCAGGACCTTCGGCCGGTGGGCGAGCGCCCTTGCCAGGGCGACACGCTGCTGCTGCCCCCCAGACAGCTGCGCCGGCAGCCGCTGTCCCAGCCCGGCGAGTCCCACCAGCTCGAGCAGCTCCTCGCGCCGCAGGCGGCGGTTCTCCGCGCTCTCGCCGCGCACGCGGAGCGCGAACTCGACGTTGTCGGCCACGGTCTGGTGGCGGAACAACGCATAGCTCTGGAAAACGAACCCGAGACCGCGTTCGCGCGCCGGCACCGGCGCGAGGTCCTTGCCGTCGAGCAGGATCCGTCCCCCGTCGCACGGCGCGAGGCCGGCGACGAGCCGGAGGATCGTGCTCTTGCCGCTGCCCGAGGGGCCGAGCAGCACGCAGAGCTCGCCGGTGGCGACCTCGAGGGAGACGTTCGAGACCACCGCGCGGCCGTCATAGCGTTTGGTGAGCTGCTCGAGGCGGATCGACATGCCGCACGCGAGGCTACGCGAGCGGCGGTTATCGAGTCAGTCGCGCGGCGGTGACATTTCCGGCGCCGTCTGGAACCGGCGCGCCTCTGCGCCGCCTACTGCCCGGCGATCGCCGGCGCCGGCTTCGACTCGCCGCGCGACACGACGACCGCGGCGGCGAGGTCGCCCGAGACGTTGAGCGTCGTGCGGCACATGTCGAGGAAGCGGTCGACGCCGAGGATGATGCCGATCCCCTCGACCGGCACATTCACCTGGCCGAGGATCATCGCCACCACCGGGATCGAGCCGGCCGGCACTCCGGCCGTGCCGATGCCTCCCAGGATGCAGATGAACAGCACCACCACCTGCTGCGAGAGCGCGAGATGCACGCCGTAGAACTGCGCCAGGAAGAGCACGGTGACCCCTTCGAAGAGCGCCGTGCCGTTCTGGTTGGCGGTCGAGCCCAGGGTCAGGACGAAACGGCTGACGTGCGACGGCAGCTTGAGCTTCTCCTCGGCGACTCGCAGCGCCGTGGGCAGCGTGGCGTTCGACGAGGCGGTCGAGAAGGCGGTCATCATCGCCTCCTGGATGCCGGCGAAGAAGAACCGCGGGCTCATTCCGCCGAGCACCTTCACCGCCGCCGAATAGACGACGAACTGATGAATCGCGAGAGCCAGCACGACGACGCCGACGTAGCGCGCGAGCTGGACGACGATCTCCAGGCCGAGGTCGGCGGTGATCGAGAACAGGAGCGCCGCGACCCCCACGGGCGCGAGACCGATGACCACGCCGATGAGCCGCATGGTGACGTCGTAGAGTCCCTCGATCGTCTCCTCGAGACGGCGCGCGGCCTCGGTGCGGGTGAGCGACAGGCCGATGCCGAAGAGCAGGGCGAAGAACATCCAGGCGAGGAGATCGCCGTCGACCGCCGCCTTGAGCGGGTTCGCCGGCACGATCTCGGTCACCAGATCGATCCCCGACTTCGGCGCCGACGCCTTGGCGAGCACCGCCGAGCGCTCGGCGGCCCCAGCCATCATCCGCGCCCGGGTCTCGTCCGAGAGCCCTTCGCCGGGTTTGAGGACGTTGACCAGCACGAGCCCGAGGAGCACCGCGATCGACGACACGACGACGGTGTAGGCGAGCGTCTTGAGGCCGATCCGCCCGAGACTCTTCAGGTCGCCGAGACCGGTGATGCCGAGCACCAGCGCCGAGAAGATGAGCGGCACCACCAGCATGAACAGCAGTCGCAGGAATACCTTCCCCACCGGCTGCGAAACGTGGCCGAGGAACCAGACCAGCCGCGGATCGCCGGCGAAGAATCTGTGGGCGACCAGCCCGGCGACGATGCCGATCGTGAAGCCGATCAGCATCCGGGTGTGCAGCGGCAGGCGACGGGTCATGGAAGGCGCGAGGATAGCCGTGCGCCCGGGAGCGGTCAAACGGCGGGATCCGCCGCCGGAGCCGCCCCGCTGCCGGAGATGGTGACCGTCAGGCGGCGGTCCCGCTCGTCCAGGTCGGCTCCGACCCGCAGGCCCAGTCGCTCACAGAGGCTCTGCACCAGCGAAAGGCCGAGGCCCGAGTGCCGAGGGTCCGCCCGCGCAGCGTCCTTGCGCCAGAAGCGTTCGAAGAGATGCGGCAGGTCCGCCGCCGCAAGTTGCGGCGCGGAATTGGTGACCTCCAGCGCGAACCCTCCGCCGCCCAGGCTTCGCGTCGCGATCTCGATGGTCTCGCCCGGCGGGGTGTAGGCGATCGCGTTGTCGACCAGATTCCGCAGGGCGAGAGCGAGCTTCGCGCGGTCGGTGATGACGACCAGCGTCGGCGCGAGCCTCCGTACCACGGACGCACCCGCACTGGCGGACGCCCCGGCGCATGCCTCCAGGCACTCGCCGACCAAGGCTTGGAGGTCGACCGCCTCCCTCTCCACGGCGTCGCCCCCGGCATCGGCCCGCGCCAGAGCGAGCATCTGCTCGACGGAGCGCTCCATCCGGTCGGCAACCCTCGCGGCATCGCGAAAGAGCTCGCGGGCCAGGTCGGTATCGCCCGACCAGCGCTCCCCGACCTCGGACAGCGTGCGCAGCTCGGTGACCGGCGTCCGCAGTTCGTGCGCGACGTCCGCCGAGAAGCGGCGCTCGCGCTCGAAGGCGCCTTCGAGTCGCGCGAGGAGGAGATTCAACCGGCGCACGATCGGGTCGAGCTCGCGCACCGGCGGATCGAGCTCGATCCTGCGGTCGAGGCGACGTTCGTCGAGGCCGCCGACCGCCTGCGCCACCGCGTCCAGCGGCGCGAAACCCCGGCGCACCACCCAGCCGACGAACAACGCCAGGGCGAGCGCCAGTCCTCCCGCGACGGCCAGGTCGGCGGCGTAGATCGACCGCACCAGCCGTTCGAGCTCCTCGGTGCCGCGCGCGACCGTCACCTCGGCCCGCCGCCGCTCCCCGGGCGGATCCGGGCGCGCCGCGACGGCGCCATCTGCCCAGGGATCATCGTCGTCCTCGAGCTCCGGCACGAAGGCGATCGAGACGCTCCTTCCCCGTCGCCCATCCGGCAGGATCGCGTCGCGGAAGACCGGCTCGTCCCGGCGGCCAGCCTGGCGCGGAAGGTGCCGACCGCCCAGCGAGCGCGAGCTCTCGACGAGCTCGCCCGTCGCCGTCCAGATCTCGAAGTACTCGAGCGGCGCGCGGATCGAGAACTCCGGCATCGACTCGTCGGCGAACTCGACCTTGACGATGCCGGCACGTTGCTCCGTGAGGGCCGCCAGCGCTTGCGCCTTGGTCTCGAGGGCTTCGTCGAAGGTGCGCCGGAGCCGGCTCTCGATCGCCCGCCCCGAGGTGAGGCCGGCCACCGCCGCCAGTCCGGCCGTGCCCATCGACAGGGCGAAGACGAGATTGCGGCGAATCGAGCGCAACTACTCGGCCTCGATGAGGTAGCCCAGGCCGCGGCGCGTGACGATGAACGAGGGAGCGCCCGGCTGCTGGATCTTTCGCCGCAGCGAGTAGATCAAGGCTTCGACCACGTTACTGGTCGGCTCGCCGCCGACAGCGTAGAGCCGGTCGAGGATCTCGTCCCGGCTGGTGACCCGGCCGCGGCGCAACGCGAGGAGCTCGAGCAGCGAGTACTCCAGGGCCGAAAGGTCCACCCGGCGACCCAGCAGTTGCACGGAGCGCGCGACGGTGTCGATCTCCAGACCGCCAACGGCCAGCACCGGGGCCTTTTCGGCATATCTGCGGCGGACGAGCGCCTGCAGCCGCGCCAGGAGCTCGTCGAACGCGAACGGCTTGACGAGGAAGTCGTCCGCGCCGGCATTCAGGAGGTCGATCCGATCGCGCAGTTCGCTCCGCGCAGACAGCACCAGGACGTGCGTCTGGATCTTCTTCGCCCGCAGTCGGCGCAACAGCTCCAGGCCATCGAGCTTCGGCAGCATGAGGTCGAGGACGATCGCGTCGTAGCCGGCGTGCTCCGCGAACGCCAGACCCTCCTCGCCGTCGGCGGCGATGTCGACGGCGAAGCCGCAGCGGCGCAACCCTTCCCCCAGCGACCTGCGCAGGCTCTCCGAGTCCTCGACGATGAGCAGTCGCATCGCGGCGATCCTAGCCCTTGGCCGCCGGCACCGGCAGGGATCCGCCAAAGCGCCAGACGAGCTCGGGAAGGAGGACCAGGTTGAGCAGGGTCGACGTCGCGAGGCCGCCGAGCACAGCGACCGCCATCGGCCCCTCGATCTCGTGCCCGGGGCGAGCGAGACCCAGAGCCAGGGGCACCAGGCCGAGCGCGGTGACTAGCGCCGTCATCAGGATCGGCACCAGACGTTCGGCGGCGCCCCGGCGCAGCGTCTCGCGCGTCCAGGGCAGGCCCTCCGTGTCGACCAGGTGCTCGTAGTGCGCGAGGAGCAGAATCGAGTTCCGGGCTCCGACCCCGAACACGGTGACCAGACCGACCAGGGCGCCGAGAGAGAGACCGACGCCGGAAGCGCCGATCGCGAACACCGCTCCGACGAGACAGAACGGCAGCCCGGCGAGGACGAGCCAGGGGTAACGCCGGCGGCGGAAGGCGAGCCCCAGGACGAGCAGGATCAGCGCCAGCGCCACGACCGTGTCGGCCGCCAGCTCGCGCCGTGCGCTCCGCTCGGCGTCCGCCTCGCCGCCGAAGGCGACATCCACTCCCGCCGGCAGGCGAACCCGCGCGGCGATCGCCCGTCGCGCTTCGCCGACCGTCGCCTGCAGCGCGCGGCCCGAGACGTTGAAGGTCACCGCCACGCGGCGCCGTCCGCTCTCGTGCTGCACCGCCGCCCGTCCCTCGGAGGGAGCGATCGTCGCCAGGCGCTTCAACGGCACCCGCGTTCCCGGTCCGGCGATCAGGAGCTCGCCGAGCGCATCGATGCGGGAGCGCTCGCCGGGAGAGAGGATCAGCACGACGTCGACGCTGCGCCCGCCTTCGAAGACCTGGCCCAGCTTCTCGCCGCCGAAGGCGCTGGCGAGTCCCGCCAGGGCGTCCTCGGCGGTCAGTCCGTAGGCGGCGAGCGCCGCCCGATCGAGCTCGACGGCCACCGTCGGCGTGCCGCCCGAACGCTTGAGCTGGAGATCGACGATACCGGGAACGCCGGCGAGCGTCGCGGCCACGCCGGCGGCAGCGCGATCGAGGTCGTCGAGCCGGTCGCCGAAGAGCTGGACGACGACCTGCGCCGTCTCGCCGGTGAGACTCTCGCTGATGCGATCGCCGAGGAAGGTGAGGACCTCGACCCGCAAGCCGGGATAGCCCGCCAGCAGGCGCCGCATGTCGTCCTGGACGGCCTCTTCGTCGACCGCCGGATCGGCCCGCAGCTCGACGTGAAACTCGCTGCGCTCGGGGCCCCAGGTGTCCTCGCCGAGCTCGGCGCGACCGAGCTGCTGCTCGACCGTCGCCACGGCGGGCATGGCGAGCAGATCCCGGCTGATGCGGGTGCCGATGGCGAGCATCTCGTCGAGGGCAGTGCCGGGGGCGCGGCTGGCGAGCTGGATCACCAGATGCCCCTCGCGGAAGGCCGGCAGGAACTCGCCCGAGAGGCTGGGGAGCCAGGCGAGGGCGCCGGCGAAGAGCAGCGAGAGCGCCGCGCCGCAGAGTCCGAGCCGCCGCTCGACCAGGCTCATCGCCCGCGCGTGCGCGGCGGCGAGCGCCGTCAGCCAGCGCGGCCGTTCCGCCGCCAGCCGCTGCGGCAGGAGGAGAGCCGCGAGCGCCGGCGTGACCGTGAACGCCACCACCAGCGAGACCACGACGGCGACGATGAAGGCGAGCGCCAGCGGGCGCAGGAATCGGCCCTGGATCCCCGACGCCAGCAGTACCGGCAGGAAGACGAGCAAGACCACCAGAGTCGCATAGAGCACCGACCCGCGGATCTCGAGCGAGGCGTCGCGGATCACCTCGAGCCGGCCGAGTGGCACCGCGAGCCGCTGGTTCTCGCGCAAGCGACGGAGGATGTTCTCGAGGTCGATGATGGCGTCGTCCACGAGCACGCCGAGCGCGACGGCGAACCCCCCGAGTGTCATCGTGTTGAGGGTCACCCCGAAGCGATCGAACACCGCGATGGCGACCAGCAGCGAAAGCGGAATCGTCAGAAAGGAGATCAGCGCGGATCGCAGGTCGCGCAGGAAGAGCAGCAGGACGGCGAGGATCAGGAGCGCTCCGAGGCCGAGCGCGCGCCCGAGCTCGCCCAGGGCGCGTTCGATGAAGTTCGCCGGACGGTGCAGACGCGGATAGACCTCGACGCCCTGGGAAGCGAGCAGCGGTTGCATCTCGGCGAGCGCCGCTTCGACGGCTTCGGTCGCCGCCAGTGTGTTCGCGCCGTACTGCCCGGAGATCGACAGCAGCACTCCGGGCTCTCCCTGGATGAGCGCATCGCCGACACGCACGGCCGCCCCCTCGACGACTCGGGCGACGTCGCCCACGCGCACGACGCCTCCCGGAGGTGAAGCGACCGTCGCGCCGGCGAGGGCCGCCACGTCGAAGCTCGGCGTCGGCGTCTCGATCGCCACCTGCTGTGTGCCGATGACGATGAAGCCGGCGCCGTGGAAGGCGAGCGCCGCGCGACCGGCTGCGGCGAGGTCGGCGAGAGTCAGGCCGAACGCCTGCAGGCGTTCGAGGTCGGGCTGAATCTGCAGTTGCCGGAGGGCACCGCCGTAAACGGTCAGGCGGGCGACACCCGGGACGGCCAGGAGCTTCGGCTTCAGGGTCCAGTCGGCGAGATCGCGCAGGGCGTAAGGATCGAGACGGTGCGAGACCAGACCGATCTTGAGCAGGTCCATCGTCGCCGAGGTGAGCGGCGAGAGCTTCGGCGGCGCGACCCCCTGCGGCAGCGTCCCGGCGAGGGCGGCCAGACGCTCCGCCACCCCCTGTCGCGCCGCCTGGACGTCGGCCTCGTCGGCGAAGCTCAGGTTGACGACCGACAGGCCCGCGATCGACTCCGAGCGCAGGACAGCGAGGCCGGGTGCGCCGTTGACCGCGCCCTCGACGGCGCGCGTCACCGAAAGCTCGACCTGCTCCGGCGTCCATCCTGGCGCTTCGGTCTGGATCGACAGCTGCGGCGAGACGAATTCGGGCAGGACGTCGAGAGGCACCCGGACGGCGCTGCGCGCTCCGAAGACCAGCGCGAGGAACGCGAGAACCGCGACTGCGGCGCGATGCCGCAGGCAGAGCTCGACGAGTCGCTTCACCGCCTAGTCCTCGTCGTCCCCGACCGCGACGGGGCCCGCGGCGGCGCCCACCTCCTCGGCGAGCAGCCCTCCGCCGCCGGCGACGACGACCCGGTCGCCGGCAGAGAGACCCGACTCGACGAGATAGCCGCCGGCTTCGGGCCGGTCGAGGGCGAGCGAGCGGCGCTCGAAGCGCTCGGGCTCGCCGTTGCCGGCGACGGCGAGCACGTAGCACCAGGCGCCGCCATCGGCGAGCACCAATGCGGTCGCGGGCACGACAACCCCCGTACGCACGGCACCGCTGGCGACGACGCGCACGCGATCGCCGGGGCGCGGCGCCTGCGGCGCCTCGACCAGCGCGAAGACCGCGAGGCCGGGCACCGCCGGGTCGCCCGGCGCGGGCCAGACCTCGCGTGCCACCAGCGGCGCCCCGCCGCGCGAGAACGGGTCGATCTCGATCCGGGCCGTCGCCGGCTCGAATCCGGTCCCGGTGGGGAACTGGGCGCGGACCAGCGCCGCGCGTCCGGCGATCAATCGCTTCAGCCAGACGGGGCGCGACGTCGCCGCGGCGAGAGGCCCGCCTCCCCCCCACTCGATCGCCAGACGCCGCTCGGCGAGCTCGACCGACGCCGCGGCCGCCGCTGCGTCCCGTCGCGCCGTTTCGACGACGGCGAGCGAGGTCCCTTCGTGGTCGGCATAGAGCGCTTCGGCGCGTGTCAGTGCCGCCTGTGCGGCTTCCGCCACGGCGCGTGCCTGACGGCTTTCGGCGTCGAGCTGGGCGAGCGGCGCGATCGACTCCACCGTGCCGAGCCCGACGATGCGGTCGGCCACCGCCGCGGCAGTCAGCGTCTCGAGCCGCACACCGAGCCGTTCTCGCGCCAGGCCATCGAGCACGACACCGGTCGGCGAGGCCGCCGCACGGGCAGCCGGCCCGGCGGCAGGCGAAGCTCTCGGTGCCGCGTCGTCGGCGTCACCGCCGTGGCGCCGGCAGGCGCAGGCGGGCAGGGCAAAGGCGAGCGCGAGCGCAGCGAAGTTGCGGCGGAATCTCACAGGTCGGACCTCGCGGAGGCGGCGTTCGATGGCGGCGGCGGCTCGATCGGAAGCGCGGCCGTGGAGAGCGCGGAAGACGGCCAGATCGGCCGTTCGATGGCCAGCTCGAGCCGGCCCTCGGCTTCGGCGGCGGCGCGACGTGCGGCGAGCAGGATGCGCTGGTCGGCGACCTCCAGCAGACGGGCGGCGAGCAGGTCGCCGCGGTCGGCGCCGCCGAGCGCCCGACGGCGTTCCACCGCGCCGCGCGTTTCGGCGCGGTCGAGCACCGACGCCGCGGCGCGCGCCAGCGCAGGTTGCGCGGCGCGATAGTCGGCGAGCGCCGCCGAGACCTCGGCGAGCGCCACGGACTGCAGCCGCTCGACCGCCAGCGCGGCGCGGCTGCGGGCGACGACGGCGCTGGCGATGACATGGCGCTGCGCGACCGGATCGGGGAGGTTCAGCCCCAAGCCGAAGACGAGCTTGTGATCGCCGCGATCGTAGCCGACGCCGGGACCGAGAACGAGGTCGGGATACTGGCGGGCGAGCTCGAGGCTCAGCGCGGACTCGGCGGCCGTGTACTCGGCGAGCGCGCGGCGCAGGTCGAGGCGACCGAACAGTGCGCGGTCGTAGAGCTCCCCGCGATCGAGCCCATCGGCCGGGGGCAGCTGCGCGAAGTCGGGCGCGGCGAGCGGCATCGCGGCGAACGCTTCGACCGGCAGCGTCAGCGCACGGCCGAGGCGACCGCGAGCGGCGGAGACCTCCGACTCCGCGGCATCGGCCGCCCCCTGGGCGCTCGCCGCCTCGGCCTCGGCGATGAAGAGCGCCGGCCTCGCCGCCGCCCCGAACCTCACCTGGGCGTCGACCCATTCGGCGAAGTCGCTGCGCAACGACGCCTCCTCGCGCGCCGCCGCAGCGCCGGCCTCGACCGCGGCGAGATCGATCCAGGCGGCGCGGACTTCGGTTCGCACCGCCCAGAGCAGCTCTCCCAGCCGCGCGCTCGCGACGTCGACCGCGGCGCGACCCGCATCGGCACGGCGGGCGCGCTTGCCGCCCCCTTCGATCGTCCAGCCGGCAGCGAGGGTCACGGTCCACGGATTCACCGCTGCAGCGCCGTTGGTGACGTACTCGGGAAGGACGCTGAAGGAGGGAAACGTCGGCCGGCCGGCGGCGGCGGCGTCGGCGAGAGCCGTCTGCACCTCGAGCCTGGCTTCGGCGACGTCGGTGCGCAGCACCCAGGCGGCGACGGTGAACTGGTCGAGGGTCCAGGGTGCGCCCGCTTCGTGCGCAACCGCGAACTGCGCGAGCGCCGTCGCGACCTGCACGCTCTCGAGACCGCGGGACTCGAGCCGATCGGCTGCCGCCTGCAGGTCGAGTGCCTGCGGCGCGACGTGGATGCAACCGCCGAGGAGCGACAGGGAGAGAACCGCGAGAAGCGCGCGCACGCAGCGCTACCCTACCGCCGGGAGGATGAGCGCCAGATGAACGCTTCGCCGTCCTGCGCGGCGGGGCGCGGGCTAGTCGATCGGCAAACGCGCCACCACCGGGTCGTGGTCGCTCAGGCGGTCGGAATCCGGGCAGTTCGAGTTGAGGTGGACGAAGTCGATCGCCGCCCCCTTCGCCAGCGCCGGGCTGACGACGATGTGATCGATGACCTCGGAGGCACCCTCGAAGTTGTAGCTGTAGCGCTCGGCGGCCGGCAGCTGCAGCGTGAGGTTCTGCATCGGCGGGGCACCGAGCGCGGCGACGCCGTCGAAGCTCTCCGCCTCGTTCAGATCGCCGAGGACCACCACCCGCGCCTGCGGGTCGCCGCCCAGGAGGCGATCGACGAACTCGCGTACGACTCTGGCCTGCGCGAGCCGCTTGCCGGCGGTCGGCGTGCGGGGCGGCTGGCGCGCACCGAAGGCGCGATCGTCGTCCCACTTCGAGGTCCAGTGGTTGGCGATCACGAACAGCGACCGCCCGCCGGCGCGGAACTGGGCGACGAGCGATTTGCGCACCCCTTCGCCGGCGCGCAGGTCGAAGGCGGTCGAGGTCGGAGCGAGCCGGCCCGGCGAAAGCGAGAGCGTCATCGTGTGCCCGCGTCCGACGATCTCCACCGCGTCGTTGGCGCGCGCCTCGCCGCGCTGGACGAGCTCGACGCGCGCCGGATCGTAGAGCAGAGCGACGCGGATGTTGCCTCCCGGCTGGCCGCCGTCACGGTCGTTCTCGGGGTCGATCGCCACCGAGCGGTAGCGCGGGCCGCCGGCAGCGGCGATCGCCTCGACGAGAGCGGCCAGGGTCGCCTGCGCCGTCACCACGCCGTCGTCGGCGGGGCCGCTGTCGTCCTGGATCTCGTCGAGGGCGACGATCGCCGGTCCGCGCAGGGCGTCGGCGATCGCCCGCCCCAGCTCGCCGATGCGCGCGGCGTCCTTGGCGATCGACAGGTTCTCGGCGTTGAAGGTGGCGACAGTGAGCTCCCCCTTCCCCGCCGACAGCCCGGTGCGTTCGCCGCAGGGCGGCCGCGGAGCCGGGTCCGGCGTCCCGTTCGAAGGCGGCGGAGCGAGCAGCTGCACGCGATAGTTCGAGAAGCCGTAGTCGACGATGCCCTCCTGCGGCGACCCGATCCGGTCCCCGACCCGGAAGTCGGGCATCTTCCCGCTCAGCCGGCGGCCGAGAAAGATGCGTTCGAAGAGCCTGCCCGGGGCCGGCTGCCGCACGCCGCCGGCCGCCGTGCGCGGGGCGCCGGCGGTATCGCCGCCGTCGGCGAGCAGGACGACGTCGCCGAAGGAGCGCGTCGCGCCGACGACCGTGCCGGCCGGCACGATCACGCGCATCCCTTCGAGGCTCTCCCAGAAGTCGATGGCGTCGCTCGCGGGCTCGAACTCCGTCAAGCCGTCGTCGTCCACCTGCAGCGGGATCCGCCGCTCGGAAACCAGCCGGACCGGTGCCGGCAAGGCCTCTCGGCTCCCAGGCGCCAGCGGCTCGAGCGCCACCAGGTGCAGGGTGGTGACCGGCAGCGCCGTGACCGGCACAGCGAGCTCCTCGACTCGCCCGCCGACCCGCACGCGCTCCCCGGGCCGGAGCGTGAACGCCCCCTCCCAGGCGACATAGATCCCCTCCGAGGTCGCCGCATCGCCGTCCGGCGTTGCGCTCTCCATCCAGAAACCCTTGTTGCGCTTGCCGTCCTCGATCGCCGTCACGACCCCCTCGACGCCCGCGATCCAGCGGCCGGCGAGCGGCGAGCGGTGAGCTGCCCCCTGCACGGCAGCGATCGACAGCGGCTCGAAGCCGGCCGCGAAGGCGAGGACGAAGGTCTTCTGCAGGTCGGGGTTGAAGTTGTCGTCGCTGACGATGAACAGCGGACGACGGCCGTCGGCGGCCGGCGGACCGAAGGTCATGCCCTCGAAATTGTCGAGCGGCAGCCCCAGATCGGCGAAATTCAGCAGCAGGGTCTTCCGCGCCGCCGGCAGCTCCTGCGTCGCCGGAGGATCGACCGCCGCGACGTTCGGCGCGCCGGTGAGCGACACCGCGAAGAGCTTCATCTCGATCCCGACGCCCGGCACCCACTGGCGCTCCAGGGTCAGCAGCTCGTCGCGGTCGAGCGCGATCGCCTCGACGAGGCCGTTGACGATCAGGTCGGAGGGCGAAGGGGGCGTCACGCTGACCGGGTCGACGACGTAGAGGAACTCCTCGGGCGGCCCGGCGCGCTCGAGATCCCAGCGCAGAAGCCGGGTCCGGCTCGGCACCCCGGGGGCCGCAGCCGGGCTCTCCTGGGCGAGGCCGTTCTCGGTGCCGGCCAGAAGGTACCGCCCATCGGGGGTGAGGCTCAGGGCTTCGAAGCCGAGATTGTTGCGCACGCCGACCGCCGCTCCCTTGGCCGGCCGGTAGCGCGCCGGCAGGGGCAGCTCGCGCACGAACTGCCCGGCGCGGTCGAACTCGGCGACGAACGGCGCCTGCCCGACCTTGGCTTCGCCCTCCGAGGAGATGTAGATGCGCTCGCCGCCGACGGCGATGCCCTCCGGATCGAGGGTCCGGCGCGCGAACGGCGCGCCTCCCGGAGCGCGCAGAGGGATCGCGGCCTCGATCGTGACGACGGGAGCCGCCGGCGCTCCTCCGCCGGCCGGCAGTCGGATATCGAGCCGGTAGAAGCGTGCCGGCCCGTTCTCGCTGCGGTCGTCGGAGAGCGCCAGGTAGCGCCCCGACGCGGCGTCGTAGGTCAGGCCGGAGAGCCCGCCCAGCGGGACGCCGTCCAACTGGGTCGCCCCGGGCAGCGCCGTCTGGCCGAGAAGCTCCAGTGAAGTCAGGCTGGAGGCCGAGGCCAACGAGGACCCGCAAACGAAGAGCAGGCTGGCGAGCGAACAACGGCGTTGCGACATGGGGCTCCCTTCCGTAGGCTCGAAGCTTATCGAACCGCCGGCGGACCTTCGCCGGCAACTCCTGCGCCCGGCGGACGTAAGATCCGGATGTGAGAAGCCAGTCCCAGAAGGCGAAGCGGTCATCGCTGTTCGAGCGCACCGGGACGTTCCTCGCCGACTACATGGAGGGGCTCTCGGGAGACGAGCTCCGCCGCCTCATCGATCGCGACGCCAAGGGGGCCTACTCGGTCCTGATGCGGGATCGCGAGTCCGAAGTGGAGAGCGTCACCGGTCTCAAGCGCTACTTCCTGGCCGCCAAGCTGCTCTTCCTCAGCCTCTCGGAGAAGCTCTCGCCGCGTCGCCGTCTGCTCTTCGGCATCGCGATCGTCGCCGCGGCGGCGGGGCTCGTCGATCCGCAGCTCACCTGGCGCGAGGGGGAGAATCTGCAGAACCTCGGCGGCTCGACCTTCTTCTTCCTGGTCGCGATCGTCGCCCTCCTCCTGCTGCTCGCTTTCGAGATGGTCGACCGGGTCCTGGTGCGCGACGAGATCCAGATCGCTCGCCAGCTGCAGCGCGAGCTCCTGCCCAAGGCGAGCCCCGAGGTGCCGGGCTACGCCTTTGCGCACTCTTCGCGCACGGCGAACGACATCGGCGGCGACTACTACCAGCTCCATCGCCTGACCGACGGCCGCCTGGCGATCGTCGTCGCCGACGCCAGCGGCCATGGCATGGCGGCGGGGTTGCTGATGGCGATCGCCAATGCCACCCTGCACATCGCGCTCGAGCTCGACCCTTCGCCGGTCGCCGTCTCGACGCTCCTGCATCGCGCCATCTGGCGCACCGGCGATCGCCGCTCCTTCCTGACGCTCTTCTACGCGCTGCTCGATCCGGCCACGGGCGAGATGGAGTACGTCTGCGCCGGACATCCGTTTCCGCTCCTGCGCCGCGCCGCCGGCGCGATCGAAGAGCCGGCTCTCGGCTCATTTCCGCTCGGCATGCGGGAAACGGTGAAACCGGCCAGCGGGCGCCTGGCGCTCGCGCCCGGGGACCTGCTGGTGCTGTTCTCCGACGGTCTCTTCGAGGGCGTCGATCGCAGCGGACAGGCGTTCGGGTTCGACCGTCTGCGGACCGCCCTGGCGCGCGCCGCCACGGCGCGGTCGGCGCACGACCAGATCTCCGCCGCCTTCGGGACGCACATCGGCGGCGAGCCGCTGGCCGACGACCTGACGCTGGTCGTCGTCGAGCGGCTCCCGGCCGGCGCCGAATCGCAGTAGATTCCCCCCCATCATGCCCGCCATCGTCGCCCGCCTGCGGGACTCCGAGAAGGCCTGGGCAGGCGCGCTGTTCGGCGGTCTCTGGCTGGTGCTCCTGTCGGGGATCCCGGTCGGACTGCGACCAGCGGGACTGCTCTCGCAGCTGGCGGCTGCAGCGCTCGGCACCCTGCTCGCGCTCTGGGTCGCGCGCGCCTCCGGCCAGCGGCGGCGAGGACTGGCGTTGGCGCTGGCAGCGCTCTTCACGACCCCCCTCCTCCCCTACGCCTTCGTCGAGCACGCGCTCGGCCTGCCGCTCCTGCTGCTCACCGCGGGTTTTCTCTCCATCGGTCCCTGCCGCCTGCGCGCGCCCCTCCGCGACCTGGCGCTGCTGCTCGCGGCGGGCGGTGTCCTGGTCCTCGAGCCGAGCGGTCTCCTCCTGCTGCCGCTCCTGCTCTGGCTCGTCTGGTGCGCGGCTGACCGCCGCGGTGGCGAGCGCCGCGTCGACCCGAAGCCGGCGTTCTACGCGGCTGCAGCGCTCCTCGCCGGCCTCGCCGCGGCGCGCGGGCTCGCCTCCGGTCGCGAGAAGATCGCTTTCGCCGCCTCGCCGGTGGAGTGGCTGGTGCACGTCCACGGGCTGCTCCTGTCGCTCAACAAGGGCCTCGTTCTCTTCGCGCCCCTGGTCCTCATCGGTCTCTGGCGGGCCTTTCGCGGCGCGGTCGGCGACCGTCGGGCCGGTCGCTTCGCGC
Organism: uncultured Thermoanaerobaculia bacterium; assembly: GCA_964595975.1. Taxonomy (GTDB): domain Bacteria; phylum Acidobacteriota; class Thermoanaerobaculia; order Multivoradales; family JAGPDF01; genus JAGPDF01. The sequence goes on along the minus strand of CAZQTL010000010.1, from coordinate 20,925 downwards.
TCTTCGCCGCCGCCAGCCTGATCGTCCCGCTCGCCGGACTCGAGCGCTGGAGCGATGCCGCCTGGGCGTCCCGCCCGCTGCTCGCGCTGATCGCGCCGGCGCTCCTCGCGCTGGCGCTGTCGCGCACCGAGAGGGCGCGGCGCGGCGGACATCGCCGCTGGATCCTCGCCGCAGTCACCTGCGGTCTGGTGGTCAACACCCTGGGCACCGCCGTTCCGCAGACGGCGCTCGCCGACCTCGCCGGCGTGCCGCAAGGAGAGACGACCGCCGCCTTGCAGTTCGATCCGGCCTGGAATCACCCGCGGGTCAACGCGGCGCTCCTCGGCGTCTGGCTGGTCGCCCGCCTGCCCTTCCTGCCGTCGCCGGAAGCGGAGGTCGCGCCGGCCGTCGAGCGCCTTGCCGCGACGGCGCTGCCGGGGCCGGTTCTGTTGCGCGTCTGCGACGCCGGTGAGCGCGCGGAGCTCCTGCCGCTCGCCCCCCTCCTCGCGCTGCTCGGTGCCCTGGGATGGACGCTGCTGGTGCTCGTGCGGCACGCGGCCAGGCCGCAGCCGCGCTGAAGGGCGGGAGTCGTGGCATCCTAGAAGCCGCCGAACGGAGGCCCCATGGAGAGTTCCGACCTGCAGCTGCTTCGCCGCCTGCTGACCGAAGAGAAGATCCTCACTCTCGCCGTCGTCGTCGACGGAGTTCCGGTCGCCGGGGTTCTGCCCTTTCGTGCCGAGCCCGGGCTCTCGAGTCTGCTCGTCCACACCTCGGCGCTCGCCCGCCACAGCCGCGGCCTCGTCCCGGGAGCGCCCTTCTCGGCGGCGATCCATCTGCCGCTCGCGCCCGGGGTCGATCCGCTGCAGTCGCAGCGCGTCGTCCTCGAGGGCGAGGTCGAGGCGGTCGAAGCCGCCGAGCACGCAGCGGTCGCCGCCGCCTGGGTCGACGCCTTCCCCAGCGCAGCCATGACCGTCGGGCTGGGCGACTTCCTCTTCCACCGCCTGCGCCTCACCGGCGGGCGCCTGATCGCCGGTTTCGCGCGCGCTTCCGGCCTCTCGGCGCGGATCTTCGCCGACGCGGCGAGCGACAGCTAGGAGAGAGCTCCAGGCAAGCGGCTCGCGAGACTGGCAACCTGGGGGCGACGGGCTTCGATCGCCGCGATCGCCGCGGTCAGACGCTCCGCAGGTCCGCCGCGCAGCTCGACCCAGGGCACCGAACCGGCTCCCAGGGCAGACCTGAACCACTCCTGCATCTCGTGGCGGATCGCCTCGCCGTCGCGCATGCCGTCCTGCTCGAAGGGGATCTCATCGCCGGTCAGCAGATAGAGATCGCAACGCACCAGCGCCGCTATCGCCGCGACCTCCGCGCTGTCGAAGCCCATGTACCGACGATGCCAGAGCGCGGTGGCAAGGGCGTTGGTATCGGCGATCAGGAGCCGATCGGTGCGCCGCGCGGCGGCGTTCTCCCGCCGGTTCTGCTCGCTGGCGATGGCGACGAACTCGCGGCTCTGCCAGGCGAGCTCCCCGCGCTCCCGTTTGCGTCCGGAGTACTCCCGGCCGTATTCGGCCACCCATTCGGTCCGGTAATGGGCTGCGAGCGCCGAAGCGAGCGTCGTGGAGCCGGTCGACTCGGCCCCCAGGACGCAGACCCGCAAGGCGAACCACTCGCGCACCGGCGCCGCGAGGTACTCCCACTCCGCGAAGCAGTCGGCGCGCACTCGCGTGGCCGAGCACGGAACCCGGGTCCGCTGCGAGTCGACCGCGACGTAGACCGCCCCCATCTCACGCGCGTAGGCCTCGCCGTAGGACTCGGAGGCGAAGACGGCATCGGGAGCGCAGCCCAGCCAGGCGATGGTGTTGCGCGCCCAGAGCGCCGAGTCCTGCTCGTCGTAACGGTCGTCGACAGCCAGGATATCCGCCCGCGGGTGCATCTCGCGCAGCCAGCACGCACGCAGGTTTCCGTCGATCCGGTCGCCCGGACGGACGCAGAGCAGCACGCTCACGGCATCCGCCTGCGCCAGCGCGGTGTCGATGACGAGGTGATGTCCGCGGTGCGGCGGATAGAACTTGCCGGCGACGACCGCGCGCCTGAAGGGCTTCATCCCGGATCGGGCTCGACGACCTTCCGGCCCGGCAGCCAGGCGCGCAGCCCGTAGACGCACATGACGAGAAACACCGCATAGAGCAGGGCGGTCAGATGGAGGTGGCGCGACAGATAGAGCGGGACGTAGATCGCGTCGACGACGATCCAGACGATCCAGTTCTCGAGGCGCTTGCGGCAGAGCAGGTACTGCGCCACCAGCGACAGCACGGTGGTCAGCGCGTCGAGGAAGGGAGCCGCGTCGTGCAGGGCCACCAGCACGGACCATAGCCCCCAGGTGGCGAGCGGCGAGAGCGCGGCGAGCGCCAGCGCCTCGAGCCTCGGCGTGCGGGTGATGTTCAGGGCGCCGTGCTGCTGCCCGCCGTAGAGCCAGTTCCACCACCCGTAGACGCCGAAGGCGAAGTAGACCGACTGCAGTCCCATGTCGGCGTAGAGCCGGCTGTGTCCGAAGAGAACGAAGAAGATCACGTTGTTGGCGAGGCCCAGCGGCCAGTTCCAGATGTGCTCGCGCACGGACAGCCAGACGCAGGTTCCGCCGGTGGCGAAACCCACCGCCTCGGTCAGCGACAGCGGCCACCAGCCCATCCAGGTCGCCCCCAGCAGCCACGCCGAGCCGACCACCATGAGCGCGACCTCGAGCCCCGAAAGCGGCCGCTGGGCCGCGCGCGCGGCAGGCCTCGGCGCGGCCTCCTGCGCCAGGCTAGACACCCGGCCTCCGTCCGCGAGTCAGCCAGGGCAGCAAGCTGCCGTAGCCTGGAGATGCCTCGACCTCGAGGTCGGCGGGAGGAAAACAGGCCTGCCGGGGGGTGTCGTGGGCGGCGAACTGGTAGAGCTTCGCTCGGTTCGTATCGGGAAGGGCGAGCACCGGATGCTTCGGGCGCAGGCCCGCGAAGAGACCGTCGGGAGTCGGGAGACCGGCGTCGAGCACGAGGACGCAACCTTGCTTCTCGCGGTCGATCTCCTCGCGGAGGCGCGTCGGGTCGTCGAACACGGTCGGAACGCCGCGCGGCTCCTCCCTGAGGTTGCGGTAGCGATCCAGATAGAAGCCGAGCGAGATCTGCGCCCAGGAATTCGTCGTGACGACGCGCGCCTCCGGGCCCTGCAGGGCCACGACCGCGCGGGCCACCGCCGGCCAGTCCGGCCGGCCGTGCTGGGCGTAGCCGACGACGCCGGTGACGAAGGTCGCCAGCACCGCGGCCGCCAGAAGGCCCGCCGTGGCGAATCCCGAGCTGCGGCTGAAGGTCCCGAGCAGGCGGGCGCAGGCCACGATGCCGGCAGCGATCGCCGTCAGCAGGAAGAGCAGGCCGAACTGGTTGTAGCGCAGGTGACTGAAGCGCCCTGTCGCGAGCAACACGATCTCGACCAGAGCGGTGCCGGCGAAGAGCCCGGCGAAGGTGGTGAGTCCGCCTTGCCGCCGCGCCAGCACGGCGCATCCGACGAGCAGCAGGAGTGCCAGGAGCAGGGTACCGCCGTCGATGTCCGGCTGGCCAACGTAGCCGCGCACCAGGAGATCGTCGAAGCGCCGCTCCACCAGGGACCAGCTCCAATCCGCCGTGCGGATCGGCTGCTGCGGCCCGCCGTAGACGGCGAGCAGACCGAACCAGGCGGCGAGCGGCAGGAGGGACAGCACCAGGGCGGCCGGCAGCCGCACTCCCAGCGCCGCCACCCGCCCGGCACTGCGCGCCTCGAACCAGGCGGCGGCGACCGGCAGCCAGAGCGCGACCGCCAGATAGTGGGTCATGGCAGCGAGGCCGGCGGCGCAGGCCAACTCCAGGGGGAAGCGGTCGGCGCCGCGCTCCAGCCAACGCTCGCCGGCATCGAGCGCCCACACCGAGAGCAGCAGGGAGAGGGCGTACGGCCGGAGCTCGTGCGAGTAACGGATGAGCACAGGCGAGGCGCCGAGGAAGAGCGCGGCGAGGGCCGCCGTCGGAAGATCGAACCGCCGCGCCACCCAGCGGGCGAAAAGCGCCACCGCGGCGGCGCCGAGAAGGGCGTTCACCAGGCGGCGGGCCAGCTCGCCCTGGCCCAGGGCCAGCAGAGTCCAGGTGAGCAGCGGCTCGACCGGCGGCTGCGCCCGGTCGTAGAGCAGACCGGCGAAGAGCTCGCGCACACCGTTGCGAGCCATCAGGGTCTCCATGATCTCGTCGAGCCACATCGACGAGCCGCCGAGGCCGATCAGGCGAAAGATCAGGGCCACCCCGAAGCTCGCTGGCACGAGCCACCGCTGCCACTGGAAGCGGGCCTCGCCGCTCGCAGCCGCATCGGCTGCTCGCGGCGACCTTGCTGGAGCCTCGGCCTCGACGCTCCGCACCGTCAGGGCACGGCGATCGGCGGGGCTGCCGGAACGAGCTCGACCTTCTGGGCGGCGAGCGCCGTGCGGTAGGACTCGACCTCCCTGGCGTAGAAGGCGTTCAGGTCGGTGAGCGCCGCCTCGAGCTGCTGCCGCGCCTGGCGCAGATACTCGAGGTGCGTCGGGTTCGGCCGGCTCCACGACGAGCCCAAGTATCCCCGCACATAGGCGAGGCGCGACAGGATGTCGATGTCGGGGGTGATACCGACGGTGTCGTGCGGCCACCAGAACCGGGTCTCGAGCTTCTCCAGCCCTTCGCGGACCGCCTTGGCCTCCTTGGCGAGCGGCAGGTCGGCCTCCTTCACCGCCTCGTTGCGCAGCGCCTCGGCGTTCGCCGTCCGGATGCGCTCGGCGACCGCGTCGAGATCGCGGCGCGTCGCGGCGATGCGCTCGATCGCCGTCACCGTCGCGTCGTTCAGGCGACCGGCTTCGAGAATCGCCTGCCAGCGCGCCTGCCAGTCCTCGGCGCTGTTGCCCGAGGTCGGGTCGGCGAGCACGTTGACGAAGCCACGGCGCTCCTCCCCGGCGAGCGTCAACACGATCTCGTAGCGTCCCGGAGGAACCTGCGGTCCGCTGGGGTTGAAGCCCGGCTCTTCGGGCGTCGCCGACGGCGGGCGCTTGAAGGCGTCGCGCGAGAGATCCCAGTAGACGCGATTGAGGCCGCGCTTGGCGTCGACCTTGAGGCGGCGCACACGCTGGCCGGCGGCGTCGCGGATCTCGAGCGTCGCCTTCGCAGCCTCCTTCTTGTCGGGTTCGGACTTGTCCGCCGCCTGCTTGTCGCTCTTCGGCTGGTCCTCCCCCTGCGCGCCGGCGGCCGCCGCCGCAGGAGTCTCCTTGGCAGCCTTTTCCATCTCCACCCGGCGCTCGGCGACCAGACGCGCGCGCTCGCGCTCCTTGTCGGCGATCGGCAGCTCGTCGCCGTTGGCGAGGAAGGTGACCGCGGCGCCGTAAGGACGGCTCGTGCCGCGGAATTCGGTCGCGCCGAAGCCGAAGCCCCCATCCTCCGCCGGCTGCCAGTACTGCCCGGCGTCGGCGACCGGGAAGAGGCGCAGCTTCTCCGCCAATCCCTTCGCGCCCAGTCCGCGCAGCGGAGCGATGTCGTCGATCACCCAGAGCGCACGACCGTGGGTGGCGACGATCAGGTCGTTGTCGCGCGGGTGGATCGCGAGGTCCATCACCGACACCGTCGGGAAGCCGTTCGACCAGCGCGTCCATCCCCTGCCGCCGTCGAGCGACACCCAGAGACCGAACTCGGTGCCGAGGAAGAGGAGCTCGGGATCGACCGGATCCTGCACGATGGCGAGGGCGTAGCCGCGCAGCTGCGGCGTGGCGAGGCTCCTCCAGCTCTTGCCGTAGTCGTCGGTGCGATAGACGTAGGGTGTCCAGTCCGAGCGCCGGTGGTTGTCGAAGACCGCGAAGGCAGTGCCGGCGGCATGGGTCGAAGCCTCGATCGCCGGAATCCAGGTGTTCACCGGCACGCCCTTGACGTTGGCCTCGACGCTCGTCCAGTTGGCGCCGCCGTCGCGCGTCACCTGCAGACGGCCGTCGTCGGTTCCGACCCAGATCAGGCCGCGCTCCTTCTTCGACGGCTCGATGGTGACGATCGTGGTGTGGTTCTCGGCGTTCGAGGCGTCGCGCGTCAGGCCGCCGCTCTCCCCCGCCTTCTGCCACTCCGGGTTATTCGAGGTCAGGTCGGGCGAGACGATCGTCCAGGTCTCGCCGCGGTCGGTCGACTTGTGCAGGAACTGGCTGCCGAGATAGACCGTCTTCGGGTCGAACGGATCGAGCGCCAGTCCGGCGTTCCAGTTGAAGCGCAACGCGACGCCGGCTGGCGGCGCCGGCTTGATCTCCTTCGATTCGCCGGTGCGTCCGTTCCAGCGCGAGAGGTTGCCCCCCTGCCACAGGGCGTAACCCTGCAGCGAATCGGTCGGGTCGGGCAAGGTCTCGAAGCCGTCGCCGCCGCCCACCGCCTTCCAGAAGTGGTTGCGGATGCCGCCGTTCTGATGCACCGACGACGGGCCCCGCCAGGAGCCGTTGTCCTGCAGGCCGCCGTAGAGGTTGTAGGGCCGGTCCATGTCGTAGGCGACGTGGTAGAACTGCGCCAGCGGCAGGTTCGAGACGAAGCGGTTGGTCTTGCCGCCGTCGTGGCTCACCGCGACGCCGCCATCGTTGCCGGCGATCATGTGCTTCGGATTCGCCGGGTCGATCCACAGCGCATGGTGGTCACCGTGGATCTCGTCCCAGCGGATGAGGGTCGAGAACGTCTTGCCGGCGTCGCTCGATACCCGCACCGTGAAATCGACGCTGTAGACGCGATTGGGATCCAGCGGATCGACGCGAATCTCGCCGAAGTAGAACGGCCGCGGGTTGACGTTGGTTTCCGAATTCACCGTCCGGAAGCTCCGGCCCCCGTCGTCCGAGCGCAGCAGGGCGCTCTTCTTCGCTTCGACCATCGCATAGACCACTTCCGGATTCGACCGCGAGAGTCCGAGCCCGATGCGGCCGAGCTCCCCCTCGGGGAGGCCGTCTTCGACTTCGAGCCGCTTCCAGGTCTCGCCGCCGTCGAGCGAGCTGTAGAGGCCGGAACCCGGCCCGCCCGACTTGAAGTAGTAGGGCCAGCGGCGGTATTGCCACATGGTGGCGAACAGCCGGTTCGGGCTCCCCTCCACCATCGCGATGTCGCTGCCGCCGGTCTTCTCGTCGACGTACAGCACTTTCTTCCAGCTCTTCCCGCCGTCGGTCGTCTTGAAGATGCCGCGCTCGGGGTTCTCTCCCCACTCGCGGCCGAGGGCCGCCACCCAGGCGACGTCGGGGTTGTCGGGATGGAGGACGATGCGGTGGATGCGCTCGCTACCCTCGAGGCCCAGATGCACCCAGGTCTCGCCGCCGTCGGCCGAGCGGTAGACCCCGTTGCCGACCGAAGCGCTGTTGCGCACGTTGCCTTCGCCGGTGCCGACCCAGACGATGGAGGGATTTCGCCGGTCGATGGCGATGGCGCCGATCGCTGCCACCGGTTGATCATCGAACACAGGCTTCCAGGAGATGCCGCCGTCGAGCGACTTCCAGACGCCGCCGGTCGCCGCGCCGACATAGACGATGTCGGGGTTCGACTCGACCGCGGCGATCGCCGCGACGCGGCCGCTCATCCCCGCCGGGCCGATCGATCGCGGCGCGAAACCGGCGAGCAGATCGGCGTCGAAACTGGGCGAGGCCGTGCCCGCCGGGGCAGCAGCGGGGGCGGCCGCCAAGGCCGCTCCCCCGGTCGCCAGCGCGCCGAGCGCGGCGGCGACGAGAAGTCCACGGAAGCTCCACTCCGGCTGCGGTCGCTGGTCTAGGCTGTTCATCGGGTCATCCTATGAAAAACGGCCGCGCCTCGCGCGCCGCTGCGCGGCTAGAATCCCGCTGTGACGAGAAACACCCAGCAGCGGGCGGCGATCCGCCGGGCCTTCGAGCTCGCCGACCGCCCACTGTCGCCGGCCGAGGCGCTGGAGGTGGCCCAGGCGACCGTCCCGGGCCTGGGCATCGCGACCATCTACCGCAACGTCAAGGCACTGGTGGAAGAACGCTGGCTCTCCGAAGTGCAGCTGCCCGGCGCCCCGAGCCGCTATGAGGTCGCCGGCAAGCACCACCATCACCACTTCCGCTGCCGCGTCTGCGACCGCGTCTTCGACGTCGACGCCTGCCCGCCCGATCTCTCCGCCCTCACCCCGCGCGGCTTCCGTCTCGAGAGTCACGACATCACCCTGTTCGGCCGCTGCGCCAGCTGCGCGCGCGCCTAGTCGAGGCCGGACCGCGGCAAGGAAACCTCTCGCGCGGCGCTGCGTAGACGGATCATGCTCCGCTGCTCCGCAGCTGCGAATCGGCCGCTGGCGGTCGCGACCCTGGTCTGGCTGATCGCTCAGGGGACGTCCGGGGTCCCCGCCGCGGCCTCGGTGGGCGATCCTCTCGGCGAAGCGATCGCGCGCTGGCAGGAGCGCATCCGCACGACGCCCGCGGCCGACGACGAGGTGCGCGAGATCCGCGCCGGCTCGGCGCCGCTGCTCGACGACGCGGCGCAGGCGCTCGCCGAAGGAAAGCGCTGGCTGGCCCTGTCGCGCCTGGAGCGGGTGTGGACCGATCTCGAGGCCGCCGAGTACCGGAGCAGGATTCCGGGCGATCTGCGCGGCCAGATGAGCGAGCTCGAGCGCGAATGGCAGCGCCTCGGCCCCGTCCTCGGCGCCCATCGCGAGCCGGGCCCCCGGCCCGCCTTCGCGCCGCTGCCGGCGGCGGCGCGCGCCTTCGCCGAGGCGGCGCTCTCCCAGGTGCCGGTCTACTACGAGGCGAGCCTCGACTACGGCCGCAACACGGCGCCGGAGTATGGCCTGTTCTACCTCGGCTCGGCGCAGGCGGAGCGCGACTTCGTCGCCCTCGTCGCCGGCCTGCCACGGCGCCCGGCGACGCTGCCTGCGCTCGAACCGCGCGACGTCAGCGGCGAGATCGCCGCGACGCGCGACGAGTTGCTCGCCGCCTACGTTCCGCCGCGCTCGATCGACAACCACCCTCTCTTCATCCGCATCAGCGCGCTGCTGAAAGAGGCCGACGAGTTGAGCGCCGCGGGCGCCCGCTATGGCGCCCTGCTGCGCCTGCTCGACGCCAGGGCGCGGCTCGGCCGGCTCCTCCATCCCGGTCGCGCGATCTCCGCCGACGAGGCCGCCCGCCGGGGCGCAGCTTTCGCCGCCCGGCTGGACGAGAGTCCACGCGACACCAGCCTGCAGCGTCTCTTCCTCGAGACGGCGCTCTTCTCCGCCGCCGATCCCGACCCGGCGAAGGGCGGTGGCGAGATCGCGGCGGCGGTCTTCGAGGACGTGCTGCCGTACTTCCCGGTCGCCCTCGGCCCCGCGCCGCCGCGGCCGCCAGAACGCCTCGTCGAGGCCACCGTGACCCTGGTCCGGTGGCCCTACACCTGAAACGTCTCCGATCCAGCAGGTCTGCTGGCACAGAGCGTCGTGAGGCAGTTCGAAGGGCGGGTGAACTTCGTGGTCGAGAACTATGGCGACTCCGAGCTTGCCACCCGATTCGGCGTGACCCGGTATCCCGCGATCTTCGTCGACGACATCCTCGTCGCCACGCCGAAGGACTTCGGCTTCTACGGCAAGGGCGAGGGAGAGAATGCCGGCCGCTACGCGCCCTGGCGCAACGCCGCGAGCCATGAACGATTCCGCGCCGACCTCGACCGCATGCTGCGCGAGGTCCTCGCCGGAAAACGCGAGGCGCTGCGAACCGAGATCGCGACGTCCCGGGTCGGCGCGGTCCGGGCCCTTTCTCCCGCGAACCTTCCCGAGATCGGAATCCCCCAGCTCGGCGGCCGGACGCTGCCGCGCTCGGCGCTCGCCGGCAAGCCCGTTCTGGTCGAGTTCTGGGCCACCTGGTGCCCGCCCTGCCGCGGCACACTCGTCTGGCTCGGCGAGCTCGAGCGGCGTTACGGCGACCGGCTCGAGATCGTCGCGCTGGCGGTGGAGTCGGACCTGGACGGAGTCCAGAAGGTCGTCGACGGCCTCGGGTTGCCGCTGCACTGGGGGATGGCCTCGCCGGAGCTGGCCGTGCGCTTCGGCGACCTCTCCGCCGTTCCGACGCTTCTGCTGTTCGATGCCGACGGGCGTACCCGCGAGATCTTCTACGGCGCTCCGCCCGATCTGCACGCGCGCGTCGAACGCGCGCTGGCGAACCTACTGCCCTGAAACAGCGACCCGGCGCTCCGGTCGCAGGCGGCGCCGAGGCGCGAGGTGAACCAGCCCCAGAATCACCCCGCCGAGCAGAATGATCGTCGGGCCAGCCGGCATGGCGATGCGCGCGGCGATCCCCAGGCCGCCGACAGTGACCAGCAGGCCCACGGCGCAGCCTCCGGCGACGATCGCCGGCAGGCTGCGAAAGAGACGCAGGGCGACGAGCGGCGGGATGGCGAGCAGGGCGATGGCGAGCACCACGCCGACGAGCGAGAGCAGGGCCACCACCGCGAGCGCCACGACGAGGAGCAGCAGGAACGAGAGCCTGCCGACCGGCAGTCCCTGAAGACGCGCGTGCTCGTCGTCGAAAGCGGTTGCCACGAGCTCGCGGCCGAAGGCGAGAAGCAGGGCGATCATGCCGACGACGAGGCCTCCGAGCAGCGGCAGATCGGCGGCCCGCACCTGCATCAGGTCGCCGAACAGGATCGCCTCGACATCGAGATCGCCGTGCGCCGCCCCCGAGAGCAGCAGCATGCCGGTGGCCATGCCGACCGCCCAGAGCACGCCGATGGCGGCGTCCAGTCGCGCCAGGCGCTCGCTGCGCAGCGGCGCGAGAGCGGCAGCCGCCACGGCGGCGACTCCGGCGGCGCCGAGCCGGGGATCGAAGCCCAGAAGCAGCGCCAGCCCGACGCCTCCGAAGGCCGCGTGGGCGATCCCGCCGCCGAGCGCCACCAGGCGGCGGAGAACCACCACCGTTCCGACGAAGCCGCAGAGCAGACTGGCGAGCAACGACGCCGCGAGCGCCGGCGGAGGAACGCCCAGGCCTGCCGCCGCCGCCTCGAGAAGCGCGCCCATCTCACCCGTGTCCGTGACCGCACACCAGCGGGTGCGCGTGGAGTCCCGCGAGATCGAGCGCCTCGAAACGGCGATCGATCAGCGCTGCGCGCTTCGGCACGAAGGTCGCCGGCGCGAGGTCGTGCGTCGCCAGGACGATCGCCGTTCTCTCCGGCAGTCCGGCGAGCAGCAGCCAGAAAGCGCGCCGCGAAGGCTCGTCGAGCGCCGCCGTCGGCTCGTCGAGGACCAGGAGGTCGGGCTCGGCGACCAGGGCGCGGGCGACCAGGGCGCGCTTCATCTCGCCACCCGACAGCTCGTCGAGGTACGCGCGGCGAAGGGTCCCGAGATCGCGGCGCGCGACGACCTCGTCGACGCGGGCGCGGTCGCGCGGCGCGGTGGCGGCGAATGGCCGCAGGCGGCGGCGATCGCGCAGCCGGCCCTGGAGGATCATCTCTTCCACGCGCACCGGGAAGTGGCGATCGAAAGCCGGAAACTGCGGCACGTAGCCGAGGCGCAGGCCGGGGCGGCGTTCGAGCCTGCCGGAGGCGGGCGCGAGCAGACCGAGGACCAGGCGGACGAGCGTGCTCTTGCCGCCGCCGTTCGGCCCCAGGAGGGCGAGGCGATCCCCTTCCGTCAGCGAGAGATCGATCCCCTCGAGAACGACATCGGCACCGAAGCGGAACGAAACACCCTGCAGACGAACGAGCGGCGGGGGACTCGCGGGCGCGGCGGCAGCGTGCACCCGCTGATGATATTACATTCTCACGGAGCGTCGAGCAGCGACGTCTGGCCGCCATAGCGCTCGAGATAGCCCTTGAGATGGAGCTTGCGCGCGGTGTTGGCCGAGCTCATGTAGCGCACGGTGCCGAAGATCGGCCGTTCCGGTCCCCAGGGGCGGTCGAAGCGGCCGAAGCACCAGAAGATGCCGCTGTAGGAGTTGGGATTCCTGCCGTCGAGCGCATAGCGGTTGTTGAGCTCGATGAGCGAGGCGACCGCCTCGGCCGGCGTCGCCGACCACTCGAGCACCTTCTTGCCCCACAGCATGCGTAGATAGTTGTGCATCCGCCCCTCGGCGGCGAGCTGGCGCTGGGCGGCGTTCCACAGCGGGTCATAAGTGCGGGCCGCCGCGAGGTCGTCGAGCTCGTAGCGCGGCGAGCGCAGGTCCGCGGCATGTTTCCCCAACGTCGCCAGCGCCCAGGGCGGCAGCGAATCGTAGCGATCGTAATCGGGGCGATGGTGGCAGAAGTGATAGCCCACCTCGCGCCAGGTCACCACCTGATCCAGAAAGGCCTCCGCCGCCGGCGACATCCGCCACCAGCCGGCGCGCGCGCCGGTCGCGCCCGGCGCGACGTCTTCCGGCGACCACCTCTCCCCCGCGGCGAGGTCGTGCACGATCTGGTGCACCGAGAGGTGCCCGAAGTGCAGGTAGGGCGAGAGTCCGCTGGCGCCGTCTTCGTCGGGGTGGTTGCGCTTCTCGGCATACAGCAAGAGCTTTCGGTAAAGGAAAGAAGTCAGGTGCTCTTCCGCGGCTGCGCTTCCGCCGCGTTGCGCGCCGGGACCCACCGAGTGGTCGATCGGCAAGGCTGCGAGCTCGGTCGCCGACCCAGCCAGGAGCTCGTCCGAGGCACGGCCCCAGGGCCAGGCACTTCCCCCTACCAGCAGCTTTTCCAGTACCGGAACCGACAGCGCCTCGAGCGGCGCAGGCACCGGCATCGAATCCAGAAATTCGGGCAGCCTCTTCTGCAGGATGCGGCGAAAGGCGTAGGCGGTGGGCGACGCCGTTTCCGTCGCCGACAGGGGGAAGAGTCCGTTGCCGTCGATCGATTCCAGACGGCACTCGACCTGCCGCGTCGCGGCCTCGAGCATGTGCGGCAGGAAGAAGCAGGGAAAGTCGTCGGTGACGATCAGGGCGGCGCGCTGCGAGAGCGCGCGCAGCAGGCCCTTGCCGGCACCGGGCGCAGGCTCGACGTAGGGGATGTAGAGCAGGTTCTTTCCCGCCGCGCGCCGGACGTTCTCGGCCATCCCTTCGAGGACGAAGCGGTGGATGCGGTCGCTCGCCCAGCGGTAGTCGCAGCGCAGGGCCTCGAGCACGACCAGCGGCCTGCCGAGCTCCTCGGCCCAGGCGATCGCGCGGTCCAGGGCGTAGTTCCACCCCAGGCGGCGCTGGGCGACCATCCAGTAGAGGACGAACTCACCGTCGGGACGCGGCGGGCGGTCGTCTCGGAGCCGCAGGCGCTCCGGCGGGAATCGGCTCAGGGCCCTCACCGAAGAGCCGGGGTCGGTCGTCGTGGCCATGTCGGAGTCTCTCATCCTGCCCTACGCGATGGGGACCGCGAAGGATGAGCCGCCTGCGTCTACTGGGCGAGTCTCCACCATTCGGTGAATCCGCCGGCCTCGAACGCCGCCACCGCGACGACCTCGGGAGCGAGAAAGTTGACCTGTTCGACGTCCGTCTCGAGCACGATCGGATCCCCTGCGGCGTCGAAGAGCGCGGTGGCGGGTCCGAGCGTCACGGTCGAGATCGTCCCCACCGGAACGTCCTCTCGCGACGGCACCACGACGGTGAAGATCGCCCCGTGCAGCGTCGCGTTGAAGAGCCCGCCGTCGGAGTGAAACGTCACGATCACCTGGCCGGGATTCGTGACGTCGAGCGAGTCGACCACGGTCGCGCCGTAGCGCAGGTCGAGGGCCACGACCGGCGGCCCGTCGGCGAGAGCGGCGTCGTACAGCACCTCGAACGTTCCGTGGCCGATGGCGAACGGATGCACCGTCATCGCGCCGATCACCATGTTGCCGCCGGGAAAGACCTCGCCCCCCAGCGCGCCCAGTCCCTGAGCCGGGTCGAAATCGACGATCCTGACCTTGCCGTTCCCCGGCAGGGTGACGACCCGCGCCGCCGCCGCGTCCACGAGCACCATGTCCGGGTCGAGCGCAATCTCGAAACGGGGGCGGTTGATCGTCGCGACGATGGGGTCGAGCGACAGACGCAGCACGGCGAGGGGGCCGAAGACCTCGTTCATCGTCGCGGTCGGCGACTCCAGCGTGACATCGAGGCGTTGGGTGGCCGGGTTCCATTGCGTCTGGATCGTCGCGTCGCCGGCGCCGCCGGCGGAGCCGGCGAAGACCGCCGCCGACAGGAGGTCGGCAAAAAGCACCGCCGGCAGGCCGTCTTCGTCGCGCATCTCGAGCCCGAAGGTCGCGCTCGCGAGGGGACGACTCTCGACTGTCCGCACGACGAGCTGAACCTCCTCCCCGAGCACGACGCGTGTCTCGTCGACGAGAACCTCGAACGGCAGGACCTGGGCGCGGGCGGCGGTGTCCTCCAGGAGGGCGCATAGACCCAGAGCCGCGGCAGCGGCAGGCAGGACGAAGGCGGTACGGGCGGCACGGCGGCTACGGGTCGGGTGCATGAGGCCCTCCAGGTCGATCGGCTTTCGCAAACAGTCGAGGCGTGGCGCGACAGGCGGTTCATCCTGGTCAATCTCCGCGGAACTGTCGCCCTCCCAGTGGATAGGACAGCTGAGCGCCTTCTGTGGAACAGGTCACTACCCGCAAGTGGAGCCGATCCCCCGCCGTGCTACCTTGGAGAGCGATGTCCGCCGCCCGTCGCGCCCTCTCGACAATGCTCGCGCTCGCCCTCTTCAGAGGCGGCGCTGGCCCGGCCGTCGCCCAACAGGAGCCGCCGGCGTTCGGCGAGAACCTCGAAGTCGAAGTCGTCAACGTCGACGTGATCGTCACCGACCTCTCCGGGCGGCGCGTCACCGACCTCGAGATCGACGATTTCCAGCTCTTCGTCGACGGCCAACCGGTGTCGGTGGACTATTTCGCGCCGCCTGCGGCCCCCGCCAGCGGACCGGATCTCGAGGCCCAGCCGGCGGAGCCGATACCGCTCGCGCCGCGCGAGCTCCCGGCGACGGAGGCACCCTCGAACGTGGTCTTCTTCGTCGACCAGAGCGCCCTCGCCCAGCACACGCGGCAGGAGACGCTCGCGGAGTTGCGCGCCTATCTCGCCGGGCCGCTCCAGCCGGCGCGCCAGATCCTGGTGGCCGCCTTTCAGGACGACCTCCGCATCCTCGCCGCGCCGACCACGGACCCGGCGGCCGTCGAAGCCGCCTTCGCAGCGCTCGAGCGCCTCCCGGCGCGAGCGACGGCGATCGAAGCGGAGCGCAAGCAGCTCGAGATGGAGATCCGCAACTACGGTCGGGCCGTGCCGATGGTGCGATCCGAGATCGACCCGGAAGGAGACGTCGCCAGGGAGGTGCGGCTCGCGGCATCCGAGCGCGTCCGGATCCAGAACGAGATCGAGATCTGGGGCGAGCGCGAGCTCGACCGTCAGAGCCGCTCGGTGCGGGCGCTGGCGCGGATCGTCGAGGCGCTCGAAGCGGTCGAAGGGAGGAAGGCGGTGGTCCTGGCGACCTCCGGCTACTCTTCGGAGCCGGCGCAGTTCCTGCTGCAGTTCTTCGCCCAGAAGCTGGGCGTCAACCAGGGTGGACAGATCACCCGGGTTCCGCGCCTCGACGAGCTCGGAGTCGCGCTCGCCGCAGAGCTCGAGCGCCTCGTCGCCGCCGCCGAGAACGCCCGCGTCGCCTTCTACACGGTGTCGCCACGAGAGCCGCCGCCGGCCCAGAACAGCGCCGAGTTCGGCAGCGTCGGCGCCGGCACGGGCGGTTCCGCTCCGCCGCCGAAGGACGCGAGCGCAATCGCGAAGGGCGGCAGTGTGATCCGTCTCTCTTCGGCCACTGGCGGGCGCAGCTTCTACCTCGACGAACGGCTCGACGCCGAGCTGCGCGAGATCGAGGCCGACGGCGGCGCGGCCTACTCGCTCGGATTCACCACCGACGCCGGAGCCGGCACCAAGGATCATCGGATCGAGGTGCGGATCGCTCGTCCCGGCCTCGAGGTACGCCATCGCGAGAGCTTCCGCCGGCGCCGGCCCGAGGAGCGCAGCGAAGGGGCACTCGTCGCTGCCGTGACGCTCGGCTCCGTGCGCAACCCGTTCGGCCTGGCGATCGAGCTCGGCGAGGTCACCGCCGGCGCGAAGAAGGGCGACGACCTCCGGTTGCCGGTCGCCATCCGCATTCCGATCTCCGCCCTCGCCCTGCTCCCCCGAGGCGCCGAGAGCGCCGGGCGGCTGCTCCTCAAGCTGGCGATCCAGGACGGCGGCGGCCGGGTCACCTTCGACGCCGGTACGCCGATTCCGATCACCGTCGGGGCGGGCGACCTCGCGCGGGCGCAAGCGGGGGTCTGGGTCCACCGCGCCGAGCTCGAGCTCGCCCCCGGCCGGCACCGCATCGCCGTGCTGGTAGCCGACCAGCAGGGCGGCGACTTCTCGACCGTCGTGCGGACGGTCGACGTCGCCGCACCCTGAAGGGGCGAGACCGGGCGCGGATCCGCTTCCGGCCTAGAATCGATCCGTGCAACGTCCTCCGGCCGAACGCGCGCTCGCTCTGGCAGCGGTCTTCGCGGTCGTCGCCGGCACGACGCTCGCCGGCCGCCTGGCCGGCGCGAATGCCACGACCGCGGGTTTCCTCTTCCTGCTCGCGGTGCTCTTCCTGACTCTGCGCCGGGGGCTCTTCGCCGGCGTTGCCGCTTCGATCGCCAGCACTCTGGCCTTCAACTACTTCTTCCTGCCACCCCTGCACACCCTGACGATCGCCGAGCCCGCGAACTGGGCGGCACTTGCCGCCTTCGGAATCACCACCGTCGTCACCGGCAGGCTGGTCGCCGCCGAGCGACATCGCGCGGAAGAGGCGGAAGCGAAGCGGCGCGACACGCAGACGCTCTACGACCTCTGCTTCGGACTCTTCACCGCTACCAACCGGCCCGGGCGTCTCGACGAGGCCGCAGCCCACACGCTCTCGGCCCTTGGAGCGCTGCGCGGAGGCCTCGTGCTCGTCGAGCAGGGGCGCGCACGCTGCGTCTGGGCGACCGGCGAAGCCGAAGCGATCGCCGAGGAGCCCGGAGTCGAACGGGCGATCGCCGGCGAACAGGTCGTCGAGCTCGAACCGGCCGGCGGCGCCCGCCGGCTGGCCGCGCCGCTCGCGGTAGGGGGCCGGCTGTCAGGCGCCCTGGTCGTCACCGGAGGGCGAACCGATCCGGAGATCCTCGCTTCCGCCGGCCGGCTCCTCGCCCTGGCCATCGAGCGGGATCATCTGATCGAGCAATCGACCCGCAGCGAGGCGCTGGCGGCGAGCGACCGCCTGAAGACCGCGCTCCTGCGCGCCGTGTCGCACGACCTGAGGTCGCCGCTCACCGCCATGGCGATCGGACTCGAGGCCCTCCTGCGCGACACGCCGGAGAGCTCCCCTGACCGGATCCGTCTGCTCGTCGTGGCGCGAGAACGGGAGCGCCTCGGGCGCCGCGTCGACCAGCTGCTCACCGCCGCCCGCCTCGAGGCCGGTCTCCTCCATCCTCACCTGGAACCGATCCCCGCAGCCGAGCTCTTCCGCGCGGCGCGGGAGAACCTGGAACTGGTCCTGGCCGACCATACAGTGGAGGTCGCCATCGCCCGCGACTGCCCCGAGCTGGCCGTCGACGCCGCGCTCGTCGTCGAAGCGCTGGTCAATCTCATCGAGAACGCCGCCCGGGTTTCGCCAGCACAGGTCGAGATCCGTCTCTCCGCTTTCACCGACTCGGACGCGCGAGGTACGTCGAGCGTCGTCCTGGAGGTCGCCGACCGCGGACCGGGACTTCCGGCGGCTCTCGCCGAGCAGTTCGCCGGCCCGTCCGACGAGCGGCGCGCGACCACGGCCCTTCCTCTACCGGGCCTGCCGGAGGGAGGCCGCGGCGGTCTGGGCCTGGCCATCGTGCGCCAGCTCGCCGCCGCCTGCGGCGGCAGCTTCGAGCTGCGCGACCGCCCCGGCGGCGGAGCTGCTGCGCGCCTGACCCTCCCGGCATTCCATCCCGACGCTGCGCAGGTCGAAGGGACCGGGGAATGAGCCGGCGGGCGCCGCTCCTGCTCATCGTGGACGACGACGCGGCCATCCGCCGAGCGGTCGCGACCGAGCTCGCTGGCGCCGGTTTCCTCACCGCAGAGGCCGCCGACGGCGAGGACGGTCTCGAGCGCTTCCGCGCCGTCGAGCCGGATCTCGTCCTCACCGATCTCGCCATGCCCAGACGCGACGGTCTCTCCCTGGTGCGCGAGCTGCGCCGGACCTCCGCGACGCCGATCGTCGTCCTGTCGGTTCGCGGCGAAGAGGAGGACAAGGTGCGCGCGCTCGACGCCGGTGCCGACGACTACCTGACCAAGCCTTTCTCGATGCGCGAGCTCACCGCCCGCGTACGCGCGCATCTTCGCCGCGCCGGCGTTTCCGCGCCTGCCCAGCGGCGCTTCCCCGGTCTCGAGATCGACCTCGAGCGCCGGCGGGTGCTGCAGGGCGAACGCGAGGTGCACCTCACCCCGACCGAGATGGCGCTGCTCGAGCTCCTCTCCGCCCACCCCGGAAAGCCCCTCACCTTTCGCCAGATCGTCGCCCGCGTCTGGCGCGGAGCTCCGGCGACTTCGCCGGACACCGTCCGTGTGCACATGAGCTCGCTCCGCCGCAAGCTCGAGCCGGATCCGGCCGAACCGCGCTACATCGGCACCGAGCCCTGGGTGGGCTACCGCTTCCTCGCCGAACCGCTCGATCTTTAGGAAACCTTTCGCTCCCCTTCCGGACTCCCTTCGCCCGGCGGAGCGACACTCCTCCTGGCGCCGGACTCCCCGACTTCGCGGCGCCGGGAGGATTCGATGCAAGACCTGCTGTACGTCGCCCTGACGATCGCCTTCTTCGCCGCCTGCTGGGGCCTGGTCCTCTTCCTCGAGCGCCTGGAGCCGAAGCCATGAGCGGCCTGCAATCCCTGATGCTGATCCTGGCGGTCGTCCTGACCGTCTATCTCTTCTATGCCCTCTTCGATCCGGAGCGATTCGGATGAGCGCCAACGGCTGGCTGCAGCTCGCCTTCTACCTGATCACGCTGCTCGCCCTGGCGAAGCCGCTGGGCGAATACATGGCGCGCGTCTACGACGGCCGCCCCTTCGGTCTCGACCGGGTGCTCGGCCCTGTCGAGCGACAGATCTACCGCCTTTGCGGCGTGCGGGCCGAAGAAGAGATGACCTGGAAGACCTACGCCCTCGCCATGCTGGCGTTCAACTTCACGGGACTCCTCGCGGTCTATCTCCTGCATCGCCTGCAGAACATCCTGCCCTGGAACCCCGCCGGGATGGCGGCGGTGGCCCCGCACAGCTCGTGGAACACGGCCGTGAGCTTCGCCACCAACACCAACTGGCAGAACTACGGCGGCGAGACGACGCTGTCCTATCTCACCCAGATGCTCGGCCTGACGGTGCAGAACTTCGTCTCCGCCGCCGCCGGCGTGGCGGTCCTGGTGGCCCTCATCCGCGGCTTCGTTCGCCACTCTTCGGAGCGCATCGGCAACTTCTGGGTCGACATCGTGCGGACGACTCTCTACATCCTGCTGCCACTGTCACTGGTCCTGGCGCTCGCGCTGGTCTCGCAGGGCGTCGTCCAGACGATCGGCCCCTATGTGCAGTCGACGCTCGTCGAGCCGGTCAACGGCGCGGACGGAGCGAGGATGACCGGCCAGGTCATCGCCGTCGGCCCGGCGGCCTCGCAGATCGCCATCAAGCAGCTCGGCACCAACGGCGGCGGCTTCTTCAACGTCAACTCCGCGCATCCGTTCGAGAATCCGACGCCGCTCTCGAATCTCCTCGAGGTCCTCGCCATCCTCCTCCTGCCGGCGGCTCTGTGCTTCACCTTCGGTGCGATGGTGCGCAGCCCGCGGCAAGGCCTGGCGCTGCTCGCGGCGATGACGATCCTGTTCGTTCCGCTGCTCGCCGCGACCGTCTGGAGCGAGCAGGCGGCGACCCCGGTGCTGCGGGCCGCCGGCGTGGACCTCTCGGCGAACGACCTGCAGACGGGCGGCAACATGGAAGGCAAGGAGGTTCGCTTCGGCATCGTCAACTCGGCGCTCTGGGCGGCGGCGACGACCGCGGCCTCGAACGGCTCAGTGAATTCGATGCACGACTCCTTCACTCCGCTGGGGGGCCTCGCGCCGATGTGGTTGATGCAGCTCGGCGAGGTCGTCTTCGGCGGCATCGGCTCCGGCCTCTATGGCCTGTTGATGTTCGCCATCGTCGCCGTGTTCGTCGCCGGTCTCATGGTCGGGCGGACGCCCGAGTACCTCGGCAAGAAGGTCGAAGCCCACGAGATGAAGGCAGCCTCGCTCTGCCTGCTGGTGCCGCCGTTCGTCGTGCTGATCGGCACCGCGGTCGCCGTCGTCTCGCCGGCGGGGCTCGCCGGCCTCGCCAATCCGGGCGCGCACGGCTTCTCCGAGATCCTCTACGCCTTCTCCTCCGCCGGCAACAACAACGGCAGCGCCTTCGGCGGACTCACGGTCACCTCGCCCTTCTACGACCTCTGGCTCGGCTTCGCGATGCTGTTCTCGCGCTACTTCCTCGCCATACCCGTGCTGGCGATCGCTGGCTCCCTGGCGCGGAAGAAGCTCGTACCGGTGGGGCCGGGGACCCTTCCGACCGACACTCCGCTGTTCGTCGTTCTGCTCGTCGGCGTGGTGCTGGTCGTCGGCGCGCTGACCTTTCTCCCCGCGCTCGCTCTCGGCCCGATCGCCGAGCACCTGCAGATGCTCTCCGGCCGCTGAATCTCCCACGGCATCCGAGGAACCGACATGTCCCGCAAACAGCTCTCTCTCTTCGATCGCACCATCGCCGGCCGGGCGGCGATCGAAGCCTTCCGCAAGCTCGATCCGCGCCTTCAGCTGCGCAATCCGGTGATGTTCGTCGTCTTCGTCGGCAGCCTGCTCGCCACCGTGCTCTGGGTCCAGGCCCTGGCCAACCCTCCAGAGGGCGGCGAGGCTCCCGCAGGCTTCATCCTGGCGATCGCGCTCTGGCTCTGGTTCACGGTGCTGTTCGCGAACTTCGCCGAGGCGATGGCGGAGGGCC
>CAZQTL010000009.1:0-43001 GCA_964595975.1 uncultured Thermoanaerobaculia bacterium | reverse complement strand
TTTCTTCTCTTGTCGGCGGGGCCCCCCGCCACTGCGCGCCGGGAATTCAGCGCGAACGCCGCTGCCCGCCTGCCGAACTCAGACCCGGGGAAGCAGCGGGAGTGCGATTCGGCCCTTCTGAGAGCCGCTGGCGGCCTCGTCAGCCGCGTTCTGCGGCCACGAGCTCGAGCGCCTTGGCCACCGCGTCGGCCACCGGCACGAGGAGCTTCTGGCGGTCGCGACGGAGGGCGAACTCGATCTGCCCCGCTGCCAGCGACTTGCCGCCGACGACGACGCGGAGCGGGATGCCGATGAGCTCGGCATCCTTGAACTTCACCCCCGGCCGTTCGTCGCGATCGTCGTAGAGGACGTCGAGGCCCCGCCCGGCGAGCTCGTTCGCCATCTGCTCGGCGGCGCGCGCCGACTCGGCCTCGTTCGGGTTCAGGGCGATGACCAGCACCTCGAACGGCGCCAGCGGCATCGGCCAGATGATGCCGTCGGCGTCGTGGTTCTGTTCGATGGCGGCGGCCACCGTGCGGCCGATCCCGAGGCCGTAGCAGCCCATGATCATCGGCTTCTGGCCGCCCGCCTCGTCGGTGAACTCGCACTTCATCGCCACCGAGTACTTGTCGCCGAGCTTGAAGATGTGTCCGACTTCGATGCCGCGCGAGATGGCGAGGGCGGCGCCGCACTGCGGACACGGATCGCCCTCGACGACCGTGACGAGATCGACGACCTCGCCCGGCTTGGCGTCGCGGCCCCAGTTGGCGTTCGACAGATGGACTCCGGGGGAATTGGCGCCGCAGGTGAAGTTGCGCAGCCCGGCGACGGAGAGATCGGCCAGCAGCCGAAGGCCGGCAGGCAGGCCGACCGGCCCGAGCGAGCCGACTGGCGTGCCGGTCGCGGCCAGGACCTTCTCCTCGGTGGCAAGCTGCAGGTGCTCGACGTTCAGCGCGTTCAGGAGCTTGACCTCGTTGACCTCGCGGTCGCCGCGGATCGCCACCGCCACGTAGCCCTTGTCGGTCTCGTAGACCAGCGTCTTCACGAACTGCTCCGCGGGCACGGCGAGGAAGCGGGCGACCTCCTCCACCGATCGCATGCCCGGGGTCTCGTGACGCGTCAGCGGCAGCTCGGCACCGGCGGCAGCCTCCGCCCAGGGCGCCCGCGACGCCTTCTCCGTGTTCGCCCCGTAGCCGCAGGCCTCGCAGTGCGCCACCGCGCTCTCGCCCGTGGCGGCGGTGACCATGAACTCGTGCGAGGAGGAGCCGCCGATCGTCCCGGTGTCGGCGTCGACGACCGTGTAGTCGAGCTTGCAAGCCTCGAAGATCCGCCGGTAGGCCGCGCGCATCGCCTCGTAAGCCTCGTCGAGGCTCTCCGGCGTGGCATGGAACGAGTAGGCATCCTTCATCAGAAACTCGCGCCCGCGCATCAGGCCGAAGCGCGGGCGGATCTCGTCGCGGAACTTGGTCTGAATCTGGAAAAGGTTGAACGGCAGCTGGCGGTAGCTCTTGACGTCGCGTCGCACCAGGTCGGTGATCACCTCCTCGTGCGTCGGGCCGAAACAGAAGTCGCGATCGTGGCGGTCGCGGATGCGCAGGAGCTCCTTGCCGTACTTCTGCCAGCGACCCGACTCGATCCAGAGCTCGGCGGGCTGCACCGAAGGCATGGAGAGCTCCACGGCCCCCGCGGCGGCCATCTCGCGCCGGACGATGGCCGAGAGCTTCTGCAGGCTGCGCCAGCCGAACGGGAGGTAGGTGTAGATGCCGGCGGCGAGCTTGCGGATCATCCCCGCCCGGACCATCAGCTGGTGCGAAATCACCTCGGCGTCGTTCGGCACCTCGCGGGTGGTGAACAAGTAGGTCTGCGACCAGCGAGTGGGGGCGGCGAGGCGGGCGTTTTCGGTCGTGGGAGTCACAGGGTCACCGGATCTTCGCTGCGAAAGTGAGGCGTTTCGAGGGCTATCGCTTCTGGCGCTGCTGCACGCGTTCGAGCAGGCGCGACGAGTCGCGCATGCATTCCATCATCTTCTCCTCCAGGGCGCCGACGCGCGGCTCGAGGCTGCGCGCCCGTCCGAAGGCGCCTCGCGCCTTCTCCTCGTGGCCCGAGGCGAGGAGGGCCATGCCGAGATGGGTCAGGGTCGTCGGCGAGGATCCGAGATCGTTCGACCGCGCGAGGCACTCGACGGCCTGGTCGTACTCCTTGCGCTTGTAGTGCACCCAGCCCTTGGCGGCGAGCGGGAACTGCTTGAGCTCGTCGGGAGCCAGATCGAGCGCCTGCTGGGCGTACTCCAGCGCCTGATCGAGGTCCTCCTCCATCTCCGCCAGGTTGTAGGCCATCTCGAAGTAGGCGATCGTGCGCGTGAAGTTGCTCGCCCCCTCCTGCAGCAGGAGCTTGCCGATACGGTTTCCCTCGCGGAACTTGCCGCCGCTGCGCACGGCGGCGATCAGCGCCGCCGAAGCCGTCGCGCGCAGCATCTCGCCGGGATTCAGCTCGAGCACCCGCCGCGCGGCGGTTTCGAGCTCTTCCCAACGATCGAGAGAGAGGCAGAGCATCGCGAACGACATCAGCAGCGTGGGGTTCTCGGGCTCCGCGTCCAGCGCCTTCTGATAGGCAGAGAGCGCCCGGTCGCGCTCGCCGCGCGCGCGATGTTCCTCGGCCTTCGCCATGTAGCGCGCCGCCTCCGTGCCCACTTCGGGCAGCGGCGCGCCCGTGCGCCCGGAGAGGAACTGCACCAGGTCCTGGTAGCGCAGCCGGCGAGGATTGAGGCGCTGCGCCTCGCGAAACGACGCCAGCGCCTTCTTGTTCCAGTGGCGGTCGAGATAGGCCAGGCCCAGGAGGTAGTGCGCCTCCTCGAACGCCGGATCCAGGCGCACGGCCTCCCGCAGGCTGCGGATGGCGTGCGCGGCCTGCCCCATCTCGTAGCGGCAGTTGCCGAGGAGATAGAGCGCCTGCGGCACCCGGTCGAGCTGGTTCGCCTGCTCGAGGTAGGCCACGGCGCGCGACAGGTCGCCGTGCGCGGCATAGACCGCGCCGAGACTGAAGTGGGGCAGGAAGGCGTCCGGGTATTCCGCCACGGCCTTCTTGAGCAGCGCTTCGGCGCGATGGAAGTTGCCCTGCTCGTGGAAGATGACGCCGGAGAAGACGAGGGCCTCGAAGTGGTCGGGCTTGACCTCGAGAACCTTCTGGAAATAGCTCAGGGCCGCCTCGGTATCGCCCTCGTTGAAGTAGGTCTCGCCGAGGAAGAGCGCCAGCTCGTAGTTGGTGCGATCGAGCTTCCACGCCTGCTCGAGGGCGCGTTTCGCGCGCTCGACGTCGAAGGCGAAGAGCGCGTACTCGGCGTCGTCGAGGTGCTGCGCGAAGAGCTTCGAGCGGTTCCCCTGGTAGAGCGCGGCCACGCGATCGCGGATCCCCATGAACCGCTCGCGCTTCTCGAGGGCGCGCAGCTGGTAGTCCATCTTGGACTCCCACAGGTCGCTCCACTCCTCGCGCCCCACCAGGCGGCGCCGCTCGAGCAGCTCGCGCAGCGTCGCGAAACCGGTCTGCGAGACGAGCAGGTTCTTCTCCTGCTTCTGCACGGCGGCTACGAGCTTCTGCGCGGTCTCCGCGGTGCGCTTGACGGCCTCCTCGAGGATCGAGATCCGTTCCAGGAGGTGCTCGTCGAGCGAGAAATCGGCGCCGCGGTCGGGTTCGAACTGCTCGGCCTCGCCACCGACGGCGCCGGAGATCACCATCAGCTTCTGATGACAACGCGCGCAGTACTCGCGGTCGCTCAGGTTCTCGGCGCCGCAGACCTGGCAGAAGACGCGGGGAAGACCCTCAGCCGTAGGCATAGAATCCGCGCCCGCTCTTGCGGCCGAGATAACCCGCGTCCACCATCTTCACCAGCAGGGGGCACGGACGGTATTTCGGATCGCCGAAACCCTCCTCCAGCACCCGTAGAATGTCGAGGCAGACGTCGAGCCCGATGAGGTCGGCGAGAGCCAGCGGACCCATCGGATGGTTCATGCCCAGCTTCATGACCTCGTCGATTGCCGAGGCCTCCCCCACGCTCTCGTAGAGGCAGAAGATGGCCTCGTTGATCATCGGCATGAGCACCCGGTTCGAAACGAAGCCGGGAGCGTCGTTCACCTCCACCGGCGTGCGCGCGAGCTTCCGCGTCATCGCGAAGACGGCGTCGCAGGTCTCTTGCGAGGTCTGCAGGCCGCGGATGATCTCGACCAATTGCATGAGCGGGACGGGGTTCATGAAATGCATGCCGATCACGCGCTCCGGGCGCGCGGTGACGGCGGCCAGACGGGTGATGGAGATCGAGCTCGTATTGGTCGCGAGGATGGCGTGCGGCGGCAGCGCCTTGTCGAGCGCGAGGAGGACCTGACGTTTGACCTCGAACTTCTCCACCACCGCCTCGACGACGAGGTCGCAGCCGGCGAGGGCCTCGATCTCGCCAGCCGAGGCCAGTTTCGCCTGCGCAGCGGCGCTCGCTTCGGCGGTGAGCTTGCCTTTCGCCACCAGCCGCTCGAGGCTCTTGGCGATCGTCGCCAGGCCCTTGGCCAGCGCGGCGCTCGAGATATCCACCAGCACGACGTCGAAGCCGGACTGCGCCGCCACCTGGGCGATGCCGCTGCCCATCGTGCCGGCGCCCACGACGCCCACTCTGCGAATCTCCGTGCCGTTGGATTCCATAGCGAGATGTTCCTTCCGGGGAGAGCCTAGCAACTCCCTCCCGGGATCAGGCAAGCGCGGCGCCGTCGCTCGCGAACCAGGGTTCGAAACGCCCGAACTTCGAGCGCAGGGTGGCGCCCACGCCGATGAGCGTGGCGGCGGTCCACACCCAGACTCCGGCCATCGGCACCAGCTTGATCATTCCGAGAAGGGTCAGTCCGAGCACGGCAGCATGCAGCTGAACGATCCGTCGCCGCGCGAACCGCGAGACGCAGAATCTGCCGAAGCTGTGGAAGATGGCCACCATTCCCCAGAGCTTGAGGACGAGCGCGAACAGGGCGACGAGCACGAGCAGCGGAACGCCCAGCAGCGTCGGCAGGAACGCCGAGAGGAACAACGCCGAGAGCACGATCGTCGCGAGACCGACGAGGCCGGCCGCGAAACAGCGCAGCGGCTCGTTGCGGACCTCTTCCGACGTGCGCACGAGCGGACGGCCGGCGGACGCGAACAGCAGCAGCGTGAGCGCCAGCCAGGCTGCGACCAGACCGAGCTTCGCACCCAGGACGAGCGGCGAAGTGGCCCCCATTCCGAGGCTCGGTCCCTCGAGCAGCGTCAGCCACGCCCGGGAGACGGTGGGATAGGCGACCGCGCGCCCCGAGAGACGCGAACCGCCGGCGGCGAGGAGCCGGCCGCCGAGCACGAGCGCATCGCCCTCGATCACCGCCGTCGAAGCCAGGATGAGATCTCCGCCGAGCACGGTCACGTCGCCGTGCACCAGCCCCGAGACCGCAACCGAGCCGTTCAGGGCGGTGACTCCCGCCAGGGCCTCGCCCTCGACCTCGACACCGCGCCCGACCGCGACGATCGGCTGCCGGGCGACACTGCCAGCCTCGAGACGCAAGCCGGGCTGGACCGCCGACTCGACAGAGTCGGCGGCGGCGGACATCGGCAGCGAGAGGAACAGCGCGGCGCCCAGAAGGCGCCCGGCGACCTGCAGGGTCATGCGGGAGAGTCTATCGGGATTTCTCGGTCGCCGGTCTCCGGGATGCAGGCCGGAGCAGACGCAGCAGCAGCAGGTTGAGACCGAGCACCAGTCCGCCGGCGAGCGCCAGATGGGTCTTCGAGGCCGCCAGCCACAGGCCGAGTCCGGATCCCAGACCCCTCCACGAGGCGCCCAGGAGCCCGGCGCCGGCGAGCGCCGCACTTTCGAACAGGCGGGCGAGCGCCACGAAGGCGTCGAACGATCCGGAGGCGGGCTCGAGCTCCGCTGCGGCCCCGCCGAGCAGCACGGCGGCGATGCCGCCCAGGGCGAGGAGCATGGCGAAGGGCCACCGCCAGACCACTACGGCCCGAGCCTCCCAGGGTGCCGGGACGAGCGCTCGCATGACCTCTCCGGTGAAGCCCTCCCGCGGCCGGACCACCGACGCGGACAGCAGCTGGTGCACTTCCCGGAGATCCCGACTCTCCTTCTGGCACTCGGCGCAGCCGGCGACATGCTCGGCGAGAACCGCCCGGCGAGCCGGATCCGGCAATCCTGCCGCGCGATCGCGGTCCGTGCCGGCGTCGAGGTCGAGGTCGAGCTCTTCGAGCAGATGGTCGTGATTCATGCGTTCTTCCTTCCCGGTCAGTTGCCGGCGTCCCGAGGTCCGACGAGCTGCTGCTTCAGCATCTGACGTGCGCGAAACAACTTGTTCTTCACCGTGCCCAGCGGCATCGCCTTGAGCTCGGCGATCTCCTCGTAGGCAAGCTCGCCGTAATGGCGGAGCAGAATGAGCTCGCGGTACTCCCAGGGGAGCGCGTCGATCGCCGACCGGATCGAGGCGTCCAGCTCCCGACCCTGCAGCGTCTCGAGCGCCGACGGCTGGCCGTCGGGCAGCTCGAGGTCGACCGTCGATTCGCTTCCCTCGTCCGCCCGCCGCGTCAACGGCACGAGCTGGATCCGGCGCTTGCGAATGACGTCGATGGCCGCGTTCTGGGCAACCCGGAAGAGCCAGGTCGAAAACCGGTACTGGCTGTCGTAGCGATCCAGGGCCTGGTACACGCGGATGAAGACCTCCTGAGTCAGATCGTGCGCCTCTTCCAGATTGCGCACCATGCGGTACAGATAGTTCACCAGTCGCGTCTGGTACCGCTCCACCAGCACTTCGAACCGGTCTCGGTCGCCCGAGAGGATCGACCGGACCAGCGCTTCGTCGGTGGGATCGAGCGGTTCGACCGACACGATTACCTACGTGCCCGACCGCGAGAAAGTTGCAGCACCCGCCTCCAGGCGGCTCGGGCTTCGACGCGCAAGTTACTCATGCGACTCGACTTCCCTGATCGTCAAGAGCCGGTCTTCCTGGCGGATCTGGTCGAGCACCGAGTCGTCGCCGACCACGTGGCCGAAGACCGTGTAGCCGCCGTCGAGATGCGGCTGGGCGGAGAGCGCGATGAAGAACTGGCTGCCGCCGGTGTCGGGACCGGAGAGCGCCATGCCGACGGCGCCGCGGTCGAAGCGCAGGCGGTTGATCTCGTCGCGAAGCGCGAAGCCCGGCCCTCCCCAGCCGTCGCCTCGCGGATCGCCGGTCTGCACCACGAAGTCCGGCACCACGCGATGAAAGGTCAGACCATCGAAATAGCCCTGTCCGGCGAGCTGCAGGAAGGAGAGGCAGGTGAGGGGGGCCTGCGGACAGTCCAGCCGGATGCGGAACTTGCCGCGCGCGGTGGTGACTTCGACGACGCGCGGGCGATCGGTCTGGGAGAGAACTTGCGTGTAAATCGGGCCTGTCCGACCGGTGGCCACGGGACCGACCTCCGGGCGCGGCTGTCCCAACCGCACGAGCCCGTCCGCCGCTTCCCGTCGCACCAGGTAGTCCTTGTTCTCGGCGAGACCCTCGAGGATCGCGACCGCAGCCTCGTGCTCGCCGGGCACGGCGAGCGCCCGCGCCGCGACCGCCCGCACCGCCGCCAACCGGGCATCCGCCAGGAGGTCCTGCTCCGCGGCCGCGAGCGTTTGTGCGAGCGCCGCCACGGGCACCTCGGGTGCCTCGACCACGGCTTCGAGCACGGTGGCGCGGACGGAAGGATCGGGGTCGGTCAGGAAGCGTCGCACGATCGGCGCCACCGCTTCGCCCGCATCTGCCGCGTCGCCCAGGTCTCCCGCCAGCAGCGCCTCGACCGCCGCCACGCGCACGATCGGCTCCGGATCGAGGGCGAGCTTCTGCAGCAGATCGTCGAGGGCGAGGACTCCAGCGGCTTCGGCGGCGCGCGCCCGCAGCGTCCGCTCGGCGGCGCCAGCGGCGCGCCGGACCGCGCTTTCGGCCTCCGGGTCCGCCGCCTGGGCGACCGCCAGGAGCGCGAGCTCGCGCTCGCGCGGCTCGCCGTCCGTGAGACGGCGCAGGACGGCCTGCCGCACCTCGGGCTGGCCGAGCCAGGCCGGGGACGACTCGAGGGCGATGGCGCGCACGCCCGGCAGCGGGTCGTCCACGAGCCCGGCGAGCCGACGTCCCCAGGCGATCGGCGGCACCGCCTGCATGCGCGCCAGGATTCGCGCGCCGGCCCGCGCGGCTTGAATTCTGGGCGACGGGGCGCCATCCGCCAGCAACGGTTCCATGCGCGCGAGGTCCGTCAGGTCGCCGACGTCGCCCACGCCGCGCGCCGCCCAGGCGCGGATCTTCGCTTCCGGATCGCCGAGCAGGACGCGCAGATACGGCAGCGCGCCCGCCCTGGCGTCACGCGCGAGCGCATAGGCTGCGCCCGCGTGCACGGCCGGGTCGGAGCTCGCCAGCAGCTCGGCTGCGACGCCGACCATGCTGTCCTCCGGAAACCGGAACAGCACCGGCGCCAGACGGCGCGACGCCTCCGCCGGTTCCAGAGCGGTCAGGGTCCGGCGCACGTCCGCCAGCGGGGCCCGGAGCTTCCCGAGCGCCTCGACCGCCAGGCCTCCGGCCTCGGCGTCGTCGTCGACCGAGGCCCGGAGCAGCGCGGGAAGGGCCTCCACAGCTCCGAGCTCGCCCAGCGCGAAGGCGGCGGCCTGGCGCACCGTCGGCTCGGAGTCGATGATGAGCCCCTGCAGGATGCCCCGCCCTCGCGGGTCGCCGATCCGTCCGAGCGCCCCCGCCAGGTCCCGGCGGACACTCGCCGAGCTGTCGAGCAGGGCGACGAAGACGGCCTCCTCGAAGCGTTTCTGGTCGGCCATCAGCAACAGGAGCGCCTGGGTGTCGCGCAGGTCCGCTGCGCGCGTCGAGCGCGTCTCCTCCCTCGTCGGCACCGGCGTCGGCGAGGGCGCTTGCGAACAGGCGAGCGCCGGC
This sequence comes from uncultured Thermoanaerobaculia bacterium, assembly GCA_964595975.1. Classification (GTDB taxonomy): domain Bacteria; phylum Acidobacteriota; class Thermoanaerobaculia; order Multivoradales; family JAGPDF01; genus JAGPDF01. The sequence goes on along the minus strand of CAZQTL010000009.1, from coordinate 34,071 downwards.
AGCAGGGCGAGGAGCGGAATGCGGCAGAGGCGGCGCACGGGAGTCATGAACGGAAGATGCTACGCAGCGCCTGCCCCCGGTTGCAAGGCGGCCGCCTTGGAGACCGGCGGCCGGCCGCTGGGCGGCCCTTCAGGTGCCGATGGCCAGCCGGTCGGCGAGGAGCTTCGGCAACCCCGCCTTGAGAATGCGCTGCTGCGCGCGGTCCACCGGGTACGCCACGCGGTGCCAGCGCACCACCTTCTTGTCGGAGTCGTAGGTCATGTAGGCGGCCCGCGGGTCGCGGTCCCGCGGCTGGCCGATCGAGCCCGGGTTGATCAGGTACCGGCTGCCGGGCTCGATCGAGATGGCGCCGCTCTCGCCGCGCAGGAGGGCCACCCGGATGTCGCGCCCCTGATGGACGAACAGCGAAGGGACATGGGTGTGACCGAAGAAGACCAGATCCGACGGATAGTTCTCGAAGATCTCCCAGGCTTCGTACATGGAGAAGACGTACGTGTCCTCGTCGAGCGGCGAGCCGTGGCAGATCGAGAACCCCTCCGGCAGCACGACGGGGCCGCGCGGCAGCTCGCGCACGAAGCGCAGGTTGGCGGCTGTCAGATGATCGGCGGTCCAGCGCGCGGCAGCGAGCGCGGCATGGTTGAAATTCGCTCCGTCCTCGAGACCGGCGACGACCTTGTCGTGATTGCCGCGAATGCGGAAGACCGCGCCGGCGAGGTCGCGCACGGCCTCGACCACCTGATTGGGACCGGCGCCGTAGCCGACCAGGTCACCGAGCACGAGCACGGCATCGAAGCGCTTGCGGCGGACCCGGCGCAGCACCGCCTGCAGGGCCTCGGCGTTGCCGTGCATGTCCGAGAGAATCAGGTATTGCACGTGCGCTCCGCCACCAGGAGACCGACCCGCGCCGCCACCTCTTCGACGCTCTCGCCCGGAGCGACGTCCACCTTGACGTCCGCAAGCGCATAGGCGGGAAGGCGCTCGCGATAGAGCGCCAGCACCGTCGCCTCGTCGCGGAACAGCGGCCGGTCCTCCTTGCCCCGCCCGCCCACCCTGCGGGTCAGGGTCGCGAATGCCGGATTCAGCCAGACGACCAGACCGGCGGCGCGGGCAGCTGCGAGATTGCGCGGAAAGGTGAGCGTGCCGCCGCCGGTGGCGACGACGACCGGATCCTGGCGCATCGCCTCGGCGAGAACGTGAGCCTCGAGCTCGCGGAAGCGGCCCTCGCCGGCGCGATCGAAGATCTCGCGCACCGATTCCCCGGCGAGCTTCTCGATCTCGTCGTCGAGGTCGACGAACGGCCAGCCGAGGCTGGCGGCGAGCCGCCTGCCCACGGAGGTCTTGCCGGCGCCCATGAAACCGGTCAGGAAGATCCTCATGCCGCGGCGCGGAGAAGCTCGCGGCAGTTACGGGCGATATCGCCCGCGCAGACCGCCGAGATGACCGCCACGGAATCCGCGCCGGCCGCGAGCACGGCCGCGACATCGTCGCGCTGCACGCCGCCGATGGCGATCAGGGGTTTCGAGGACAGGCTGCGGAGCTCGCGCACTCCAGCCAGCCCGACGACCGGATCCGGATCGCGCTTGCTGCGGGTGGCGAACACCGGCCCGAGTGCGAGCCAGTCTGCGGCCGGGTTCCTCCCGGCCTCGGCGAGCTGCTCGGCGTTGTGAGTCGACAAACCGATGCGGACCGCAGGCGGCAGGAGCCGGCGCGCCGCCGCGGGCGGCAGGTCCGCCTGGCCCAGGTGGACGCCGGCGAACGGCAGGAGCAGCGCGAGGTCGACGCGATCGTCGATCCACAGCGTCCCCTGCCAGTCCTCCAGCAGCCGGAGGCATCGCTCCGCCTCGTCGAAGAGGGTGGCGTCGTCGAGGTGCTTGGCGCGCAACTGGATCGTGGTGATGCCGGACTGCGCCATCAGGAAGGCGCTCTCGGCCAGGCCTCGCGGCGCCAGCGCTTCGGCATCGGCAATCGCGTAGATTCTGCCCGGCCGAAGTGCTGCGCCCTGGGTCATGGAACTTCCGCCGCCTTGAGCCTGCGGCGCTCGGCGAAGCGCTCCATGAAGCGGGTGGAGAGCCGGCCGGCGCGGAACTCCTCGTCCTCGAGGATCTCGCGATGCAGCGGGATCGAGGTCTTGATTCCCTCGACGACAAAGAAGTCGAGGGCGCGTTTCATGCGCGCCACCGCCTCTTCGCGCGAGCCCGCGTGCACGATCAGCTTCGCCACCAGGGAGTCGTAGTTCGGCGGGATGAAGTAGTCCTCGTACCCGTGCGTGTCGACGCGCACTCCCGGGCCGCCAGGAAGGTGAAAAGTCGTCAGCCTCCCGGGTGAAGGGACGAACGTCACCGGATCCTCGGCGTTGACGCGGCACTCGATCGCATGCCCGCGCGGCGCGAGCCCGTTGGGAATGGTCAGCGGCTCTCCCGCGGCGATGCGAATCTGGAGCTTCACCAGATCGACGCCCGACACCATCTCGGTGACCGGATGCTCGACCTGGATCCGCGTGTTCATCTCCATGAAGTAGAAGCTGCCGTCGAGATCCAGCAGGTATTCGATCGTGCCGGCACCCTGGTAGCCCACGGCCCGCGCCAGCTTGACCGAAGCCTCTCCCATGCGGGCGCGGAGCTCGGGGGTGAGCGCCGGCGAGGGCGCTTCTTCGATCAGCTTCTGATGACGGCGCTGGATCGAGCACTCGCGCTCGCCGAGATGGATGACGTTACCGTAGGCGTCGCCGAAGACCTGAAATTCGATGTGCCGCGGCTCCTCGAGGTACTTCTCGATATAGATCGAGCCGTCGCCGAAGGCCGTCAGGGCCTCGTTCGAGGCGGTCGCGAACTGGCCTTCGATCTCTTCCGCCGACCGCACGATGCGCATGCCGCGCCCTCCGCCGCCGGCCGCGGCCTTGAGGATCACCGGGTAGCCGATGCGGCTGGCGAACTGGCGAGCCTCCTCGGCGGATTCGAGCGGTTCCTGGCTGCCCTCGAGGACCGGGACTCCGGCGGCGACGGCGGTCTTGCGGGCGTTCGCCTTGTCGCCCATCTGGCGGATGACTTCGGGAGGTGGACCGATCCAACCGATCTTGCAGTCGCGCAGGACCTCCGCGAAGTGGGCATTCTCGGACAGGAAACCGTAGCCGGGATGGATCGCGTCCGCGCCGGTGATCTCGGCCGCCGACACGATGCTCGAGATGTTGAGATAACTCTGAGACGACGCCGGGGGACCGATGCAGACATCCTCGTCGGCGTAGGTCACGTGCAGACTCTCGCGGTCCGCCGTGGAGTAGACCGCGACGGTCGGGATGTCGAGCTCGCGGCAGGCCTGAATCACCCGCAGCGCGATCTCGCCGCGATTGGCGATGAGGATCTTCTTGAACATCGGGAGGCGCTACTCGGGCCGGATTCCGAACAGCGGCTCGCCGAACTCCACCGGCTGTGCGTTCCGGGGGTGGATCTCCGCGACGATGCCGTCGACATCGCACTCGATCTCGTTCATCAGCTTCATCGCTTCGACGATGCAGAGGACCTGTCCCTTGCGCACCCGGTCGCCGACCCGCACGAAGGGCTCTGCGGTCGGGCTCGGCGAGCTGTAGAAGGTGCCGACGATCGGCGAGGCGATGAGGTGCAGCGCGGGCTGGGCGGCGGCTGCGGCCGCCTGCGGGATGGGCGCTGCGCCGGCGGTCGGCGCCTCGTGGAAGACGACGGGTGCCGCGACGCTGGCCGCGGGCGCGGTGCGGATCTCGGCCGCCGCCACGGCTGGGGCGGCGCCGGTGATCTTCAGCCGGAATCCGCTGCGCTCGATTTCCAGCTCGTGCAGGTGGCGCTCGGCGACGATCTGAATCAGCTCTTTGATCTGGTCGTAGGTCAACATGATGAACTCAGGAAAGCTCCTCTTCGAGCACCAACGATGCGCGCCTGAGCTCGAAGCGGGCGCGTCCGACGCTGCCGGCGGGAGCCAGCGCGAGCAGCAGGTAGTAGCCGCGCGCGACGGCGCTCACCAGGAAAGTCATTCTCTCGGCCACGACGGTGAACTGCTGCACCTCGCCGACCGACAGCTCCTGCTGCTGCTGCGAGATCGCCCGGACCTGCGAAATCAACTCGGCGGCGATGGCCTCGAGATCGAGCTCCGGGCTGGCGCTCACCGACTCGACCGGCATGCCATCGCGGTCGACCAGTGAGAGTGCGATCGCCCCGTCGATCCGGCCGCTGATCGTGGAAAGGTGCTCAAGAAACACGACGCTGAGCTCCTCGCCGGATGCGAGCCAGGTAATCCTTGAGCAGCGCGGCCTTGCGTGCCGTCAGTCCACCGACGATGACGTTGGACTCCTCGGCGGGCGGCAGCTCTTCGGCGAATGCCGCGGCCTCCTCGCCGCGCAGCAACCGCACCGACTCGAGACCCGCCAGTGCCGCGGCGTCGCCAGGTCTCGTCCGGAGGACCGACTGGAAGCTCTCCTCCGCCTCGGCGAGATGACCCTGCGCGAGGTAGAGCTCGCCGAGCGTGGCGCTCGCCGCCTTGGGCGCCTCGGTGACTGGCAGAGCCGGGGGCTCCGGCGCCGCTTCGGGCGCTTCCGGCTCCCAGTCGAAGGGGACGATCGGCAGGTCGCCCTCGGCCGTCACGTCGATGGGCGCCGCGCCCTCATCTTCGGCCGGTGGGGCGCCTTCGGGCCACGAGGCGGGTTCCCATTCGACGTTCGCCGCAGGAGCGAGCGGCGGGTTCATTGCCGCCAGCGCAGCCATCTCGTCGGCGAGACTCTCGGCGCGCCCGGCAGCGGTCCATTCCTGGGGCGGATGCGGCGCCGGCGGAGCGAACGCTGCGGCCCTCGCAACCGGCGCCGGAGCAGCGAGCGGGAAGATCCCCTGCTGGACAAGCGCCGATTCGATTCGCCACGCCGCATCCCGAGGGTGGACGCGCCCGAACGGTTCGCTCGACGGCAGCTCCGTCGGCTGGCGGGCGGCGACGACCGGTTCCAGGGCGACCTCGGGCAGCTCCGGAATGACCGGCAGGTCGAAGAGGGCGTTGTCGCTCGTCGCCGCAGGTCCGGCATTCTTCTTCGCCGCCGGAGCGCCGGCAGGATGGGCTTGCAGAGCTCGGATCCGGGCCTCCAGCGGCTCGATCTCGGCGTCGCGGTCGTTGAAAAGTTTGTACAGGTTCAGGCGTTCGCTCGCCTTCTCCGCCTGCCCCTTCGCCAGGTAGGCCTCGACCAGGAGCTTGTTCGCCACGAGCTGGGTGGGGTCGCGCGCCACGGCGCGTTCGAGGATCTCGACCGCCGTGTCGGGCGCTCCGGACTCCATCAGGCAGCGGCCGAGCGCGACCTGGGCCGAGAGGTAGGTCGGATGTTCCTTGAGACCGGCCTGGAGGACGTGCACGGCGTCGTCGAGGCGACCGGCGCGGCGGTACTCCTCCGCCAGCTGCAGGAAGGCGCGTGACTTGGGGTCGCGCTCCCAACGCTGTCGGAGCTGATGGAGTTGCTCGGCCGAAAACGGCTCAGGCAAGGTTCAGTCCCCCATGGGAGGGCGCCCCGCCGGCCTCATCGCAGCATCGCAAGTGCATGACTCCCGGAAGTATACCGCAGGCGTCGCGGCCCACGGCCCGGACTAGTTGGTGATCTGCACCAGATTGCTGGCGGAGCTCGTCCCGATACTGTTGCGCGCGGTCAGCGTGACGACATAAGTGCCGGGCGCCGAGTAGGCATGGACCGGATTCTGCTGGTTCGAGGTCGGCGTGTTGTCGCCGAAATCCCACAGCCACGTGGTCGGACTACCGGTCGAGGTGTCGTTGAAGGTGACCACCAGGCCGGCGCGCTGGAAGGTGAACGCGGCCTGTGGCGGGCGCTGGATGCCGACCTGGAAGGTGCGCGAAACGATGCTGCCGCCGCTCCCGCCGACCTCGGCGGTCACCTGGAAGTTGTCGTCGCCGACGAGCTGGAGGTCGGCCGCGGTGACGGTCAACCGGTCGGTCGCCTCGCCGTCGGCGTCGGTGGTGATGAACCGGCCGCCCGATTCGAGCGTGCCGACTTCGGAACGGAAGTTGACCTGCGCTCCAGCGAGCGGTTGCGAGACATCGTCGCGGATGAGAGCCAGCAGATCCAGGGTGCCGCCGGTCTCCGCGACGCTCGAAGGCGTGACCTGGAAGCTCATCGAAGCGGCGAGCTGGCCGATGGCGATGTCGATCGTCACCGGGTCGATGCCACCCGAGAAGACGCTCACCGTCGCGGTTCCGATCCGGCCGTCGCCGCGCAGCTGAGCCGTCGCCTGTCCGCTGTCCGAGGTGTAGGCCACGGCGTCGACGATGCCCAAGGTCGAGCTCAGGCGGACCTCGGTTCCCGGGTTCACCGGGTTTCCGGTCGAACGGTAGGCGTTCACCGTAACCGTCGAGAGTCCCCGGGTGCTGATCCGGGTGGGATAGGCGGAGACCCGCAGGATCGTCCCCGAGGGGGCGACCGGCGTGCCTTCACTGCAGCCGAGCGGGACCACCAGCGCGGCGAGGAGGAGGAGGGAACGGCGCGTAAGGGAAGGCAGGTTTGGCATCTCGAAGGGAGTATACGAACCGCGGGACCGCACCGTCCAGCCGCGGCGGTGGAGGCCGCCGGGGACGAAAAAGGGCCCGGTGTCGCCACCGGGCCCGCGTTCGAGGCCTGCGTCCTCGCTACCGCCTAGTCACCGCGGCAGGAGGTATCCGTGGGATTGAAGGTGAAGACGCCGTTGAGTGTCGCGGTGCAGCCGGTCGTCGGGTCCGTCACCCGGACGTTCGCGGTCACGGCGAGATATCGCTCGCCGTCCGGATCCGGCGTCGGATCGGGCGGCACCGGATTGCCGTTGTCGTCGCAGGTCTGGGTGTCGAGCGCCGTATTGGGAATCGCCGGCGAGCGCACCGAGATCGACGAGGAGTTGGACGACGTGACGTTGCCCGTGAAGGCCGTGCCGTCGATGATGAAGTCGACGATCATGTTGGCGGCGAATCCGGAGCCGGTGATCGTCACCGCCGTGTTGCCCGACTGCGGCCCGCTGAACGGCGAGACGCTAAAGATGGTCGGACGCTGGACCCGATAGGTGAAGATCGGTCCCGTAGCCGAGTCGCCGGATTCGATGTTGGTGACGGAGGTTGCGCCGGGCACGTCCTGGCAGTTCGAGATCACGATCGGCACGGTCCGGACGACGATCTCGCTGCCGGAGACCGACAGCACCTGCTGGGCGTGCGCACCCATCGAGACCGCGACCGGCTCGTCGAAGCCCTGACCGAACACGGTCACGAGCGTTCCGCCGGTGGCCGGTCCCTCGCCGGGCGCGATGGAAGTGATCCGGATGGACGTGCCATACCGGAAGGACGAGTTGGCGATGCCGAATCGGCCGCTGCCCTGGTTGGTCACGCGGATGCTGACCAACTGATTCAGATTGCCCTGTCCGAAGCCGGTCGCTGCCGGACTCAGGACCACGAGGCGCGTCCGGCTGACCGAGACGACCTGCGCAGCCACCCACGGTCGGGCCGTGCTGCCGTCGCCGAACTCCACCGCCACCGGCGCTTCGAAGCCGTCGCCGTTGATGGTGACCTGGGTGCCGCCTTCGTTCGGGCCCGAAGACGGCGTGACCGAGAAGATGGTCGGCTGCAGCGTTCCGCCGCCACCTCCGTTGGTGTAGACGAAGCCCGACGCGAGCGAGTCGGAAGCCTGGCCTTCCTCGTTCAGGTTGATGGTGACCGACACCGTGACGGCGCGCGTTTCGCCTGCCGGGAGACCGCCGAGCAGCGGCGGTGTGATCACCCGGATCTGAGTCGCCGAAGCAGACTGCACGACCGCGGTGACGCCGTCGAAGGTCACCCGGATCGGCTCGCTGAATCCGCCGCCGTTGATGGTGACGAGATCGCCGCCCTGCGGGCTGCCCGTCGAGGGACTGACCGACGACAGGAAGAAGGTGTCGGTGACCGGCTCGCGGACGCCGACCGAGGCAAAGCCGACCCCGGTGGATACCGCAGCGCGAACACTCGCGGTGCCCACGGTATCTCCGGGGAAGAGGACGACCGTCGCCTGGCCGTTCACCAGCTCGACCTCGAGGGTCTGGGGCCCGGTTGCGCTGCCGAGGTTCCCCAGCGTGGTGGTTACCGTGCCTGGCGTCAGGTTGGGAACCGCCTGGCCGTTGTCGGCCCGGGTGGCGCGGATCACCAGCGTCGCGAAGCTGGTGCTGCCGGCCTCGAGACTCGCCGTCGACGAGCTCACGGTGACGTTGATGCCCACCGAGGGCGGAACCGGATTGGAAGGCGGCGCGGTCGGCGAGTTCGGGCTGTCTGCGCTGCACCCGAGGGTCAACGCCAGCCCCAAGGCCAGAAGTGGAAAGCGGAAGCGATCGAAAGCTCTCATAGTCACTCTCTCCTGGCGAATCAGGGCGTTACTTCGAGCGTGAAATAGGCCGTGTTGGACTGAACCGCCTTGCCGGCCAGAGTGTGCCCGAAGAACCGCATGCCTACGGTCAGGCGGACCTGGCGGCTGCCGGTCTCGGAGTCGATGCCCAGGTTCTTCAGGTCCAGAATGGGCTGCGTGTTGAACTGCTCGGCGCGCATGAACGGTCCGTCGGTCATCACGAAGGTTCCGTTGACCGGGGCGATGCCGAAGATGTAGTTCACCAGCTTGGGAGGCACTCGCGTGCCGGTGTCGGCACGGGTATAAGTGACCTCGTAGCTCTGGATCTCGACGTTCATCAGGTCGCTCGTCGTTCCGCTGGGATCGACTGCCACATTGGTCACCGTCAGGCTGCCGATCTGCGCGAGGTCGCCGGAAGCCCTCGCACTCAACGTGATCGGCAAGCCGTCGAAGTCGGTGACCGAAAGCGTCACGCCACCGCTGTCGGTCTTGCTGAGATCGCCCGAGGAGCAGGCGCCTGCCGCGAGCGCCAGGAGTCCGAGAGTCAGGAGTCTGCTGGTGAGTTTCATTTGGGTATCCTCCCCTGGGTTCCTAGAGCTTGATCACCCGCGGGGTGATGAAGATCAGTAGTTCTTCATTGTCGTCGTTGCGGCGCCGGTTCTTGAAGAGATGCCCGAGAACCGGGATGTTCGCGAGACCGGGAACCCGATCCTGTCCCTGGTCCGTCGACACCTTGTAAATGCCGCCGATGACCGTCGTCCCGCCGTCGCGCACGATGACCCGGGTCTGGGCCTCCTTCGTCGAGATCGGCGCGTTGGTCGCCCCGGCGACGGCGAAGGCCAGCTGCGGTTCGCGCTTCTGCACGTTCACGTCCATGAGGACCGTGCCCTCGGCCGTGACGTGCGGCGTCACGTCGAGACGCAGCGTCGCGTTCACGAACTGCACCGTCACCGTGTTGTTGGCGACGGTCTGGATCGGAATCTGAAGACCGGACTGGATGCTCGCCGACTCGTTGTTCAAGGTCGCGATCTTCGGCGCCGAGAGGATGTTGATCAGGCCGTCGCTCTCGGCGGCCTGCAGGGTCGCGTCGAGATTGAAGGTATTGAGCACGTTCCCCAAAGCCAACCGCAGCAGGCCGTTGTTGCCGCCGGTGAGCAGGTTCACGCCGCCATCGACGGTGCCGTTGTTCGGGAACTGCAGGCCGGTGGTGTTGCCGTGTGCCGCGTCGGCGACGCCGTCGAAGCCCCAGCGGATGCCGAGCGTCCGGCTGAAGCGCTTCGTGGTCTCGACGATTCTCGCCTCGATCATGACCTGCGGCTCGGGGATGTCGAGCGTCTCGATCACCGCGATCACGGTATCGATGTAGGTCGGCAGCTCCTTGATGATGAGCGTGTTCGTGCGCGCATCGACGGTGACCGATCCGCGCTGCGAGAGGATGCCGGTGCCGCGTCCGCCTCCCGTCGACAGGACCCGCGCCATGTCGCCGACGCTCGAGTAGCTGATCCGCTTGATGACCGTTCGCAGCGGAATCGAGAGGGCCTGAGCCTGGGCGAGTGCCTGCTGCTCCTTGGCCTCGTTCTCGAGGACGTTGCGCGGTGCGATCCGCATGATGTTGCCATCGAGCTCGTAGCCGAGGTTGTTGATCTTGAGGATCTGGTCGAGTGCCTGATCCCACGGCACGCTCTCGAGCTCGACCGTCACGGTGCCGCGGACTCCCGGCTGGACGACGACGTTCAGGCCGCTGATCTTGGCGAACGATCGCAGGACGTCCTTGATGTCGCCGTCCTTGAGACTGAGCGAGATCGTCTCCCCGACGTACTCCTTGTGCGTGCCGCCGACCGTTTGCTGGGCGAAGGCCGGGCTGGGCGTCGCTGCTGGCCGCGGAGACTCGGGCGCCTGGGTATCGGCCGCTTCGAAGTAGCTGGTGTCACGGGGCGTAGCCGGCCTGGCGGCGAAGGCGACGACCGGAGCGGTCGCGGCCGGCGCAGCGACCGGAGTGGACGGCATCGGTGCCGCAGCCTGCGCGACCTGAACTGTCGGGGCCTGGCCCGGTTCGGCGGCAGCGTCCTCCTCGGCATAGGCCTGCACGTCGCTGGCGGCCAGCGTGTCGTCGGCGGTCGGAGTCGTGGACTCCGTCGCCGGCGCCACTTCGGGTGCCGCGGGCTGGGTCGACGCAGCCATGGCGACCGGCGGCTCGGCGATCGGCGAAGCCGGCTCGCCGGCCGATTCGACGGCAGGCTCGGGCTGGGTGGCGGCCAGCGTCGACGCGGGGACCGCCGCAGGCGCGTTCCGGGCCATCTCCGTCGCGCCGGGGGCGAATCGGACAACGAGTCCGTCCGGTCCGCGTTCGATCGTCGGCGGGACCGTCTGGCGCAGGTCGAAGACGACGCGGGAAACGGCTTCCGGGCTCTTCTTGAACTGCGAGACCCGGATGCGCGCGAGGATCTCGCCGTCGAGAGGCGCGCTGCTGCGCGCGCTCTGATTCACGACGCCGTCGAGGTCGATGACGAACCGGTCGGGGTTCGCCAGCTGGAAGGTCGAGTAGGCGAACTCTCCGTCGCCGGCGATGCGCACCACCGTAGCAGCTCCGTCTTCGATGACATCGACGCTGCCGAGGAGCGAAGCCAGGCGCCCGGTCGGCGGCGGCGCGACGTGCGGACGGTCCGGCGTCCCCAGGGAGGCGAAACTGACGCCCGGCGCCGGAGCGGCGGCGGCCGGTGCGGCCTCGGGCGCGTCCGCGACGGCGACCGTCTCGACCGGAGCGGCGAGGCGCGCGACTCCGGCGGGATTCAGGTCGATGTGCAGACTGTTCGGACCGGCGACGAGCGTGTGCTCGGCCTCCTGTCGGGTGCGCACGGTGAGCCGGGTGAGCGGCCTGTCGCTCGTCTCGTCGACGGCGACGTTCACCGCCGACACGAGGCCGGCGGGCGGATTCTCGGCGTGGACCGAGTCGAGCGGCCTGGAATTGGGCAGCTCGATGACCAGCGCCCCGTCCGCGTCGCGATAGGTCGTCCACACCAGCGCGCTGTCGGCCACGAGCTCGATCCGGGTTCCGGGCGCGCCTTCCATGACGGCGAGCCGGGAAATCGTGGCCGGCAGGGCTGCGGGAGCCGCCGCTGGCGGAACCGGTTCGGACGACTGCGCCACGCTCTCGGAGGTCGCGGCGGCAGGGCCGCTCCAGATCGTCGCAGCCGCAAGAACCAAGGTCCAAGCCTTCCCGTTCCTGAGTGCCCTTTTCATGCTGTTCACCACGTCTCCCATGTCGCTCGCCTCCATCGCGTAGTCCTGCCTGAAGAAAAAGGTTGGACTACGGGCTGAGCTTCTTGATCACTTCCCGAAACGGCTTGATCACCGTCGGGTCGCTGACGATTTGCTTGAAGACGACCTCTTGCTGCGTGATGCTCACGACGTCACCGTCGTAGAGCTGGTCGCCTTCGCGAATGAGGTAGCTCTTTTCCTTGTTCGATGCCAGAACCTGCGCCACGAAGCCGCGCGCCGTGCGGAAGATCCCCGTGAGGTCGATCTCCTCGATCAGCAGCCCCGGGATGCCTTCGGGCAGCGCGCCCTTGCGCTCGGTCTTGTTCTTCGCCGCGAGCAGGGAGCGAAACGGATCCCGCCGGCTGCCCGGGTCGTAGGAGTAGGTGGTGCCGGCGAGAACGTCTTCCTCGCCGGCGAGGATGTCGTCGACGCTCGTCGTGGATTCCGGCGCGGCCGGAGTCGCGGCGGCGTCTGCGGCCGGCGCTGCCGTGGCCTGGGCGACGGCGGGCGGGGCGGCGAAGACGATCGCCGCCAGAGCGACTGCGAGCAGGAGAAATGGACTCCGGACGCGCATTACTTGCCCCCACCCTTCTTCGGCGCGCTCTTCTTGCCCTTCTTGTCGGTGACCGGTTCCGGAGGCGGTGCCTCGCGGTAGACGAAGGTCTTGGCGGTGAACGACGCGCTGATGGTGTGTCCCTTGAGGCTGTTCGGCAGCGCCGCGATCTTCAGGTTCTCGATGTTGATGATGCGGGAGAACCTGCCGACGCGATCGAAGAACAGCGCCAGGTTGTGGTAGCTGCCGTTGAGACGGATGGCGATCGGCCATTCACTGTAGAAATCCCGGTCGGTGAAGTTGCCCGGAGTGAAGCGCAGCAAGTCGAAGCTGCCCTGCTCGGTCAACTGGCGGATGCGTCGCAACAGCTCCGGAGTGTTGCGCCTCGCCGGCAGGATGCGAAGGAGCTTCTCGAGCTCGAGCTCGAGTCGGCGCACCTCTTCTCGGAACTGGGGGAGCTTCTGTTTGGCGGCGCGACCCTCGTTGATCTGACCCTGGAGCGAGTCGAGCTGCTTCGTCTTGGTCGCGATCTCCTTGTTGCGTGGAGTCACGAGCAGATACCAGGAGGCGACGACGAGCAGCGCCGCCATCGCGCCTCCCGCGAGCGCACCGAAATACCAGGGCTTGCCTTCGAGACCGGTCTGGATCGCCATCGTCTCTTACTCCGCCCGCTTCTGTTGTTCGCCGGCCGCCTTGGCACCCGCGGCCGCGCCGCCCGGTGCAGCGGGAGACCCGGGCCCGGCCGGACCCGTCGCGCCTCCGACGCCGGCGGCGCCTGTCGCGTCGGTGGTCAGAGTCGGAGCCTTGGTCTTCTTGAACGAATACCCGAGGTTGATCTTGAAGTCGTAGAGCTCGAGACGCGCGGCCCTCGCGGCCTTCTGCGTCGCGTCGTTGAGGATCGGCTCGGCGAATTCGTCCACCTTGTCCAGGTTGTCGATGAAGTTGGCCACCGCCGACATGTTGAACGCGGAGCCCTTGAGGTTGATCGTCGTCGGCGTCACTTCGAGATTGTTCAGCCAGAGCAGCTCGGGCAGGGCGCGCGAGACCTGGTCCATGATCTGGACCGGACCGCGCTGGTTCGCCTTCAGACCGTTGATGACGTCGATCTTGCGCTCGAGCTCGGCCTTCTTGATCTTGTAGTCCTCGACCTCCTGGATCACCTGCTTGAGGGCCTCGACTTCCTTCTGGGCCGCTTCCACTTCCTTGGTCTTCTGATTCAGCTTGTTCTGCGTCCACAGGTACCAGCCGCCGCCCAGCAGCAGCCCGAGCACGATGCCGGCGAACAGCAGGAGGTTGCCGAGCTCCCTGGGACCGCCGCCGCCGCCGCTCAGCCCCGACTTCGACTTGCGCGCGACGACGGGGCGCTTGCCTTCGGCGAGAAGATTGATCTTGATCATCTCGACTAGCCCCCCATCTTCCGGATCGCCAGGCCAACGGCGACGGCGAGCATGGGCGAGATCGACTTCAGCCAGTCACGATCGAAATCGGCCTCGCGGAAGTGGACACGCCGGAGCGGATCGAGGACTTCGATCGGCACGCCGAAGCGTTCGCGCAGCACCTGCTGCAGATTCGGCGTCAGGGCGCAACCGCCGGAGAGTACGATCTCGTCGACCGGCCCCTCGGAAGAGGTGGCGGCGAAGAAATCGAACGTCTTCTGGATCTCGGAGGCCATCTCCGCCGACACGCCGTCCAGCACCGGACGGGCGTCGGTGGCACCGTAACGGTCCACGGCCTGGCCACGCTTCAGGCGCTCCGCCTGATCGAACGAGAGATTGAACTCGCGCTGCAGCGCCTCCGTGAACTGATTGCCACCGAAGGAGATGTCGCGCCAGAAGGCGGTCTGCCCGCGCGCCAGGATGTTGATGTTGGTCACGCTGGCGCCCATGTTGACCAGCGCCACGACCTTGAGCGGGTCGAGGTCGTAGTTGGCCTCGTAGGCGTTCTGGAGCGCGAAGGCGTCGACATCCACCAGGACAGGCACCTTGCCCGCCTGGCTGATGACCGAGACGTAGTCGTTGACCTTGTCCCGCTTCACCGCCACCAGCAGGACCTCCATGTTCTCCCGGCCGGCCTCGCCCTCGGACAGCACGACGTAGTCGAGACGGACGTCGTTGATGTCGAAGGGGATGTACTGCTCCGCCTCCCACTGGATCTGCTCGGAAAGATCCTCGGCCGGCATCGCCGGCATCTGGATCTTCTTGATGATCACCGAGTGACCCGAGAGCGAGGTGGCGTAGCTCGGGAGGGTGGCGCCGGTGGCGTCGTTCAGCTTGTGGATGGCGTCCACGACCAGGGAAGAGTCCATGATCGAGCCGTCAACGATGGCTTCGGGCGAAAGGGGCTCGATGCCGAGCCGCTGCAGGGAGTACTCCCCTTTGCGCTCCTTGAGCTCGACGAGCTTCATCGCCGAGCTGCCGATGTCGAGCCCTACGAGTCCCTTCGAGCGTGAGAACAGCACGGCGTCTTCTACCCCCTTGCCAGCTGGCGCAGCAACCGCGTTCACTCCGAAAACTTGAAGGCAAGGTAACAGTAACCTCAAGCCCTGTCAAGGGGTTGGCGAAATCGCTGCACAGCGGCATGTGCAGCAGTTCACAACCCCGGAAACGCCCCCGACGATCCGTCGCGGAGTGCGGCTCGGACGCTTGTTGCAGGGAGAGCCCCGCTTGGCCTAGAATGACGCGGTTCTGCTGGAACCTTTCCCCCGAACAAGACAGGGAGTTTTCCGATGGCCAAGCAATGCGAGATCTGCGGCAAGGGCACGGCGACCGGCCGCAAGGTCAGCCACGCACACAACGTCACTTCGCGCACCTGGGAGCCGAACCTGCGCTCCATCAAGGCGCTGATCGACGGCACCGTCAAGCGCGTCCGCGTCTGTGCGCGCTGCATCCGCAGCGGCAAGGTGCAGCGCCCGCCCGTGCGCACCTACGTCGCCAGCGACAAGCCGGCCGCGACCGCAGTCAAGCACTGAGCACCCGCGGCTTCTGAGCCGCAAGCCGCAGCAGACCCGGGCTCCCCTTCCTCGCGGAAACGGGAGCCCGTGCTGTCTCAGAAGGCGTCTTCGCCGGCTTTCGTCGTCCCCGCCATCCGCCGGGTCACTTCCAGCACCCCCGGGAGGTTTCTCACCGCCTGCCGGATGCGCTCGAGATGGGCGCGGTTGGAGACCTCGATCACGACCTCGATCGAGCCGCGACCCGGTCTCGCCGTATCGGCTTCGATCTGCCGGATGTTGGCCTCGAAGCGGGCGATCGCCTCGGTCAGGCGGGCCAGCATGCCGGGCTTGTCCTCGGTCTCGATGAGCAACGAGATCGGATAGAGGCCCTTCTCTTCGCTCGCCCAGGCGACTTCGATCTCGCGCTCGGCGTTGTAGAGCAGGTTCTTGACGTTCGGGCAATCGACCGAGTGCACCGACACCCCCCGTCCGCGGGTGATGTAGCCGACGATCTCGTCTCCCGGCACCGGACGGCAGCATTTCGCCGGTACCGCGAGCAGATCGCCGTAGCCCCGCACCGTGATCGGACCGTGCCCGCCGCCGGTCAATACGCGGTCGATCGCCTTGCGGATCGCTCCGGGAGGCTTCGGCGGCTCGGCCAGCTTGTCCTCCGGCAGCAGATGCGCCATCACCTGGCCGACCGTCGTCTTGCCGTAGCCCAGCCGGCCGTAGAGGTCCTCCGGACGGGAGAGGCCCTCCGCCTCCATCAGCTTGCGGAACTCGGGGCTCTCCACGACCTTCTTCGGACTCAGCCGGTAGCGGCGCAGCTCGCGCTCGAGCATCCGCTGTCCGAGATCGGTCGCCTGGGCGGTCTGCTGGGTGTTGAGCCAGTGGCGGATCTTGTGCTTGGCGCGCGAGGTGACGACGAGCGAGAGCCAGTCCCGGCTGGGAACGCGGCTCGGGCTGGTCAGGATCTCGACGATGTCGCCGGTCTTCAGCTGGGTGCGCAGCGGCACCAGCCGTCCGTTGACGCGCGCTCCCGTGCAGCGGTGGCCGAGGTCGGTATGAATGCGGTAGGCGAAGTCGAGCGGCATCGCGTCGCGCGGGAAGGCGAGGACGTCGCCCTTCGGCGAAAAGACGTAGACCTCGTCCTGATAGAGATCGAGCTTCAGGCCGGACAGAAAATGGCGCGGATCGCTGACGTCGGTCTGGAACTCGAGCAGCTGGCGCAGCCAGAGCACGCTCTTGTCGACGCCCTCTGAGGAGAGCTTTCCCTCCTTGTACCGCCAGTGCGCGGCGATACCCTCCTCGGCGACGAGGTCCATCTCGCGGGTGCGGATCTGCACCTCGAACGGCTGTCCCGCCGGCCCCAGAACCGTGGTGTGCAGCGACTGGTAGAGATTCGGCTTGGGCATCGCGATGTAGTCCTTGAACCGGCCCGGAATCGGCCGCCAGTTCTGGTGGACCACGCCGAGCGCGGCGTAGGTGTCGCGCAGGTTCGTCGTCACGATGCGAAAGGCGAGGTAGTCGTAGAGCTCCGAGATGTCGATCTGCTGCCGGCGCAACTTCTGGTAGATCGAGTAGTAGCGCTTGACCCGGAAGTTGATCTCGGCCTCGATCCCGGCTTCAGCCAGGCTGCTCACCAGGCGCTCGCGGAGCTTCTCGATCGTGCCGCGTCCGACCTTGAGCTTCTCGTCGAGGCTGGTCTTCAGGGAGGCGAACTGCAGCGGGTAGAGATAGTAGAAAGCGAGGTCCTCGAGATCGCCCTTGACCCGCGCCATGCCGAGCCGGTTGGCGAGCGGCGCGTAGATCTCGAGCGTCTCCTGGGAGATCCTGCGCCGCGCCTCCGGCGCCATCGCGGCCAACGTCATCATGTTGTGCAGGCGATCCGCGAGCTTGACCAGGATGACGCGGACGTCCTTGGCCGAGGCCAGGATCATCTTGCGGAAGGTCTCCGCCTGCGCCTCGTCCTTGCGCACGTAGGAGTGGCGGCCGATCTTGGTCACGCCGTCGACGAGCTCGGCGATCTCGGGGCCGAACTCGCGCTCGAGGGAGTCGAGCGTGGTCAGGGTGTCCTCGAGCACGTCGTGCAGCAGCCCGACCGCGACGCAGGTCTGATCGAAGCGCAGGTCGGCGAGCAGCCAGGCGACGCTCGCCGGATGGGTCATGTAAGGCTCGCCGGAGCGCCGAAGCTGATCCTTGTGCATCTCGGCCGAGTAGCGGAAGACGCGCTCGACGAAATCACGGTCGACCAGCCGCCCGTTGTCGCTCAGGCGGCGGACGAGGTCCGCCGCCGTCGGCGGCCTGGGCGGGGGGACGGGCGGCGCGGGGGGCCGCTTGCGAAGATCGGGCATCGGAGTGGATGGGCCGCGCGGACGCGGCCTATCCACGGATTATAGGGTCAGCCGGAGCCGGCGCCGGCCGAGGGGTCAGCGCGGCTTCGCCGACGCTGCGCGGGCCGCGGGCCTGGCCGCCTCCTGCGCCTTCTTCCTGCGACCCGAGCCGAAGTACTCCTCCCAGAGCAGGGCGAACGGGCTGGCGATGTAGATCGACGAGTAGGTGCCGACGATGATGCCGACGAACATGATGAACGCGAAGCCGTGGATGACGTCGCCGCCGAACAGGAACAGCATCAAGGACGCGAACAACGTCGTGCCGCCGGTGAGCAGCGTCCGCGAGAGCATCTGGTTCTGGCTGTCGTTCAGGATCTTCAGCAGGTCGCGCCCCTTGTGCTTGCTCATGTTCTCGCGCACGCGGTCGAAGGTCACGACGGTGTCGTTCACCGAGTAACCGATGAGCGTGAGGAAGGCGGCGATCGTCGTCAGGTTGAACTCGTAGCCCATGAAGGCGTAGAGGCCGAGGGTGATGAGGACGTCGTGCAGGCTCGCCATCGTGGCGCCGATGCCGAACAGCAGCTCGAAGCGGATCCAGATGTAGACCAGCATGCCGATCAGCGCGCCGATGACGGCGAGGAAGCCGCGCTGGCGGAGCTCCTTGCCGACCTGCGGGCCGACGTTCTCGGTCGCGAGCGGCGAGAACTTGCCGATCGAAGAGCTCGCCTTCAGGCTGGCGAGCGACTTGCCGGTGAGGCCGGGGACCGCCGCGACCTCGTCCCAGGAGCGGAAGATCGCCGACTGCTTGCGCACCGCCATCACCGATTCGGCGACCGCGGTGTAGTGGGCGGAGATCGCCTCGGGCTCGCCCGCGACGCCGTCCGGATTCGCCGCCGCCAGCATCTGGGCGATCGTGCCGGTGCCGACCTGGTTCAGATCGCTGCCCGCGTCGGCCTGGTTGTAGTGCTGCGAGAGGGCGGCGAGGATCTGCGTGCCGGCGCCCTCCTCGGTGCCCTCGACGATCGGCGTGCGGACCAGGATCTCGCCCTCGCCCGGCTTGCCGAAGCGCTGGATCTGGCTCTCCTTGAGCCCGGCGCGGCCGAGAATCTCGCGAATCTCGGCGACGTTCGGCTCGCTGGCGAACTTCAGCGTCAGCTGCGTGCCGCCGACGAAGTCGATGCCCATGTTCAGCTTGCCGAGGAAGAAGACCGCGATCGCGCCGATCACCATGACCGTGAACGAGAAGCCGATCCAGAACTTCCGGTACTTCATGAAGTCGATGTTGGTGTTGCGGAGAAAATCCATTCCCTGGCTCCTGTCTGCGGTTCCGGGCGGGTGGTTCTAGATCGAGATCGACTGCGACTTGCGGGCCGGCGTGTAGACGAGATCGAACAGGTAGCGGCTGACGAAGATCGCGCAGAACAGCGTGCCCAGGATGCCCACCGAGAGCGTCACCGCGAAGCCGCGGATCGGTCCGGTGCCGAACTGGAAGAGGAAGAGAGCGGCGATCAGCGTCGTGATGTTGGCGTCCATGATCGACGACAGGGCGTTGCTGAACCCGGCGTCGATCGCCGCGCGCACGGTCTTGCCGACCTTCATCTCCTCCTTGATGCGCTCGAAGATGAGGACGTTGGCGTCGACCGCCATGGCGATCGACAACACGATGCCGGCGATGCCGGGCAACGTCAGCGTGGCGCCGAAGTAGGCCAGGGCGCCGAACAGCAGCAGCGTGTTGAGCGCCAGGGCGAAGAGCGCGTTGACGCCGGCGAAGCGGTAGACGATGAGCATCGTCAGAACGACGCCGATCAGGCTGTAGAGCCCCGCCTTGGTGCTCGCTTCGATGGAGTCCTGTC
This sequence comes from uncultured Thermoanaerobaculia bacterium, assembly GCA_964595975.1. Taxonomy (GTDB): domain Bacteria; phylum Acidobacteriota; class Thermoanaerobaculia; order Multivoradales; family JAGPDF01; genus JAGPDF01. The sequence goes on along the minus strand of CAZQTL010000009.1, from coordinate 14,804 downwards.
CGAGCGACGGTCCGACGGTGCGATCCTCGAGATAGGTGATGCCGGCCGGCAGGGCGCCCGACCGCAGCGTCGTCACGAGGTCCTGCACCTCCTGCTGGGTGAAGTTGCCCTCGATGATGCCGGAGTCCGTGATGCGCGAATTGATCACCGGCGCCGAGACGATGCGGTTGTCGAGAATGATCGCCAGCCCGCGGCCGACGTTCGCGCCGGTCGCATCGCCGAACATGCGGGCGCCGTCGGCGGTGAGATGGAAGGCCACCACCGGCTGGTTGAACTGCCCGGTCGACATGTTGGCCGACTTCAGGTCGCGGCCGGTGATGACCCGCCGCGACTGCACGGCGAAGTAGCTCGTGCCGAGGACCCGGCCCTGATCGTCGCGCTTGTCCTGGGAGAAGATCTCGACATCGGGCGGCAGCTTGCCGCCGTAACGGCTGAGGATCTCTTCGCGCGAAGCCACGCCCGAGCCGCCCGCGGGCGGATACTCGGTCAGCCGGAACTCGAGGAAAGCGGTGCTCTTGATCAGCCGCTTGACGCGCTCCGGATCGTCGACGCCGGGCAGCTGAACCACGATGCGGTCGCCTTCGACGCCCTGGCGCGCGATGCTCGGCTCCGCGACGCCGTACTGGTTCACCCGGTTGTCGATGGTGAGCTTCGCCTGCTCGACCGCCAGGTTGCGCACGTTGCGCTCGTTGAGCGAGGTCATGGTGAAGACCGTCCGGCTGCCGTCGCGCCGCCAGTCCCAGCGCTGCGAGGTCAGATAGTCGTTGGCGGCCTTGTTGAGCACGGCGTCCTGCTCGACCGGAACGCCGGTCACGTCGAAGGAGGTGTCGGAGATCCGCGACGTCGCGACGGTGGAGACTCCGCCGTCGGCGATCTCGCGGCGCATGATCTCCATGTCCTTGTCGGTCTCGGCGCGGACGGCGTCCTGGGTCTCGACCTTGAGGACGAGGTGGATGCCACCCTGGAGGTCGAGGCCGAGGTTGAGCTTCTCCTTGGGCGGATAGGCGGCGTAGACCGCAAGGGCCGCGAGACCCAGGATCACGGCACCCTTGATGAGCAGTCCCTTGTTCACTTGACGACCTCCGGTTCCGCACTGCCCTCGAGGCCGGCGATGGCGGACTTGAGCACGCGCACCTTGACGTTCTCACCCAGCTTGAGATGGACGATCCGGTCCTCGACCGCGGCGATCTCGCCGATCAGGCCGCCGTTGGTCACCACCTTGTCGCCGCGCTTGAGGCCTTCGACGACCTTGGCGAGAGCCTTCTGGCGCTTGCGCATCGGCGCCAGGAGCAGGAAATAGAAGATGCCGAAGACGAGGAAGATCGGCACCAGGGAGACGAGCGGCGATTGGGTCTGCGCCTGGGCGAGCTGAGTCCAGGCGCCAGGCGACTGGATGATGTCCATCATTTGCATCGTTCGACTCCCGGAATCGATTCCGTGCAGCAACTTTCTGTCGACTTGCCGTCGCCGGGCGCGCGCTCACTCACGGCCGCGAGCGCGGTACCTGGCTCTCCTCCGCCACAGGGTTCTCGGATCGGTGTTCGTCCGCGAAGCAACTGGCCCACTTGCGGGCCAGGTCCGCTACCCGAAAAGCCGCAATAGCATCCCTTGCTTCCCCCATGAAGTCAAGGAAAACACGCAGATTGTGCAGGGTGCCGTAGACCGCCGCCGAGAGCTCCCCGGCGCGAAAGAGATGATGCAGAAAGCCGCGCGACAGGCGGCTGCAGACCGGGCAGGAGCACGCCGGATCGAGCGGGCCGGTGTCGTCCCGGAAGCGCGAGTTCTTGATTCGGAGGGCACCCGCGCGCGTGTAGAGGAGACCGTGGCGGCCGTTGCGAGCCGGCAGGACGCAGTCGAAGAGGTCGACCCCGTTGAGGATGGCGTGCAGCATGTCGGGGATTGTGCCGACTCCCATGAGATACCGCGGCCGATCCTCCGGCAGGAGCGGCGCGGTCCATTCGATCGCCGCCCGCCGGGGTCCCAGCGGCTCGCCGACGCTCACGCCGCCGATGGCGTAGCCGTCGAACGGCAGCGCGGCAAGCGCCCGCGCGCCGGCCTCGCGCAGGGGGCGAAAGCTGCTCCCCTGGACGATGCCGAAGAGCGCCGTCGCCGGCGAGGTCCTGGCTGCGACCGAGCGCTCCGCCCAGCGCAGCGTCCGCGCGAGCGCGGCCGCCGCGACCGGTTCGGCCACGGGCCAGGGCGGGCATTCGTCGAGGACCATGGCGATGTCGACGCCGATCGCCTCCTGCGCCGCGACGACGGATTCGGGAGTGAGGTCGAGCAGGGCGCCATCGAGATGGCTGCGGAAGCGGACGCCACGCTCGTCGACCTTGCGCAGTGCCGCCAGGGAGAAGACCTGGAAGCCGCCGCTGTCGGTGAGAATCGGCCGATTCCAGCCGGTGAAGCGATGGACTCCGCCAGCGCGCGCCAGGGTCTCGATTCCCGGCCGCAGGGAGAGGTGGTAGAGATTGGCCAGCATCACCTGCGCCCCGGCGGCCTCGAGCTCCTGCGGGGTCAGCCCCTTGACCGCGCCGAGCGTGCCGACGGGCATGAAGGCCGGCGTGTCGATGACGCCGCGCGCCGTCGTCACTCGGCCGCGCCGGGCGCCTGCGTCACGCGCCAGGATCTCGAAGTGCATGTTTGCGGCCCTGGAGTCGCGAATCGGGATCAGGGCTTGGCGTCGCGACCGCGATCGAGGTCGACGACCTTGATCTCGACCCCAGGCGGAAGGGCCAGCTCGAACCGCGACAGCGGAACCTCGCCGTTGCTCCGCAGGCGGTCGAAGCGGTACTCGGTGGTGTCGCCGTTGGCCTCGACATAGCGCACCCGGACCGGCAGGAAGAGCTTGCGGTCGATCCACAGACTCATCGCCGCCAGGCGCTTGCGGATGCGGGCGAAGCGCGGGGCGAGATCCAGGCGATACGGCTCGGCGCCGGCATTCTCGGTCGCGGAGGGGAAAGCGAAGGTGACCGCGAAGTACTTCATCAGCGTGTCGAGCGAACCGCTCGCGTTGAGATAGCGGAAGACCTGCGACGAAGCACGGCCGACCTTGACCTTCTCGGCCTTGCCGAGGTCCTTGTACCAGGTCAGCATCTCGTCCTCGCGGATCACCAATGAGACCGGTTTCGGCGAGACGTAGTCCCAGCGCACCAGATCGGGCGCCGAATAGGCGAAGGCGCCCCTGGACTCTTCGGGCGCGGCGAGGAACTCGCTGACCCGGTACTGGACGAAATCGGCTTCGAGGGTGCGCAGGCGCTTCTGTTCGAACTGGATCCGGGCGACCAGCGCCTCGGAGCGCTGCGCGAGATTGAGCCCGGGAGCTTCCGGATCCGGCGCCTTCTCCTCCGCTGGCGGCACCGCCCCGGCGGCCCGGACGACCAAGGCCAGGCCCACGAGCAGAGTCCGGGTGAAGGGCGCAGCCCGGCGTGACCAGCGGTCTCCCCTCATGCCGGCATCTTATCCCGGGGAGTTGTTGACAGTCCGCAAGGGCGCTGCTACGTTCGCTCACTCGCCGGGGACACCCGGCCCAAGGAGCTCGAGAACGCATGGCCGACCTGGGTACCAAACACGAATGCTACAGCTGCGGCGCGAAGTTCTACGACTTCGGCCGACCCGCTCCCATCTGCCCGAAGTGCGGCGCGAATCAGAAGGACGTCAAGCGGCCCGACGCCGCTGCGGAGTCCGCCCAGGCCAAGCGCAAGCGGCGCGACGATGTCCCGAAGGCGATCGCCGAGCCCGATGACGATCTCGTAGTGGCACCGGACGAGGATATTCCCGACGACGAGATCGAAGCCCCCGAAGGCGTCGTCGAAGAAGAGGACGACTTCGACGACGACGAGGAGTAGCCTCCCGCAGACGGCGCGCCGCTTCGCGCTCGCCTTGGGGAGCAACCTGGGCGACTCCCGCCGCATCTTCGAGGAGGCGGTGGCACGGCTCGAAGCCGCCGTCGGCCCGCTCGAGCTCGCGCCGCTCTACCTGACGGAGCCGGTCTCTCCGATCCCGCAGCCGCCGTACCTCAATTCCGTCGCGCTCGGCGCCTGCGAGCTCGCGGCTCCCGACCTGCTCGCGCTGATGCAGCAGGTCGAGAGCCAGCTCGGACGGGACCGCGAGCGGCCGCAGGCGGCGCGCACGCTCGACCTCGACCTGCTCCTGCTGGGCGACGAAGTGCGCCAGGGGGCACCGCCGCTCCTGCCCCATCCGCGCATGCGCGAACGCCGCTTCGTCCTGGCGCCGCTGTGTGACGTGGCGCCGGAGTGGCGGATCCCGCCCGATGGCGCGACCGCCCGCGAGCTTCTGCACCGGCTGCCGGAGCGCCCTTGGGCGCGCCGCCTGCCCGAGCCCCTGCGGCCGGCTCCGACCGACCCCGTCCGCCGCCCATGACCGCGCTCGCCCTCGTTCTGGAATGGGTGGTACTCGGCCTGCACGTTCTGGTCCCCTGGCGCCTCGCCCGGCAGACGGCGGAGACGCCGCCGGCGGCGACCTCCGATCCTCGCCGGCTCTGGGCGATGGTCGCCACCCCACTCTGGATGGCCGCCGCGCTCGCCGGACTTTTCGGCCTCGGCGAGCAGCCGGATGCGGCTCTCGCCTGGGGCTTCGCCTGGCCGAACCCGTCGATCCCGGCGCTCGCTCTCGCCGTCTTCGGGCTGGCGGTCGGCCTCGCGGACCTGCTCCTCTTTTTCGGCTACCGCGAACTCGAACCGGCCGGCTGGCGGATCGCCGCCGGTCTGGGAGGCGCCACGCTGCTGGCGGCGAGCCTCGCCGGCGAGCTCCTGCGGCTCGGCCGTGGACCCGCACCGGGTCTGGCCGGCATCGCGATTGCGGCGTGCTGCCGCGCCGCCCTGGCGCTCGCCGCCGGAGAGGCGAGCGCCGGGCGGGTGCGCTACCTGCCGATGCTCGCCGGCGCCGCACTGTCGCTGTCGCTGCCCGCCATGCCGGCAGTGCTGCGTGCCGCGCTCGGAACGGATCTCCTGACGCTCGGCGCGGCGGCCTCGCTGTTGCTCGCGGCCCGCTTCCTGCCGCCGACGCTGCAACGGCCCGCGGCGCTGGCCGGAGTGCTCCTCGCCGCCCTGTTTCTCGACCGCACGAGCGCGCTTCAGGCGGCGCTCGAACCAAGTTCGATCATTCCCGAGCAGTTCCTGCCCGAACCCTGACCACGCCCCGACCGGCCACTGGGCTATCCTCTCTTCCAGGCGACCCGTGCTGACCCTTCGCGATCCGATTCACGGCTTCATCGAGACCGATTCCCTCGAGGCGGCGCTGGTCGACAGCCGCCCGCTGCAACGGCTGCGGTTCATTCATCAGCTGGGACTCACCTTTCTGGTCTACCCGGGGGCGGAACACAGCCGTTTCTCGCACGTTCTGGGCGCCATGACGCTCGCCGGGAGGATGGTCGACGCGCTGCTCGCCAAGAGTCTCCGGCTGCTCGACCCGGAAGAGCGACGCCGCGCCCGCCGTCTCGCCCGCCTGGCGGCGCTCTTCCACGACGCCGGCCACGCACCCTTCAGCCACTCCGCGGAGGAGCTCTTCGAAGGCGGGATCGATCACGAGGCGATGACCGCGCGGCTGCTCGCCTCCGACGAGATCTCCACCCTCTTCGAGCGCCATGGCGACGGCATCGCCGCGGCGGACGTCGCGGCGCTCCTCGCCGGAGACGTGCCGCCGGAGCGGCGCTTCCTGTCGCAGGTCATCTCCGGCGAGCTCGACGTCGACAAGATGGACTATCTCCTGCGCGACAGCCTCTATTGCGGTGTGCGCTACGGCGTCTACGACCTCGACCGCCTGCTCGACACGCTGGCGGTGGTCGCCGATCCGGAGACCGGCGCGCTCGGAGTCGGCGTCGAAGAGGGCGGCGTCCACGCCATCGAAGCCCTCGTGCTGGCGCGCTACTACATGTTCACGCAGGTCTACTTCAACGTCACCGGCAAGGCGCTCGAGCAGCACCTTTCCGAATGGATGCGCGCCACCCACCGCCAGTGGCCGGCGGATCCGGAGCTCTTCCTGCGCCAGGACGATCTGTCGACGCTCGAAGCCATGCGGGCGTCGGAGAACGAGCACGCGCGCGCCGTCGTCCATCGCCGGCACTTTCCCCTCGCCTTCGAGACTCGCGAGCACACTTCGGAGTCCGAGAGCGGCGCCTTCGAGGCGCTGCTGCCGGAGCTCAGGGCGCGCTACGGTCCGGGCGGGATCCTGGTCGCGCGCTCCGCCAAGGACCCGCATCGACTGGGAGGCAGCCCGGTCTGGGTGCGCCACGGCGATGGCCGCCTGGAGTCGATGGAGAGCGCCAGCCATTTCATCCGCCACCTGACCCGCATCGACCGGTATCGCGTCTACACCCGGCCGGAGCTCCGCGACCAAGTCGCCGCCGAGCTCAAAGTGCGATTCCCGCTCTAGCGGCGGCGGGGGAACCAGGGCACGAAGGCGCTCGTGCGGGCGATGTAGTCGGCGTAGCCAGGCTTGCTCGCGGCGAGGCCGCGCTCGAGCAGCGCCACCCCCGAGACCTTGAGCAGAAGCACGGTCATGAGAAGTGGGCTGGCGAGGGTCAGGGCGCCGGCAGGCACCGCGCAGGCGATCAGGTAGAGGCCCCACCACAGCACCGCGTCGCCGAAATAGTTGGGATGCCGGCTGTAGCGCCAGAGGCCGACGTCGCACACTCTCCCGCGATTCGCCGGGTCGGCCTTGAAACGGGCGAGCTGGGCGTCGGCGGCCGCTTCGCAGAGGAAGCCGGCGGTGAACAGCGCCGCACCGGCGATGTCGAAGAGCCCTGGAAAGGGCGCGCCCGGCAGCGCCGCCGCCGCGAGCGGCATCGCGATGAAGAGCAGCAACGCGCCCTGGAGCCCGAAGACGGTGAAGGCCGAGAGCCAGACGAAACGCGGCCCCCGTCGTTCGCGCATCGCGCGGTAGCGGTAGTCCTCGCCCTTTCCGCGATTGCGGGCGAAGATGTGGAGCGCGAGGCGCAGGCCCCACACCCCCACCAGCAGCACCACGAGGAGCCGCCGCGCCGGCTCGCCCGTCCCCAACCGGGCGGCGACCAGCGCGACCAGGACGAAGCCCGGTCCCCACATCACGTCGACGATGCTCGCATCGCGCAGGCGGACGCTCGCCAGCCAGCCCAGCAGGAGATAGACCGCCACGAGCGGCGCGGCGTGCGCGAGCACGGAACCGAGACTCACGCGCCGCCTCTCTCCGGTGCCCCGCAGAGCTCGCCGAGCGCGGCCTCCAGGGTGGGATAGCGGAAGCGGAAGCCGAGCTCCAGCAGGCGCTGCGGGACGACCCGCTGGCTGGCGAGCACGAGGTCGGCCATCTCACCGAGCAGGGCGCGCAACGCGAACGCCGGGGCCCGGGCGAAGAGGGGCCGGTGCAGTGCCGCCGCCAGAGCGCGCGCGAAGACGGCCTGGGTGACCGGCTCCGGAGCGGTGAGATTCATCGCGCCGCGGGCCTCCGGATGGTCGATGAGCAACTCGAGCGCTGCGCTCTCGTCGGCGAGGTGAATCCAGGACATCCACTGCCGGCCCGACCCGAGCGTCGCTCCGGCGCCCAGCCGGAAGGGCAGGGCCATCTTCGGGAATGCCCCGCCCTCGCGCGCCAGCACGACCCCCGTTCGCGCCACCACCCGCCGCACGCCGAAGCGCTCCGCGTCCAGACTCGCGGCCTCCCACTCGCGGGCGGTCTCGGCGAGGAATCCCTCGCCCGGGGGCGCGCCTTCGGAGAGCACCTCCGCGCCGCGGTCGCCGTAGTAGCCGATGGCGGATGCCTGCACCAGCACGCGCGGCGGCTGCTTCGCCCGGGCGATCGCCGCCAGGACGGCGGCGGTCGCCTGCTGTCGGCTGCCGGCGATGCGCGCCTTGCGTGACCGGCTCCAGCGCCCGCCGGCGATCGACTCCCCGGCGAGGTTGACGATCGCCTGGGCACCGGAGGCGAACTCGAACCAGCCGTCGGCGCTCCTGCCGTCCCAGGTGGCCAGTCTGCAACCCGGCGGCAGCGCCGTCGCGGACGCACCCGTCGCTGCGGAGCGCGACAGCAGCACGACCTCGCGTCCGGACGCCGCCAGCCGCCGGGCGAGCGCGCGCCCGAGCAGCCCGGTACCACCTGCGATGACGACGCGCTCGCTCATTTCAGTCCCTCGAGAGCGTACGCCGAATCCGCGCCGCCGGATGGGAGCCCGGCTAGGACTGGGAAACGGGGCGCAGCGTGGGGGCGACCAGCAGGTCGAGAAGCCCGCGGGGGTGGGGCGCGACCGCGCCCGCGAAAGCGACCTCGAGTCGCAGGATCGGCCGGCCCTCGACGATGTACTTGGCTTCGTAGTTGGTCCGCGCGCCGTCCGGCCAGGGCCCGTCGTACACGGTCACCCGCGCCCCGGGGTGCGACACGAGGAGCTCGCGGACCTCTTCACCGTAGGCGAGAAAGTCGGTCGCGAAGTAGAGATTTCCGCCCGGCGCGAGCAGGCCCTGGACCAGGTCGAGCGAGTCGGGAGCGAAAAGCCGCCGGCGATGGTGGCGCAATTTCGGCCACGGGTCGGGGAAGTAGATGTGCACGGCGCGCGCGAAGCCTTTCGGCAGGACGGCGCCGGCGAGATACTGCGCCTCCCCCTCGAGCAGAACCACGTTGGCGAGCCGGCGGCGCGCCACCCGGCGCGCCACCAGACGGAAGTACTCCCCTGCGATCTCGATGCCGAGGAACCGCCCCGCGGGCTCGAGGGCCGCACGCCGCAGCAGGTAGCGCCCCTTGCCGAAACCGATCTCGACCTCCCAGGCGGGGAGCGCCGACGACACCGGGAGCTCGCCGGGCCGCGGGAAGGGCTCGGGCAACGGCGCGGTCGCCGCCGGATCGCCGCCGAACAGCGGCCGCAGTCCTTCGGCGGTGGCGACGCGCGTCACCCGGCTCATGCCGGACCCTCTTCCCGGGGCCAGAAGTCGTAGAACGTGTACCACTGGGTCGGCCAGCGGCGGACCGCCCCCTCCAGCGTCTCGATCCAGCGCTCCATCGCAGCGCGCACGTCGCCGTCGCGATCGGCCGTGCGCGCGACCCGTATCGTCTCGCCGTGCACGACCTCGAAGCGCAGGTCCGGCGCGTAGGCGATGAAGGTCGGCAGCAGGACGGCACCGGTCATCCTGGCGAGGTGAAAGGGCCCGGTCGGAAATCGCGTCCTGGCGCCGAAAAAACTCAGTTCCACGCCACTGTCGCGAAAGTCGCGATCCCCCTGCAGGGCGACGACCCGGCCTTCGCCGAACGCCCGCAGCACCGCCAGGCTCGCGAATCGGTCGTCCTCCGGCAGCGGGATCTCGCTCACGTTCGACAGGGTGCGCATGTGACTGCGGAACTGTTCCGCCTGCTCGAACTCGTCGGGAACGTAGATGATGGCGAGCGGCACGTCGGCCTGCCCCAGCATCACCGCTCCCAGCTCCCAGTTGCCCAGGTGGGCGGTCATCAGCAGGATCCGCTCGCCGGCCGCGAGGCGCTCGCGCAGCGGGTCGAGCGCGCGTTCGTCGCCGCCGACGATGAGCTCGCGCAGACGCTCGCGCGGCAGCTGCGGAAAGCGGAAGAGATCGACCCAGTAGTAGGCGAGATGACGCAGCATCGCGGCGGTCGCCCGGCGCACCGCCGCGGAGCCTGGAGAGGCGCCGAAGACCCGGGCGAGATTGCGTTCGATCGCCCGCTTGGGGCTCGAGTGAAAGAAGAAGACGACGGCGATGATCCACCGCGCATGGAGGAAGAGGAACCAGCGCGGAGCCCTTGGGGCGATCCAGGCGAGGATCGGGAATCCGCGGCGGATCGCCCACCGGTTCAGGCGCTCCGAAAAGGCTCCGGAACGCGGGATCTTCTTCTGCATCGGCGGCCGCGACCTAGAGCAACTCGTCGTGGCCGGAGGCCGCCAGGCGATCGACGATGCGCCGGACCTCCTGCGCGTCCCGGCGGCGGGCGACCAGCACGGCGTCGCCCGAGCGCACGACGATGAGGTCGGAGAGACCGAGAACGGCGATCGTCCCCTCTTCGGCGTAGGTGAGGTTGCGCTCGCCGTCCACGACGACCGCTCCGCCGCGCGCGACGTTGCCGGCCGGGTCGACGGGCAGGATATCCGCCAGGGCATCCCACGAGCCCAGATCGCTCCAGCCGCAGTCGAGCGGCAGCGCGGCCATCTCCTCGAACTTCTCCATCACCGCATAGTCGATCGAGATCGATTCCAGACGCGGATAGAGCTCACCGACGCGCCCGGGCGAACCCGCCAGCTCGACGAGTCCCCGCCACAGCTCGGGCGAGTGGCGTTCGAGACCGGCGAGGAGAACGCTGCCCCGGAAGACGAAGATGCCGGCGTTCCACAGATGCTCTCCGCCGGCGACGAAGCGTTCGGCGGTGGCGCGATCGGGCTTCTCCGTGAATCGCCGGACGCGGCGCAGCCCCGGTGCACCGGCGAGCGCCTCCGCCATCTCGAGATAGCCGAAACCCGTCTCGGGCCGCGACGGAACGACGCCCAGGGTGAGGATGCGAGGCTCCTCGGCGACCACGGCGACGGCCTGCGCGAGAGCCGCGCGAAAGGCCCCCGGATCGGCGATCCGGTGATCCGAGGGCAGAACGATGACGGCTCCCGCGCGCGCCTCCTCCGGCATGGCGAGGAGCGACCAGGCGATGGCCGGCGCGGTGTTGCGCGCCGCCGGCTCGGTCAGGACATGGCTCGGCGGAACTTCCGGCAGCTGCTCCGCGACCGCATCCCGGAGCGCTTCGGTGGTCGAGATCCACACCCGCTCCGGCGTCACCAGCGGTCGCAGACGATCGACCGTGGCCTGCAGAAGCGAGCGCTCGCCCTCCAACGAGAGGAGCTGCTTGGGACGATGGCGGCGGCTCGACGGCCAGAAACGCGTTCCGGAGCCGCCCGCAAGAATCAGGGCGCTGGGCGACATTGGAGAGTGATTATATCGGCGACGCGCCCTGGAAACCGCCGCCCGCGCGCCCACCGGAGCGCGCTAGACTCGCCGGCGTGAAATCCGCAAGTGAGCGCCCCTCGTTCGGGACGGGCGGAGCGAGCGCCACGGGAGAACCTGGAACTGGCGTTCGCCCGTCGCGGGAGGCCGCAGAGCGCCTCATGCGCACCTGCCCCAACTGCAGCACCGAACTCGAGGAGAGGAAGTGCAAGCTCTTCTGCCCGCGCCCCGGCTGCGGCTACTTCCTCTCCTGCGCCGACTTCTACTGAGCTAGGAGACCGTACATGTCCCTGTCGAAGAACTGCTGTTTCGCCCTCGCCCTTGGCGTCGTTTCCCTCACGCCGGCGAACGCCGGCCGCCTGCTCGACGAAGGAACGCTCGATCCGGCCTGGTACGGCGGCGACCGCGAGTTCCGGCACGCCGACGAGATCGACTACCTGTGGGTGAAACCGGGCTTCACGCTCCAGGGCAGGAAGATCCACTTCGCCGAGTGGGAGGCGCCCCAGTTCAAAGGCGAAAAAGCCGAAGACCGCGACAGCAAGGACAAGCGCCTCGCCAACGACCTCACCGGCAACATGCCGGAGATCTTCGCCGAAGCGTTCCGGAATACGCTGGCGGGAGCGGTCACGATCGTGAAATCGGGGGGCGACCTCGAAGTCGTCGGCAGGATCGTCGACTGCTCACAAGGCAGCGCGGCTGCGAAGTTCTGGGTCGGGATGGGCGCGGGCTCGGGCAACACCACCTTCGACATGAAGTTCATCGACCGCAAATCCGGCGAAATGGTCGCCGCGCTGCACCATCGCGTGGTCTCCGGATCCAATCTTTCGACCACCGACTCGAAACTCGTCAAGTGGGTCGACGAGTTCGCCGAGCGGCTGGCGAAGAAGAGTCTCGAGCAGCTCTACAACGCCGGCAAGAAGGCGAAGGACTGAGGCGGAGCGGCCGGTTCTTCCCGGCCGATCAGGGCTGGACGGCCGACCACCCGAGCGCGGTCGCGGTCTCGAAGCGATCGGCGAAGATCAGGTTCGTCGCCAGCCGCCCGCGGGCGAGGGTCGCAGAGCGGGCGGGAAGGGTGAGGGTGAGGACGCCACCGGCCGGCGTGGCGCTGCCGGCGGGCCCGAGGCTCGTCACCGCGGTGAAGCGATAGAGCGAGAAATTCCCCGCCAGGCCGGCGTTGATCGACACCGAGACGTCGCGTGCCGCGTTGTCCTTGTTGAACAACAGCAGCATCAGCTCGTCGGAATGGCCGCGGATCGCGAAGGCGCCGACGTGCGCGGCGTCGCTCGAGGTCGCGCGGACGCGATCGCCGAGCACCTTGCCACCGCCACCGTCGAAGTCGAGGAAGAGCCGGAAGGCCTCTTCGGTCTTCGAGCCCGTGGCCGGCACGACCCAACGGGTCGCGAGATCGACCCCCTCGCGGCCGAGGATCGCCAGGATCTCGGCCTGGGCGAGCGCGCCCGAAGGCGCCGCGTCGTCCCCCCAGGCGTATTCGGTCAGCGCCAGCCGGGTTCCCGGACAGTAGGTGTCGATCCACCCTCGCAGGCGAGGGATCAGCGCGACCTCGTCCGCGATCCAGGAGGACGAGGTGTAGGCCGGATCCCACAGTTCGCGGGTGGACTGCAGGCGCAGGGCCGCGTAGGCCTCGTCGCCGAACGCCTCGCCGCTCTGCGGGTAGTAGTGGATATCGAGGAAGTCGACCGGGCGGACCCCGGTCGCCGCCAGCTGGGCGCAGCTCCGCGCCAGGTACCAGGCGACGAAGGGCAATCCACCGTGCGCCTGGCGATCGGGGCCGTCGATGCAGGAGACGCCGCCCGCGGCGTCGGCGGCGGAGGTCCAGAGGTCGCACCAACCCCAGGTGTCGGGACCGAGGATCTGCGCCGCCGGATCCTGCGCCTTCACTGCCGTGGCGATGGCGAGCCCGCGGCTCCAGACCTCGTCGTAGGTCGGCGGCTGCGGATGAACGTCGCGGTGGGTCGAGTTCCACAGCATCGGCTCGTTGTCGAGTGCGAAGTAGCGGATGCCGCCGCGCGACGACGGCCCGACGCGGCCGGCGGCGAAGGCGAGCCAGTCGGTGACGAATGCGGGCGCGACGGGGATCGTCGTGTCGTCGGGATCGTTGCCCACGATGTGTCCCGAAGCGTCGCAGTGCAGCGGATTCGCCGCCTGGGTGCAGAGGCCGTTGCCGGCGTCCGGATTGCACCACGGCGGCGGCACCTGGAAGTAGCTGCACTCGTCCTGGAGCTGCGGGCCGTAGAGGGCCTTCGAATAGCCCCAGCGGCGCTCGCGGTCGGGGCCGGCGACGCGCCCGATCGTCGGCAGCGTCAGGATGACCTCGGCACCGGCGGCGCGCGAAGCGAGCATGAACTGGTCGGCCTCCGAGCCCGCGGGCAGCGCCTGCGGGTCGTTGTCCGCGGCGTAGTTGAAGTAGAACCAGTCGAAGGCGCTGTTGTGCACGTCGAGCAGCCAGTTGAACCGGGTCGTCGAGTTGCCGCCCCAGCGATTCAGCGGATAACCGATGTCGGCAAGCTGGGCCGGAGTGGCGAAATTCACTCCGTAGACCAGATCGGAGATGGGGCGGCGATCGAGCGCCGGATCGACGGCGACCGCGACCGCAGCCGGCGGCGTCGGGTCGAAGACGAAGCGGATGTCGTCCACCCTCACCTCGGCCTGATTCGCCGCCGTCCCGGCTTGGAGAATCAGCTCGTTGAAGCTGCAGCCCGTCAGGCCGAGGGCAGCGAACGGCAGCACCGCTTCGCGCCACTGACTCGCCGAGATGCCGCCGGAGGGGAGGTAGGTCTCGAGGTCGACCGTCGCGAGCGCGCCGTTGTCGAGCAGAATCGACAGATCGATCTGCTGTCCGCCACCGCCGACCCCCTTCACCCAGAGGCGCAGCGAGAGGTAGTCGGCGCAGTCGAAGCCGGCGTTGTTGTGGAAGTAGAGGCCCTGCCAGTTGTCGGGCTCCCAGCTGATCGCCGCCGGCGCCGAATGCACGTCGCCGGTGGCGGCGAGGTTGCGCGTCGCCCAGCTCCAGTCCTGGAAACCGCCCGCCAGACCGTTGTCGTAGACCCAGAGATCCTGGGCCCATGCCCCCGCCGCGCCGGCGAGAAAGACCGCCAGGGACAGGACGAGCCGGCGTGGGGTGGACGGGCGCATCGCGGGTCGGGTTCGGGGAAGAGCACGGCAACTCTGCTCCAGCCGATGTGCGCCGCGCAGTGAGACCCTTCACAGCACGCCCCCCGCGACACGACGCGCGCCTACCGCAGCGGACTAGAGCTGGACGGTGCTGTCGGCGGTGAGCAGACTCGGCGAGGTCGGGCTCGCCGTGCCGCCCTTGCGCTCGAGAGTGATCGCGATCGCCGTGGCGCCGGCGGGAAGCCTGTCGTCGGCGAGCAGGGCGGTCCTGCCGAGCTTGGCATCGAAGACGCCGCCCGACAGCGGCAGGCCGTCGACGATGAACCAGAGCTGATAGTCCTGCGGCTCGGGCTCGGGCTTGAGACCGCGGACCTCGAGCTGCCAGTGGCGCCGGTCGGGGGCGACGAAGAGGTTGCCGCGCGCCGTCGGCTGCAGGCTTCCGACGGGCGGGCGGAGAACGAAGATCGTCGTCGAAGGAGCGCTCGTGAAAGCGTGGCGCTGTTCGAGAGCCGTGAGATCGGCCTGCGCCGCCTCGAGCTCCTTCTGGAGCTGGTCGACCGCCGCCAGGCGGGTTTCGAGGCCGCGGATCTGGGTGTCACGGTAGGCGATCTCCGACTGCAGCATCGCCACCCAGACCCCCAGCCCGGCCGCGGCGAGCGCCAGCAGCGTCGCCAGCGCCGCCGGCCAGCGGCTGCGCGGCGTCGCCCGGCGCGCCTGTGCTTCACCGTAGTGTGCGCCGGCGGTCGCTGCGGATTCGGG
>CAZQTL010000008.1:0-44737 GCA_964595975.1 uncultured Thermoanaerobaculia bacterium | reverse complement strand
CGCAGCGGCGACGGCTCCGGCCGTACAACAGATGCCAACGACGCCTGTGGGGATTGGCGGCGCCGCTCGCCGGCGCGGGACCGGCGTTGGCCGATGCGGGAGGGACGAAACGGGTGCGTTATCGTACGGTGTTCCAGCAAGACGGAGGATGGGCATGGCGCAGGATCTGAAGGATCAGCTCGCATCGCTCAAGATCGACCGCAGCGGCGAAGACGAGGCCGAAGGCGGTCGTGGCAAGTTGTGGGTCGGCATCGGCGTGGCCGTGCTGGTGGCTGGCGCGCTGGCGTTCTATTTCCTCAAGCCGCGGGCGATCCCGGTGAAGACCGCGCTCGCCGTCGAGACCGCCTCCGGCTCGGGTCCGGCGGCCGTCCTCAACGCCTCGGGCTACGTCACCGCGCGGCGGCAGGCGACCGTGTCGTCGAAGATCACCGGCAAGGTGGCCGAGATCTTCGTCGAAGAGGGGATGAAGGTCGAGGCCGACCAGATTCTCGCCCGCCTCGACGACCGCCAGGCGCGGCTCGAGCTCGAGCTCGCCCAGGCGCAGCTCGCCGCGGCCGAGAAGGCGCTCGCCGAGACCGAAGCCAACCTCGCCCTGGCGAAGAAGGACCTCGAACGCAACCGCCAGCTGACCGCCGGCGGCGTCTCCTCGCAGGCGGCGCTCGACACCGCCGAGGCGCAGGCGACCAGCCTCGAGGCGCGCCTCGCGCGTCAGCGCGGCGACGCGGAGGTGACGCGGCGCAACGTCGCGATTCTCCGTCAGCTGCTCGACGACACCATCATCCGCGCGCCGTTCGCCGGCGTCGCGATCTCCAAGGACGCCCAGCCGGGCGAGATGGTGTCGCCGGTCTCGGCCGGCGGCGGCTTCACCCGTACCGGCATCTCGACCATCGTCGACATGGCGTCGCTCGAGATCGAGGTCGACGTCAACGAGGCCTACCTGCAGCGGGTGACCTCGGGCCAGAAGGTGCGGGCGACGCTCGACGCCTACCCGGAGGCGCCGTTCGCCGCCCACCTGATCACCGTCATCCCGTCGGCGGACCGCGACAAGGCGACGGTCAAGGTGCGCATCGGCTTCGACCAGCTCGATCCGCGGATCCTCCCCGACATGGGCGTCAAGGTCGCCTTCCTCGCCGACGAACAGGCGGGGGGCAGCGGTGCCGGAGCCAGCGGCGGCAGTCGCACGGTGCGGATCGCGCGCTCGGCGTTGCGCGACGAGGGGAGCGACAAGATCCTCTTCGTCGTCCGTCCCGACGGTACGCTCGAGCGCCGGGCGGTGAGCGTCGCCCTGGGCACCGGCGACCTGGTCGAAGTGACGGCCGGCCTGCGCGCCGGCGAGAAGGTCGTCGTCGAAGGGCCGGCGACACTCGCGGCCGGCACCCATGTCCGCGAGATGAAGAGCGAATAGGCGCCGGGCGCCGCGTCGGAAACGTTCAGCTGGACTACGTAGGAGAGAGAACATGGAAACCCTGGTCAACGTTCGCGGCGTCAAGAAGACCTTCGTCCGCGGAACCGAGAAGATCACCGTGCTCGAAGGGCTCGACATGAGTGTCGCCAAGGGCGAGTTCCTCGCCCTGATGGGGCCGTCGGGCTCCGGCAAGTCGACGCTGCTCAACCTCATCGGCGGCCTCGACCGCCCGACCTCCGGTATCGTCGAGGTCGGTGGCGTGCGCATCGACGAGCTCTCGGAGGGCAAGCTCGCCGCCTGGCGCGCGAGCCACATCGGCTTCGTCTTCCAGATGTACAACCTGCTGCCGGCGCTCACCGCCGAGAGGAACGTCGAGCTGCCGCTGCTGCTCACCAAGCTGGGGAGCGCGGCGCGCAAGAAGAGCGTCGCCACCGCCCTTTCGGTCGTCGGCCTCGCCGATCGCATGAAGCACTACCCGCGGCAGCTCTCCGGCGGCCAGGAGCAGCGCGTCGGCATCGCCCGCGCCATCGTCACCGACCCGACGCTGCTGCTCTGCGACGAGCCGACCGGCGACCTCGACCGCAAGGCCGGCGACGAGATCCTGAACCTCCTGCAGGCGCTCAACCGCGAGCAGGGCAAGACCATCATCATGGTGACCCACGATCCGCACGCCGCGGACCGCGCGACGCGCACGCTCCACCTCGAGAAGGGACAGCTCGTGCGCGAGGTCGCGGCATGAACAAGTACCTGCCGCTGCTGTTCAGCAACCTGCGGCGCAAGCGCCTGCGGACGCTGTTCACGCTGCTGTCGATCGGCGTCGCCTTCGTGCTGTTCGCCTACCTCGTGGCGATCCGCGCCGCCTTCGCCTTCGGCATCGACGTGGCCGGGCAGGACCGGCTGGTGTCGATCAACAAGGTGAGCATCATCCAGCCGTTCCCGATCGCCTACCTGGCGAAGATCCAGCAGGTGCCGGGGGTCAAGGCGGTCACCCACGCCAGCTGGTTCGGCGCGATCTACCAGGATGCGTCGAAGGGGTTCCAGGGCGTCTCGCAGTTCCCGGTCGTGCCCGAGGAGTACCTGGCCATGTATCCGGAGTTCCAGCTCCCGGAGGCCGAGAAGAAGGCCTGGCTCGAGGACCGCCAGGGAGCGATCGTGGGCAAGACCACCGCCGACCGGCTGGGCTGGAAGATCGGCGACCGCATCCCGCTGCAGGCGGCGTGGGCGAAGGAGGACGGCTCGCGGGTCTGGGAGTTCAACATCCGCGGCATCTACACCGCCGCCGACAAGGCGGTCGACACCACCCAGTTCCTCTTCCGTTACGACTACTTCGACGAGGCGCGCGCGCGCAACAAGGGGGTGGTCGGCTGGTTCATCATCAAGGTGGCCGACCCGAAGGACTCGGCGAACGTCGCGCAGCGCATCGACGCGCTGTTCGAGAACTCCGCCGCCGAGAGCTCGACCTCGACCGAGAAGGCGTTCATGCAGTCGTTCGCCAAGCAGATGGGCGACATCGGCGCGATCATCACCGGGATTCTGTCGGCGGTCTTCTTCACCATGCTGCTGGTCGCCGGCAACACCATGGCGCAGTCGGTGCGCGAGCGCACCAACGAGCTCGCCGTGCTGAAGACGCTCGGCTTCAACGGCGGACAGGTGTTGGGGCTGGTGCTCGCCGAGTCGTGCCTGATCGCGATCCTCGGCGGCGGCGTCGGCTTCGCGCTCGGTGCCTTCCTCGTCTCGCTCGGCGACCCGACTCACGGGGCGCTGCCGATCTTCTACATTCCGACCCAGCAGTTCGTGCTCGGCATCGTCCTGATCCTCGTTCTCGGCCTGGTGACCGGCGCGCTGCCGGCGCTCCAGGCGCGGCGGCTGCGGATCGTCGAAGCCTTGCGGAGGGCCTGAGCATGAGCAACGCACTCTCCCAGATCGCCGTCGTCACGGCGCTCAACCTGCGCACGATCGGCGAGCGCCGCGGCGCCTCCTTCGCCACCGTCTTCGGCGTCGCCGGCGTGGTGGCGGTCTTCGTCGGCGTGCTGTCGATCGGCGAGGGCTTTCGCGCCACGATGAACTCGGGTGGACGCGAAGACGTCGCCATGATCATGCGCTCGGGCAACGACTCGGAGATGATGTCGGGCCTCGGACGCGAGGACACCGACATCGTCAAGCAGGCGCCGGGCGTCGCGCGCGACGCCCAGGGACCGGTCGCCTCGGCCGAGCTCTTCGTGGTGGTGAACGTGCCGAAGCGTTCGACCGGCACCGACGCCAACGTCCCGCTGCGCGGGGTGCAGGCGAAGGCGCTCGAGGTGCGCGGCACGCTCAAGGTGGTCGAGGGCCGGATGTTCGAGCCCGGGCGCAACGAAGTGATCGTCGGGCGCGCGGCGGCGCGCGAGTTCCGCGGCCTCGACCTCGGAGCGACGAATCGGTGGGGGCAGAACGAGTGGACCGTGGTCGGGATCTTCGAAGACGGCGGCTCGGTCGTCGAGTCGGAGATCTGGAGCGATGCGGCGGTACTGCAACCGGCCTACAACCGCGGCAACTTCTTCCAGTCGGTGCGCGCCAAGCTGGCCTCGAAGGACGACTTCCAGACCTTCAAGGACGCGATCACCAAGGACCCGCGTCTCGACGTCCAGGTCGACCGCGAGAGCGAGTACTTCGCCGGCCAGTCGAAGGGGCTGACCCAGATCGTCACCGGCCTGGGGACGATCATCGCCCTGCTGATGGGGTTCGGCGCGGTCTTCGGCGCGCTCAACACCATGTACTCGGCGGTCTCGGCGCGCACGCGCGAGATCGCGACGCTGCGCGCCCTGGGCTTCCGCAGCGCTCCGGTCGTCGCCTCGGTGCTCGCCGAGTCGCTGGTGCTGTCGCTCGTCGGCGGCGTCCTCGGGGCGATCGCCGCCTACTTCGGCTTCGACGGCTTCCAGGCGGCGACGCTCAACTGGCAGAGCTTCTCGCAGGTCGCCTTCAAGTTCGCGGTGACGCCGAAGCTGCTGGTCGTGGGGATCGCCTACGCCGTCATCATGGGACTCATCGGCGGACTGTTCCCCGCGATCCGCGCGGCGCGACTGCCGGTGACCGCGGCGCTGCGCGAAGCCTAGGCGGAGCGGCTACGGCGCGACGGCCGACCAGCGCGCCGTCGCGCCGCTCTCGAAGCCGTCCCAGAACAGGGTCACGACGTTGGAGAAGCAGTAGAGGCGTAGCGCGCTCTGACAGTTGGTGCTCGAGTGCTCGGTCCACTCCGCGACCCGCCCGACGTTGGCGGTACCGGCCATCGCCTGGCCCGTCGCTGCGTTCGTCCAGTTGTCGCATAGAAATGGAGCGGCGGAGCCGTCCGTCAGGGTCCCCGTCCAGGCACGGTCGAATCCCGCGCCGATGTAACTCCCGTCCTCCTGCTGGTGCAGGCTGTTCCGGGTGAAGGAGGCACCGACCAGCTCGGCGACGTCGTTCGCCACCGCCAGTCCATCGGGGCGCCGGAACGGGCCGTCGGTGGTGAGGCGGTCCACCGCGTCGACGAACGTCGTGGACAGCCAGGGCACGAACGACGACGGCGCCGGCAGGTGGGCGGCTGCGGCCAGGTTCTGGCAGATGCGGAAGCCCGCGGAGATGCCGGTGAGGCCGTCGGCAGCCGGCCAACTGCCGAGATCGCCGGTGCCGGAGGCCGAGCTGACGAAGGCGAGCGCCCCGGGTAGCCAGCGCGGCGTCACCGTTTCGCTCGCTCCCGGCTCCAGGCACAGCAGGTGGCCCTGGTCGCCGCAGAGAAGCGAAGTTGCGGCGGAGAAGCGCGCGCCGACCCCGTGGGCATCTCCGACGAGGCCGAGATCGACGTCTTCCACCGACGTCCAGTCGTCACATCGCACGGTGGGAATGCCCTGCCCCTGGTGATCGGTACCTGTCCAGATGAGCCGCTCCTCGAGCAGGCTCGAGATCGGATCGAGGTTCTCGTCGAGCGTCACCGGCCGATAGAAGAGCGCCTCCGGTCCGGTCAGCTGGTCGAGCGTGCCGGCCCAGGCGGTGATGCCGTTCGCGAGGTACCAGGGGCCGCCGCCGGGCAACGGCGCGCCGTTGCATCCGGAGGCGCGGGTTCCGCCGAGCCCCTGCACGTGGCAGTAAGCGTCGGTGCCGGCGACCGAGATCCAGGCACGGTAGGTCTCCCAGTTGGGCAGCTGGCCGCCGGCGGCGTGGTAGCGGCAGATCGAGTCGGCACGCTCGAGGGCCGTGGCGCCGGACGCGCCTGCCCAGGTCGCGAGGTCGCCCGTGCCGCTGGCCGAAGTCACGAAGGCGCGGCGCTTGGCGGCGACGGCGCCGTGCGGCAGGAGGAGGAGGGCGCCCGCGGCGAGGAGCATCGCCAGGCGGGCCGTCGGCCGGTGCCGAGGCAGATCGTCGGGGAGCAGAGCGGAGCGTTCGACGGCATCGAGCATGCGGTGCAGACTAGGGGCTCAAAGGGGGCTGGGGTATCGCATCGCCATGCGAGCCGGGCGACGGTGCTGAACGAAAGCTCCGCTCGCGCGTGTACCGACGAGGGGTGGCCGGGCCGAGGGCTCCCATGGGCCCGGAGCGCGCTTCTACAGCGCGAGGACCCATGGGAAGCGGACCGGACAGGACCCCGAGCCAGCACCCCAGCGACCCTTACCCGTCGAGGTTAGAATCGCCGCCATTCCGGGAGACCCATGATGCGCATCCTTCGCCCGCTCTGCCTCGCCGCAGCCGTTGCCGCCCTCCTGCCCGTCGCCTCCTTCGCCGGCACCGCCGAGAAGACGGTCCCCTTCAAGGTCGGCGAGTGGATCGACCTCGCCTCGACCGACGGCCCGCTGACGCTGCACCGGATCCGCCTGGTGCGCGAGGGCGGCCTCACCAAGTCCACTTTCATACGGCCGGGCAACAGCCAGTACCTCGCCGATGTGCAGATCCAGCTCGAGTACACCAACGACTCGACGAACGACTGGGAGGCGAAATTCGACCTCGAGTGGCTGGACGCCGACGGCAAGGCGATCGACGGCTATCAGGGCAAGGAGGGGCTCGACAGCGAGCAGCGCCACGAGGAGCAGACGGTGACGCTGTCGACCCTCAAGTACGGCCTCGACAAGGCGAAGAAGCTCCGGATCCGCATCGACACCAATCCGGACTGAGGCCGCGCCGCTGCCCACCATTCACTTTCCGCCGCCGGCTTTCACCCCCGCCGAGGCGGCGCGCATCGCCGCCGAACGGTTCGGCCTCACGGGCGCGGTGACGGCGCTGCCGGGCGAGCGCGACCTCAACTTCAGGCTCGATACGGCGGGCGCGGCCTACGTGCTCAAGTTCGCCAACGCCGAAGAGCGGCGCGCTCACCTGGAGCTGCAGCACGCGGCGCTCGCCCATCTCGCGCGGCGCGAGCCGGGCCTCGCGCTGCAGCGCGTGGTCCCGGCCCGCGACGGCTCCGACCTGATGGCCATCGCCAGCGCCGACGGGGTCGAGCACTGGGTGCGTCTGCTGACCTTCCTGCCGGGCCGCCTGTGGTCGGAGGCCTGCGCCCGCCGCCGGCCGTCGCCAGCGCTCCTCGCCAGCCTCGGCGCCACGCTGGGGGCGGTCGATCGCGGGCTCGCCGACTTCGATTCCGCAGCGGCTCACCGCGACCTCAAGTGGGACCTGCGCCAGGCGGGCTGGATCCGCGACTTCCTCGGTTACATCGACCCGGCACCGCGCCGCGCGCTGGTCGAGCGCTGGCTCGCCGACTTCGACGCGCGCGTGCGGCCGGCGCTCGACGAGCTGCGCCGCAGCGTGATCTACAACGACGCCAACGACAACAACATCGTCGTCACCGGCGCCGGTCCGGCCGCGACGGTCGGCGGCGTGATCGATTTCGGCGACCTCTGCCAGTCCAACGTCGCCTGCGAACCGGCGATCGCGGCGGCGTATGCGGCGATGGGTCTGCGCGACCCGGTCGCCGGCATCGGCCATCTCCTCGCCGGCTATCACGCCGCCCATCCGCTGCTCGCGGCGGAGCTCGAGCTGATGCAGGCGCTCGTCTGCCTGCGGCTCTGCGTCAGCGTCACCAACTCCGCCTACCAGCGCACGGTGGAACCCGGCAACGACTACCTCACGATCAGCGAGCGGCCCGCGTGGGAGCTCCTCGAGGCGCTCTCGGCCGAGTCGCCGCGGCGGACGCTCTACGCCTGGCGCGCGGCCTGCGGCCTCCCGGCGCACCCCGACGGGCCGCGCGTCGTCGCCTGGCTGGAGCGCCATCGCGCGGAGCTCGCGCCGGTCGTCGAACCCGATCTCGCCGCCGGGCAGGAGCGGACGCCGCTCGTCTACACCGACTGGAGCGCCGGCAGCACCGAGCTCGGCTCGCCCGCCGAGCGCGCGGACGTCGCCGCCTGGAGCGAGCGCCTCTTCGCGCGCGTGCGCGCGGCCGGCGCGGTCGCCGCCATCGGTGGCTACGACGAGGCGCGCCCGGTCTACGCCAGCGCCGCCTACCGCCACCGCGGCGACGAGCGCGACGAGTGGCGCACGGTGCATCTCGGCCTCGACATCTTCCTGCCGGCGGGCACGCCGGTCTTCGCCCCGCTCGAGGGCACGGTCCACAGCTTCGCCGACAACGTCGCGCCGTTCGACTACGGCCCGTGCATCGTGCTCGAGCACCGGGTGGAGGACGACCGCGGTCCGCTGCGCTTCCACACCCTCTACGGGCATCTCTCCCGCGAGTCGCTCGGCGGCCTCGCGGCGGGGGCGGAGGTCCGCAAGGGGCAGCCGCTCGCCACTCTGGGCGACTTCCCGGTAAACGGCAACTGGCCGCCGCACCTGCATCTCCAGGTCATCCTCGACATGCTGGACGGCGCCGGCGACTTCATCGGCTCCTGCCGCCCGTCGGAGCGCCCGCTCTGGCTCTCGCTGTGTCCCGACCCGAATCTCGTGGCGCGGGTGCCGGCGAGCCTCTTCCCTCCCCGGCGGCCGGGGAAGAGCGAGCTCGTCGCCCGCCGGCGCGCGCGCCTGGGGGCGAACCTCAGCCTCTCCTACCGCGAGCCGCTCGAGATCGTGCGTGGTGCCGGGGCGTGGCTCTGGGACGCCGACGGACAGCGCTACCTCGACGCCTACAACAACGTGCCGCACGTCGGGCACAGCCATCCGAAGGTAGTGCAGGCGGTCGCTACCCAGCTCGCCCTGCTGAACACCAACACGCGCTACCTGCACCGGACGATCCTCGACTACGCCGACCGCCTGGCGGCGAAGCTGCCGCCGGCGCTCGCGGTCTGTTTCTTCACCGCCAGCGGCAGCGAGGCGAACGAGCTCGCCCTGCGCCTGGCGCGGGCGGCGACCGGGCGGCGCGACATGCTGGTCATGGACGGGGCCTATCACGGGCACACGACGACGCTCATCGACCTCAGCCCCTACAAGCACGACGGGCCCGGCGGCGAAGGCCGGCCCGACTGGGTGCACAGGACGCCGGTGCCCGACACCTATCGCGGCGAGTTTCGCGCCGGCGACCCGCAGGTCCCCGACGCCGGCCAGAGGTACGCCGCGAGGGTCGCCGAGGTGATCGCCGCAACGCAGGCGCGGGGCCGCGGCATCGCCGCTTACCTCGCCGAGACGCTGCCCTCCGTCGGCGGGCAGATCGTGCCCCCCGCCGGCTTCTACCCGTCGGTCTACGCCGCGGTGCGTGCCGCCGGCGGCCTGTGCATCGCCGACGAGGTGCAGACCGGCTTCGGGCGCACCGGCGACAGCTTCTGGGCGTTCGAGCGCTACGGCGTGGTGCCGGACATCGTCGTGCTCGGCAAGCCGATCGCCAACGGCTATCCGATGGGGGCGGTCGTCACGACGCCGGAGATCGCGGCGGCGTTCGCCAACGGCATGGAGTTCTTCAGCACTTTCGGCGGCTCGACCGCCGCCTGCGCCGCGGCGCTCGCGACGCTGGAGGTGCTCGAAGAGGAAGAGCTGCAGGCGAACGCGGCGCGGGTCGGCCGCCGGTTGCTCGCCGGGCTGCAGGACCTCGCTGCCCGCCATCCGCAGATCGGCGACGTCCGCGGCGCCGGGCTGTTCGTTGGCGTCGAGCTCGTCCGCGACCGGGCGACGCGCGAACCGGCGGGGCTCGAGGCCGGCGAGGTCGCCGAGCGGATGCGCCGTCGCGGCGTGCTCCTGGGCACCGACGGCCCGCACCACAACGTCCTCAAGATCCGTCCGCCCCTGTGCTTCGACGCCGCGGACGCCGACCAGCTGCTGGCGGCGCTGGACGAGGCGCTCGCCGAGGCGGACTCCGGCGCCTGAGGGCGGCCGGAGAGGCGGGGCAGCGGCTCTCCTTTGGGGCGGGCGCCCGGGAAGCGCGTGCTCTTATCCTTGTCGCTGCTGCTGAGGGAAAGGTAGAATGTGCCGCGCCGCGGCATCTTCTTGCGGCAGTGTCCGGGCGACAGACGACGAGAGGCGGTACGAGATGAGCACGGCGAAGCTGGTTCTGGAAGGCAAGGAGCACGAGCTCCCGGTGGTCGTGGGGAGCGAGGGCGAGGTCGGTATCGACATCTCGAAGCTGCGCGACAAGACGGGTGCGATCACGCTCGACGATGGCTACGGCAACACCGGCTCCTGCAAGAGCGCGATCACCTTCATCGACGGCGACAAGGGGATCCTGCGCTATCGCGGTTACCCGATCGAGGACCTGGAGCAGGCGCGCTTCACCGAGGTCGCCTTCCTGCTGATCTACGGTCACCTGCCGAACAAGCAGGAGCTCGCGGCCTGGCGGGAGAAGCTCACCCGCCACAGCCTGATCCACGAGGACATGAAGAAGTTCTTCGAGGGCTTCTCGCCGAACGCCCATCCGATGGCGATCCTCTCGGCGATGGTGGCCTCGTTCTCGACCTACTACTCCGAGGCCGACGACGTCGATCTCAACATCGTCCGCCTGCTGGCCAAGGCGAAGACGGTCGCCGCCTTCTCGTACAAGAAGTCGATCGGCCAGCCGTTCATGTACCCGATCAACGAGCTCTCCTACACCGAGAACTTCCTGCACATGATGTTCGCGGTGCCGGCCGAGCCGTTCGTCGTCTCGCCGACCCTCGACAAGGCGTTGAACCTCCTGCTGATCCTGCACGCCGATCACGAGCAGAACTGCTCGACCTCGACGGTGCGCATGGTCGGCTCGTCGGGGGCCAACATCTTCGCCTCGATGTCGTCCGGCATCTGCGCCCTCTGGGGCCCGCTGCACGGCGGCGCCAACCAGGCGGTGATCGAGATGCTCGAGCACATCCAGAAGGACGGCGGCGACTACAAGAAGTACGTCGACATGGCGAAGGACAAGAACTCGAACTTCCGCCTGATGGGCTTCGGCCACCGGGTCTACAAGAACTTCGACCCGCGTTCGCGCATCCTCAAGAACGCCGCCGACGCCGTGCTCGCCGAGCTGGGCATCAACGACCCGATGCTCGAGATCGCCATGCGGCTCGAAGAGGTCGCGCTCAAGGACTCCTACTTCGTCGAGCGCAAGCTCTACCCGAACGTCGACTTCTACAGCGGCATCCTGTACCGCGCGATGGGCATCCCGACCGACATGTTCACGGTGATGTTCGCGCTCGGCCGGCTCCCCGGCTGGATCGCCCACTGGAAGGAGATGCGCGACCAGGGTTCGCGCATCAACCGGCCGCGGCAGATCTACACCGGCGCCACCGAACGCGCCTACGTGCCGGTCGAGAAGCGCTAGCCCTTCCCCGCCCGTCGTTCGCGCGCGCCGCCGGCGTCGTGCCCGCTCGCCGGCCCGTCAGGGCTCGGCGGGGGGGCGTCGTCCGTCCGCTTCCGCCTTGTCGCCGCGGCTCGCCTTGTGCAGCCGCAGGTGGATCTTGCGCCGCATCTTCTCCAGCCGCTTCCAGATGCGCGGCCAGCGGCCCATGAGGCTGCGGAACCAGAGGTGCATCGTCTGGCTGCCGATCGACAGCAGAGCGAAGCCGATGGCGAGCATCAGGCCGCCCTGCAGGATCGGCAGGAAGAGCCCGACGACGCCGAGCAGGATCAGCAACCAGCCGAGCGTCAGGACGGAGATCCGCAGCCAGGTCGGCAGCGGCAGGCGCTGAAAGCGCAGCCGGTGGTGGCGCGGCAGGCGTGTCCTGGTCGTCATCGCTGCGTCAGTCTACGCGGGCTGCCCGGAAGGGGTTTGACAAACAGGACTGAACTCGTCCAGAATCCTCCCTGCTTGTTGAGAAAGAGTCTCAATTCCATGACGCCGATGCGAGAAGAGGAACAGTTTCTGGAGTTCTTGCGCTCCCGCGGCCTGCGTGCGACGGCCGAACGGCGAGCGCTCATTCGCGAAATCTTCGCACAGCACGGGCACATCGACGCCGACTCCATTCTCGCGGCGGTCCACCGCCGGGGACTCACGATCTCGCGCGCCACGGTCTACCGCAATCTCGAGCTGCTGGTGCAGGCCGGGCTGGCGCACAAGGTGCGGTTGTCAGGCCGGAGTTACCTCTACGAGCACCTCCACTCCGGGCAGCGCCACGACCACATGGCCTGCCGCTGTTGCGGCCGCATGGTCGAATTCGTCAGTCCCGGCATCACCGCGCTGCTGGGCGAGATCTGCCGCGCCCACGGCTTCGAAGGGCGCCAGAACCAGCTCCAGATCCTCGGCATCTGCCGCTCCTGCGCCGACGCCGACCGCGCGGCGAAAGCTCCGGCACCGTCGCCGGCCGCGGAGAACGCTCTCCATGTCTGACCTGAACGGCAAGATCCCGCCGCGCCTGCCGGTGCTGCAGCGCCTCGCCGACCTGCCGGTGGGCAGCGTCGCCCGCCTCTCCTGCGAAGAGCTCTCGGAGGGTGAAGCCTGCCTCCTGGCGGCGATGGGGATGACGGAGGGCTGCCGCCTCCGGGTGCGGACCAGCGGCGATCCGTGCATCGTCGAAGTGCGTTCGACCCGCATCGGCCTGGCGCGCAGCGTCGCCGTGCGCCTGGTCGTGGCCAGCGACGCGGCCGGAGCCGACGGCGCCGCCCCGGCTCCGGCTGCGGGCAAGACCCCCTCCGAAGCGAAATGAGCGTCGCGTCCCCGGTGACACCGACCCGCGCCGGGGCGAGCCGCAACGCGCCGCTGCGCCGCCTGCTGCTGCTGGGCAATCCGAACACCGGCAAGACGACGCTGTTCAACCGCCTCTGCGGGATGCGCGCCAAGACGGCGAACTTCCCCGGCACCACGACCGACCTGCGCGTCGGGCGTCTGCAACTGCCGATCGCCGCCGGCGCACCCGAGGCCTTCGACGTCGTCGACCTGCCCGGCCTCTACAGCCTGAAGCTCGATCTGCCGGAATCGACCGTCGCCGTCCAGGCGCTGGCCGGTGCCTCCGGCCCGCTGCCGGCGGCGGCGATCGTCGTCGCCGATGCGACCAATCTCTCGCGCCACCTCATGCTGGTCGGCGAGCTCGCCCGCGAAGGCGTGCCGTTCGTCGTCGCCCTGAACATGATCGATCTGGCGCATCGTCGCGGCCTCTCCTTCGACCTCGAGAAGATGTCGCGCGCCATCGGTGTGCCGGTGATTCCGATCGCGGCCCGCAGCGGCAAGGGCATCGACCAGCTGCTGGCCGCACTCGCCCCGCTCTGCACCCCGGGTGAGACGCGCGCGGTGGCGCCCGGCCGCGCGGCCATCTCCGCGGCGGAGCTCGAGCTGTGGGCCGAGGCGGTGGTCTCCGACAGCGTCGGCGGCGAGCACGCGGTCGGCAGCGGCAGCGACACGCTGCTCGATCGCATCGACGAGACGTTCACCCATCCCATCCTCGGCCTGATCATCTTCCACCTGGTGATGGCGGGCCTGTTCTGGGCGATCTTCGCCGTCGCCAGCGTGCCGATGGACATGATCGAGGCGATCTTCGCCAACCTGGGGGGCTTCCTCGAGGCGCGGATGCCCGCCGGGGCGGTGCGCGACCTGCTCGTCGGCGGGCTCATCGGCGGCGTCTCCGGGACGGTCGTCTTCCTGCCGCAGATCTGCCTGCTGTTCTTCCTCATCACCATTCTCGAGGACACCGGCTACCTGGCGCGGGCCGCGTTCGTCATGGACCGCCTGCTCTGCCGCTTCGGCCTGCCGGGCTACGCCTTCGTGCCGCTGCTCTCGTCGCACGCCTGCGCGATTCCCGGGATTCTCGCCACGCGGCTCATTCCCGACCGCCACGACCGCTTCGCGACCATCCTCGTGGCGCCGTTCATGAGCTGCTCGGCGCGCCTGCCGGTCTACGTCCTGCTGACCAACTTCCTCTTCGCCGACCGGCCGCTCTTCGCCGGCATGGCGTTCGCCGCCTGCTACCTGCTCGGCGCGGTCGCCGCTATGGCGAGCGCCTTCCTGGTCCGGCGCACGCTTCTGCCGGGCAAGTCGCGCCCGATGGTGCTCGAGCTGCCGACCTACAAGTGGCCCTCGCTGCGTGTCGCCTTCGCCAATGCCTTCGAGCAGGGCTGGTCGTTCCTGCGCACCGTCGGCACGGTGATCCTCGCCATCTGCTTCGTCATGTGGTGGCTGTCGGCCTATCCCAAGGTCGAGCCGCCGCCGGCGGCCGCGGCCCTCACGGCGCAGGCCGCAGCCGTCGCGCCGACCTCGCCGGCGGCCGCCGAGCGCCTGACCGCCGAAGCGACCGGGCTCACCCTGGCGCATCAGCAGGAGGCGAGCTTCGCCGGCCGGCTGGGCCGGGGCGTCGAGCCGCTCTTCGCGCCGCTCGGCTACGACTGGCGGCTGACCATGGGGGTGCTCACGGCGTTCGCAGCGCGCGAGGTCTTCGTCTCGACTCTCGCCGTGCTGGTCGGCGCCCCGGACGAGGCCGACGCCGGCATCCTGGCGCGAATCCACAGCGCCAGGCGGGACGACGGCTCGCCGCTCCTGACGACCGCGACGGCGGTCTCGCTGCTGGTCTTCTTCGTTCTCGCGATGCAGTGCCTGGCGACGGTCGTCACGGTGCGCCGCGAGACCAAGAGCTGGAAATGGCCGCTGCTGCAGTTCTGCTGGATGACCGGCGTGGCCTGGATCGGCGCCTTCGCCGCCTTCCACGGCCTGCGGCTGGCGGGGATCTCCTGAGATGGCGCTGCCTGTCGCCGACCCGCAATTCTGGATCGTCTCCGGCGCCGCGGTCGTGGCGCTCGCAGCGGTGCTGCGGCGGCTCTTTCGCCGCCCGCCGAAGCAGGAGATGCCCTGCGCCCACTGTCCGAAAGTGAAGTCGAGGATGTAGGAGAGAGTCGTCCGCACAAGCCGAGAGCGACGCGCCCCATACCGGCCAGGGCAAAGACGCGCCGCTCTCATCGTCCCATCGGCCGGGCGCTCGCGCGTCCGGTCTTTGAAACGGAGTTCAGTGTACATGAAGCCCGAGTCGCGCTTCCGCAGGTCCCGTTTTCGCCGCCTCGTCCTCGCCCCTGCCGTCCTCGCCACCGTCGTAGCCGCGCTCGCCGCCCCGGCGCGCGGCGACGAGAACCTCCTCGGTTACGTCTACGGCGCCGAGACCCTGCCGCAGGGCAAGTGGGAGGCCTACCAGTGGGTCACCCTGCGCACCGGCAAGGCGGCGGGCACCTACCGCGCCTTCGACCTGCGCACCGAGATCGAGACCGGCCTCACCGACCGGCTCCAGGCCGCCTTCTACCTCAACGCCCGCTCCCACCACATCGACGGCGTACCCGGCCTCGAGGAGCGCGACAGCTTCGCCTTTCAGGGGGCGTCGGCAGAGTTCAAGTACCGCCTGAAGTCGCCCTACCTCGACGGCTACGGTCTGGCGCTCTACGTCGAGCCCGGCTACAACCGGATCGACAAGATCGGCGGCGAGGTCGAAGAGGAGATCGAGCTCGAGACCAAGCTGATCTTCCAGAAGAACTTCCTCGAAGACACCCTGATCTGGAGCCTCAACTACACGCTCGAGCCAGAGTGGGCGATCGGCGGCGGAGAAGACGAGGAGGAGCACGAGGGCGAAGCCGTAGAGGAAGAGCACGAGGCGCGCAAGGAGCTCGCCGAGGAGCTCTCGACCGGCGTCTCGTATCGCGTCGCCGCGCGCTGGTTCGTCGGCACCGAGCTGCGGCTGCACTCGGAGTGGCCCGACATGTCGCACCGCGAGCACCTCGCCGCCTTCCTCGGGCCGACGCTGCACTACGGCGGCGAACGCTTCTGGTGGACGGCGACCGTGCTGCCGCAGATCTGGGGCTGGCCGGACGACGAGGTGACCGACCTGCAGCTCGACGAGCACGAACGCCTCGAGGTGCGCTTCAAGCTCGGGGTGAACTTCCGGTGAGGCGCAGTGTGCGGGTTCTCTGGCTCGCCCCGGTGGCTCCGGCGGCGATCGTCGTCGCCGGGCCGGTGGCGGCGCACGCCGCGGTCTACCTGTCGGTGGAGGAGGCGACAGCGGCGATCTTCCCCGGCCAGACGTTCACCGCCGCGCCGTACCGGCTCACCGACGACGAGCGCCGGGCGATCGAAGAGGCGAGCGGCATGCAGGTCCGCCGCCCGGAGATCGAACGCTGGTCCGCGCCCGGCGGCGCTGCTCTCTACCGCGACCGCGTCCTCGGCAAGCACGAGGAGATCGTCTACGTCCTCGGCGTGGCGCCGGACGGCGCCGTCGCCGGCGTCGAGATCCTCGAATACCGCGAGACCTACGGCGGCGAGATCCGCCGCGCCGACTGGCGGCAGCAGTTCCTCGGCCGGAAAGCCGGACAGCCGCTCACTCTCGGCGGCGAGATCGACAACATCTCGGGCGCCACCCTCTCCTGCCGCCACGTCACCGACGGCATCCGCCGGTTGCTCGCCACCCACGCCACGCTCGCCCCGGCCGCCGGGACACCCCATGTCGCCGCCCCTGGACACTGAGGTCCGGCGGGCGCGGCCGCTCCTCGGCACCTACGTCGAGGTGACGGTCGCCGGCGCCGACCGCGGCGAGCTCGTGCGTGCCGCCGGCGCGGCGCTCGACGCCGTCGCGGCGATCGGCAACCGGCTGACCTTTCACGATCCGCAGAGCCTGCTCGCGCGCCTCATGCGGGAGGCGCACCGCGCGCCGGTCGAGGTCGACGGCACGACCTACCGCCTTCTCCGGCGCACGCTCTCGTGGGCCCGCCGGACGAGCGGCAGCTTCGATCCGGTGCGCGCCGCGCTCCGCCTCGTCGAGGCGGGACTGCTGCCGGCGCCGCGCGAAACTCCGGCGCCCGATCCGCGCGCCACCTGGGCGGACGTCACGCTCGAAGCTGCGGGCCGGGTGCGCTTCCGGCGGCCGCTGTGGCTCGATCTCGGCGGCATCGCCAAGGGCTTCGCGGTCGATCGGGCGGTGGCGACGCTGCGCCGCGCCGGCGTGCGCTCGGGCTGCGTCAACGCCGGTGGCGACCTGCGGGTGTTCGGCGAGCGCCGCATCCGGGTCGGGTTGCGCGACGGGGCGAGCGGCGATCGCCTGGTCGCCTTCGTCGAGCTCGCGGCGGCGGCGCTTGCCAGCTCTTCGGCCTGCTTCAGCCGTCGCGGGCTGGCAACCAAGGCCGGCGGCGCTTCCGCGACGGCGGTATCCCATCTCGTCGACACGCTGCGCGGCGGCTTCTTCGTCGCGCCGCGGGGGGCGAGCGCCGTCGCGCCGAGCTGTCTCGCCGCCGAGGTTCTCGCCAAGATGGCGCTCTTCGCCCCGCGCCGGGCCGCCGAGCTCGCCCGCTCGGTCGGCGGCCGCCTGCTGCCGCTCTCGGAGGCGGGAACCTGATCGTCGGCCGGCGCCAACGCTGGGCGCTCTACGCCGGCTGTGCCCTGCTCTGGTCGAGTGCCGCCCTGTGGTGGAGCCTGGCCGAAGGGCGCGCGCCGTCGGTTCCCGCGGCTGCCGCCGAGCTCTGGCGGCCGCGCCTGCTGGCGCTGCACGGCCTGGCGGCCTACCTCTTCCTGGTCGTCTGCGGGGCCTTTCTGCCGCAACATGTGCGGCGCTCCTTTGCGGCGCGGGCCAATCTCGCCTCCGGTGTGGCGACGATCTCGGCGCTGGCGCTGCTCGCCGTTTCGGGCTGGGGGCTCTACTACTTCGGCGACGAGACATGGCGTGAGGCGGCCCGCCGGGTCCACGAGATCCTGGGCTGGCTGCTGCCGGCCGGGCTGCTGCTGCATGTCTTCTGCGGTCGCCGCTGGCGCCGCCTGCGCACCCCCGGCTCGCCGCGGTAACCTTTCGCTGCTGCCGCGGTAGTTCCGGGCAGCATGAGCTCCGGGACCGCCGCCATGACCGCCCAATCCACCGACGCCGGGGCCCTGTCCGCGACCGGGGACAGCCAGCTCATGGGCCGCGTCCGGGACGGCGACGTCGCGCTCCTCGGCGAGCTCTTCGAGCGCCACCACCAGCGCCTCTTCCACTTCTTCCTCCGGCTCGCGCGCAGCCGCCAGGCGGCCGAGGACCTGGTGCAGGAGGTCTTCGTGCGCATGCTCAAGTATCGCCACACCTTCCGCGCCGAATCCGAGTTCGTGCCGTGGATGTTCACCCTGGCGAGAAACGCCGCGACCGATCTCTACCGGGCGCGGCCGAAGGAGCTGCCGCAGGAGCCGGACGCTCCCGAACCGGAGGCGCCGCTCGCGCATCCGATCGCCGGACTGGAGCGCGCCGAGCAGGAGGGCAGGCTCCGCCGGGCGCTCGCC
Organism: uncultured Thermoanaerobaculia bacterium; assembly: GCA_964595975.1. GTDB lineage: Bacteria > Acidobacteriota > Thermoanaerobaculia > Multivoradales > JAGPDF01 > JAGPDF01. Next base: position 26,804 of record CAZQTL010000008.1, on the reverse strand, counting down.
CGGCTCGAGCCCGGCAAGCGCGAGATCCTCCTGCTGGCGCGCTTCTCGGAGCTCAAGTACGACCGCATCGCCGAACAGCTCGGCATCTCGGAGGGGGCGGTGAAGGTGCGGGTCCACCGGGCGATGAAGGAGCTCAAGGCGGCGTTTCTCGCCGACGGAGCCGCTGGCGAACCGGGGACCGGGGAGGTCGGATGAACCGCGAAGCGATGACTTGCGAAACCCTGCAGGAACGACTCACCGCACGGCTCCAGGGGGAGCTCGGACCGGCCGAGCTCGCCGAGCTCGACCTCCACCTGGCCGGATGCGCCGGCTGCGCCGCGGAGGCGGCGGGTTTCGAGGAGCTCTGGCGCGCCCTGGGCGAGACCGGCGAACCGGTGCCGAGCGCCCGCATGCGCGACCGCCTCGCCGCCGTGATTGCCGCCGAGGCCGCCGCGGAGCGGGCGCGGGCGAGTGCCGCGCCGCTTTCCTTTCCCGGCCGGAGAGAGGAGCAGGGGGCGCGCCCCGGCGGGAGCTTCGATCGCCGCCTCCTGGCGCTCGCGGCGATGCTCCTCGTCGGCCTCGGTCTCGGCTATCTGCTCTTCGGCCGCAACGCCGACGATGTCGCCACGCTGCGGCGCGAAGTCGGCGACCTGCACACCATGGTGGCGCTCTCGCTGCTCGAGAAGAGCTCGGTTTCGGAACGTCTTCAGGGCGTCGCCTACAGCCGGGAGGTCGGGGTCGAGCGCGATTTCGGCGTCGCGCGCACCGGGGGAGTCGCCGGCAGCTCCGGCGGCGGCAACGCTGGCGGCTCCCCGCCGGCGCGCAACGAACAGGTCGTGGCGGCGCTCTTCACGCGCCTGCTGGAGGATCCCAACGTCAACGTGCGGCTCGCCGCGCTCGAGGCGCTGCGACCGCTCGCCGCCCACGCCGACCGCCGCGGCGAGTTCGTGGCGGCGGTCGCGCGGCAGCAGTCGCCGCTCGTCGCGCTGTCGCTCATCGACCTGCTGCTCGAGTCGGACGGCGCGGCGGCCCGCCACGATCTCGAGCAGCTGCTGGACAACGAACAACTCGACCCGGTGGTGCGCGGCTACCTGCGCGACCGCCTCGGAAGGAGCGCCTGATGAACCGCGATCGCCTGTGGCACCCCCAGTCCCGTCCGACCTTCTTCGGTGTCCTGGCCGCGCTCGCCCTGGCCGCAGCGACGGCCCCGCTGGCCGCGCTCGAACAGTCGGAGACGGTGACCCGGAGCTTCACCCTCGCCGCGGTCGACGGGCGCCGCACGCTCGTCGTCGACAACCTGAGCGGCGCGATCACCATCGAAGCCGGCGCCGGCGACGCCGTCGAGCTCACCCTCACCCAGACCTACGTGGCCAGGAACGCCGCCGAGATGGCGCGCGCCCGCCAAGAGGTGACGCTCGAAGTCGTCCAGCAGCCCGGCCGCCTCGAGCTCGTCCAGAAGGGACCGTGGACCTGTCGCGGACGCGACCACGCGCGGCGCGGCGACTGCTGCTGCGACCACGACGAACGGGACTACGAAGTGCGCTTCGACTGGCGGCTCCGGGTGCCGCGCGCGGTCGACCTCGAGGTGAGCGACGTCAACGAGGGGGCGATCCGCATCTCCGGCATCGTCGGCCACCTCGACGTCGGCCACGTCAACGACGACGTCACTCTGGAGGGGGTGGCGGGGGTGGTCGCGGCGAACACGGTCAACGGCGAGCTCAAGGTCGACTTCGCCGCCCTGCCGGCCGGCGACTGCGACTTCGGCACGGTGAACGGCGACATCGAACTGGCTTTTCCGAAGGGGCTCGGCGCCGAGCTCTCCTTCACGACACTGAACGGCGAGGTCTACACCGACTTTCCGTTCGCGCTGGCGAAGCTCCCGCCGACGAGCCGGCACTCGAAGTCCGGCGGGAGGCAGCATCACGAAGTGGGCGGCAGGACCGTGGCCACGCTCGGTGGCGGCGGCATCGGCCTCGCCTGTCAGACGATCAACGGCGACATCACGATTCGCGAGCGTTCCTGACGCTCGCTCGGGGAGAATGACATGAACATCCGACAGAAGCTCTCGCATTCCGCGCTCGGCGGCGCGCTCTTCGCCGCCGCGCTCACCTGGACCACTTCGGCTGCGGCCGCGCGCGCCGAGCACCTGGTCGTGCCGCTTTCCGACGCCTCCAAACCGGCCGAGCTCGAGGTCTCGCTCGTCATGGGCTCGATCAAGGTCACCGGCGGGGCGACGCGCGAGGTCGTCATCGAAGCCCAGTCGCGGGCCGAGGACGAGGGGCGCAAGGACAAGGATCTTCCGGGCGACCGCAGCGGCATGCGCCGGATCCCCAACACCAGCATCGGGCTCGAGGCCGAGGAGGAAGGCAACAAGGTCTCGATCTCGGCCGAGTCGTGGGCCCGCGCCGTCGACCTCGAGATCCAGGTGCCGGCCGGCAGCTCGCTCGCCCTGTCGACCGTCAACGACGGCGACATCGAGGTCTCCGGGATCGATGGCGAGGTCGAAGTGAGCAACACCAACGGCGAGATCCGGGTGACCAACGTGCGAGGACCGGTCTCGGCCAATACCGTCAACGGCGACGTCACGGTGGTCTTCTCGTCGTCGATGGTCTCCGCACCGATGGCCTTCTCGACCCTGAACGGCGACGTCGACGTGACCTTCCCGCCCAGCCTGAAGGCGACCGTACGGCTGCAGTCGGACAACGGCGAGATCTACTCCGATTTCGACGTCGCGGTCACGACCGAAAACCTGAAGGGACCGGAGACGAAGAAGGAGAAGGGCCGCTACCACGTCATCGTGTCGCGCGAGATGATCGGTCAGATCAACGGCGGCGGCCCCGAGATCCTGTTCAAGACCTTCAACGGCGACGTCCTCCTGCGCCGGGCCAAGAACTAGCTCACGGGCGGCGAGCGCCGCCGGCGATCCGGCCGCGGGCCGGAACAGAGGCTCTGCTCCGCAGCTGGAGTAGAGTCTCTTTCCATGTCCGAAGAGGTTGCCGGCGATCCCGCGCCGGCCGACGTCACGACGCTGATCGCCGCAGCGCGCGGCGGCGAGCGGCGAGCGTCCGAGGCGCTCTACGAGCGCGTCTACTCCGAGCTCAAGCGGCTCGCGCACGTGCAGCTGTCGGTGCACGGCCGTCCGGGCCAGACCCTGGACACCACAGCGCTGGTGCACGAGACCTATCTCCGTCTCGCCGGCCCGGCGGGCGCGGCGCCGGCCGACCGGGCGCACTTCTTCAATCTCGCGGCGCGCGTCATGCGCCATGTCATCGTCGACTTCGCGCGCCGGCGCGACGCCGAGAAGCGCGGCGGCGGCGTGGTGCCGATCGAGCTCGAGGAGGCGGCGCATCGTCTGGCCGATCCCGGCGGCACCCTGTCGATCGAGATGCTGGCGCTCGACCGGGCCCTGGGCGAGCTCGAAGGCGCCAGCCCCGCGCTCGCCCATCTGGTCGAGCTGCGGTTCTTCGCCGGTCTCTCGCTGGAGGAGATCGCCCCGATCGTCGAGCGCAGCGAACGGTCGCTGAAACGCGACTGGCGGCGGGCGCAGGCTTTCCTGCGCGCCGCGCTCGAAGGCCGGACCGCCCCGCCCACTTCGGCGTCATGACGCCGCGTCCGGCGCGACGCCTGTCCCCCGAGTCTCCGGGGCTGCGCTTCCAGCGACGGAGGGTACCGGGCCGCGCATGACGCAACGTTGGGAGGCGATCTTCGACGAGCTGGCGGAGGCGAGCGCCGGCGTGCGCGCGGCGCGCCTGGCCGAGATCGCCGACGAGGATCCCGAGCTCGCGCGCTTCCTCGGCGAGCTCCTCGCCGCCGACCGCACCGAGCAGGAGTTCATCGGCGCGCCACTGCTCGCGCGCGCGCCGGTGTTCGTCGCCTCGGCGCTCGAGTCGGGGGTGGCCCGGCTGGAGGAGGAACAGGCACCCGCCGAGGGAGCGGACGCGCTCGCGGTCGACGATGCCGAGACCATCGGCCCGTACCGGCTGGTGCGCTGCCTCGGCGAGGGGGGCATGGGCGAGGTCTTTCTCGCCGAGCGCTCCGACGGCGAGTTCGAGCAGAGGGTGGCGCTCAAACGGATCCGCGCCGGACTCGAGTCGCAGGCCATCGCCGAGCGATTTCTGCGCGAACGCCAGATCCTCGCCCGGCTCGACCATCCGGGGATCGCCCATCTCCTCGACGGTGGCTCGACCGACGACGGCGACCCGTACTTCGTCCTCGAGCACGTGGAGGGAATCCCGATCACCGCCTGGTGCGAGCAGCGCTCGGCGCCGCTCGAGGCGCGGATCCGGCTGATGATCGAGGTTGCCGAGGCCGTCGACGCCGCGCACCGCCAACTGGTGGTGCACCGCGACCTCAAGCCGACCAACATCCTGGTGACGGCCAGCGGCCGGGTGAAGCTCCTCGACTTCGGCATCGCCAAGCTGCTGCAGTCCGAGGCGTTCGACGAACGCCAGACGCAGATCGGCGGACAGCCGCTCACTCCGGCCTACGCTGCTCCGGAGCAGATTCTCGGCGAGGCGGTGACCACCGCTACCGACGTCTACTCGATGGGCGCGCTGCTCTTCGAGCTGCTCACTGGACGGCCGCCGTTCGACCGCTCGGGGCGCCCGCTGCCGGCGCTGGTGCGCGCCGTCGACTCCGAGACCCTCGAGCGCCCGTCGGTGGTCGCCGCCGGCGCCGACGACCACGAGCCGGAGCGCGAGATCGTGCGCAGCTTCGCCCCGCGCCTCGAGGGCGACCTCGACTCGATCGCGCTCAAGGCGCTGAATCGCGACCCGGCGCGGCGCTACCCGTCGGCCGCCGCCTTCGGCGACGACCTGCGGCGTTTCCTCGCCGGACGGCCGGTCAAGGCGCGCCCGGACAGCGTCGGCTACCGCCTGCGCAAGTTCATCGGCCGCCACAGCCTGGGGGTGGCTGCGGGGATCGTCCTGCTCACAGTCGTCGTCGCCGGCGTCGTGATCGCCGTCTGGCAGGCCGGCGTCGCGCGCGGCGAGGCGCGGCGCGCCGATCGGGTCAAGACTTTCCTGATCGACCTCTTCCGCGAAGCCGACCCGTCGCAGACCCTGGGGGAGACCATCACTGCCCGCGAGATCCTCGAGAAGGGGGCCGCGCGCCTCGAGGAGCAGCTGGTCGAGGAGCCGGCGGTGCGGGCCGAGCTGCTCGACGCCATCGCCCAGGTGGAGCGCAATCTCGGCCTGCTCGAGCCGGCGGCGAAGCGCGCCGATGCGGTCCTCGCCCTGCGCCGCCTGGGCGCCGCGGGCGCGCCGCGGGAGCTCGCCGCGAGCCTCGTGACCCGGGCCGAGATCCTGTTCGACCAGGGCGAGCTCGCGCCGGCGCGGGCGATGCTCGACGAGGCGCGCCAGCTCGCGCCCGGGATCGACTCGATCGCGACACCGCTCGGGCGACGGTGGTGCGAGGTGCGATATGGCGTGCTCGGACAGCAGCTCGACATCACCGAGGCCGAGAAGTTGGCGCGGGAGGCGCTGGCGACGGCGGAGGCGCGTTCCGACCCCGATCCGCTCGAAGTGATTCACTGGCGGTTCGGCCTCGCCGGCCTGCTGATGGATTCGAGTCGCATCGCCGAGGCCGAGCCGCTGGTGCGTGCCTCCCTGCCGGCTCTCGCGGAAACCAAGAGCCGAAACCCGCTGCGCCTCGCTTCGGCGCGCCTTCAGGCCGGCGAGATGCTCGACGTGCTGGGAGATGCCGACGCGGCCGAAGAGTGGCTCAACTCCGGCCTCGCCCTCGACCGCTCGGCGCTCGGGCCCGATCACCCGGAGGTCGCCCTCTGGGAGGTGAAGCTCGGTTTCCACTGGAGCGAGGCCCGGCGCTACGACGACGCCGAGCGGGTCCTGCGGCACGCCGCGACCGTCCTGCGCAAGATCGGTCACTACGACGCCGGGTCGGCGCTGCGCTACCTCGGCTTCGTCGAGATGGGACGGGAGCGGTTCGATCAGGCCTATCAGCAATTCGTCGAGGCCGAGAGCGTCTTTCGCGAGACGCTCGGCGACGACGGACCGCTGCAGCGCGGGGCGCGCATGTCGCAGGCCTGGGCGCTGGTCAAGGCGCGCCGCTTCTCCGAGGCGAAGCCGTTGCTCGAGAAGATCGCCGTCGAGACCGAGCGCGCCGACGGGGCGCAGAGCCTGCCGCTGCGCAGCGCGCTCAAGTACCTGGGTGAGGTCGAGCGCGAGACGGGCGCGCCGCAGGTCGCGCTCGAGCACCACCGCCGGGCGCTCGAGATCGAGCGCCGGGCCTTCGGCAAGGACGAGCACATCGCCATCGCCGCGACGCACTATCAGCTCGCCCTCGACCAACTGGCGCTGGGCGACGCCGCTGCGTGGACGAGCGCTGCGACCGAGATCGCCAGCGCGATCGCCATCGTGCGCAAGCTCGATCCGGAGGCGCCGCGGCTCGACGAGTTTCTGCTGGCCGCCGCCCGCATCGCGCACCTCCAGGGCGACGACGAGGCCGCGCGCCGCGACCTCGCCGAAGCGGTCGCCCGCTTCCGCGCCCACGACGGGCCGACCCATCCCCGCACCGCCGCCGCCGAGCGCGAGCTCGCGGCGTTCGACAGGACCGACCGCAACTTCCAGAAACTGCAGCGCCTCGGACCGTCGCCGGACTGAGCCGCGGCGGCGGCGAGCTCAGTCTCTGCCGGCCTGCCGCGCGACGACGACGCCGCCGACCGCCGCCGCCAGCGCGCCGGCGAGCGCCGCCGCGGCGGCGAGGTCGAAAGCGGCGGTGAAGCTGGCGCCGGCGCCGCCGACGTTCTGGTGCGCCCAGGCGCCGGCGACGGGGCCGAGGGCGAATCCCAGGGAGCCCGCGACGTTGAAGCCGGCGAGGGCGCTGGCGCGGCTCTCGGGGGCGGTCCATTCGGCGGTGAGGGCGAGAGTCGGAGGAAAGATCATCGCCGCGAGGGCGCCGAGCGTCATGAGGAGCGGATAGTACGGACCGTCGCCGATCCTGCCCAGGGCGGCGAAGGCGGCGGCGTAGCCGGCACAGCCCACGGCCAGCAGCGCGAACGGGCCGAAGCGACGCGCCAGGCGGTAGGTACCCAACTGCAGGAAGGCGAACGGCAGCAGGAAGGCGGCGAGCGCGCGGCCGCGCGCCGCCGGATCGGCGCCGTGCTCGGCGAGCAGCCAGAGCGGGAAGACGATCACGAAGAGGCCGACCGTGAAGCGCTCCATGCCGTAGAGCGCCCAGGGCAAGAGCAGCCGCGGCCGCGCCGCCAGCGCCCGGCCGATCTCCGCCAGCCGCGGCCGTGACTGGCGAACGACGGCGCTGCCCATCTTCGCGGCCACGATCGCCAGCAGGAGGAAGAGCACCCCGGCGAGCACGAGCGGCGCGCGCGCTCCCCAGTGCTGCGTCACCAGGCCGCCGATCGGCGCCCCGAGGCCCACGCCGAGGATCAGCGAGGCGCCGGCGAATCCGGCGAGCCGGGGGCGGCTGCGCTCGTCGGCGTGATCGAACAGCAGGGCCATGGTCGTCGACCAGCCGGCGATCGCGGCGCCGCCCTGCAGGAAGCGCAGCGCCAGGAGGAGGGGAATCGAGTCGATCCCGAGATAGGCGAGGTAGAGCAGCCCGCTGGCCGCGAAGCCGGCGACGATGAACGGCTTGCGGCGACCGAGGCGATCGGAGAGCGCCCCCCAGAGTGGCGCGAAGAGGAGATAGGCCACCATCTCGACGGTGAAGAAGAGCGCTGCATCGGCGACCGAGCCGCGGAGCTCGTCGACCACCAGCTCCTTCAGACCGGCGACGACCAGCGTCAGGTTGAGCATGGCCACGAAGAGGCAGAGACAGGCGAGCGCCACTGCGCGAGCCTTCCCGGTCGGCTCGAGCGCGACGGCGCGGGTTTCCGCGGCGGCGGGGCGGGCGACTGCGGGCGGAAGGGGGGGCATTCTGGGGGCTTGCCCCGAATCGGGCGGCGCGAGATTCTGCCACGGGGCGGCGCGGGCTAGAATAGGGGAGAATTCAACGAACTGGACGGCCAAGGAGCTGGGAACCGCGGTGACCGAGCGCAACAGCGGGACGATCCTCGACGGCAAGTACGAGATCCTCGATCGCCTGGCCGCGGGCGGAATGGGCGAGATCTGGCGCGCGCGCCACGTCCATCTGCAGGAGCTGCGCGTCATCAAGATCCTGCGCGCCGATCGCGCCACCGACCCGCACGCCCTGCAGCGCTTCGCCCAGGAAGCGCGTATCGCCACCCAGATCAAGCACCCGAACGTCGCCATCCTCTACGACTTCTCCCGTCTCCCCGACGGCAGCTTCTACATGGTCTCGGAGCACATCGAGGGCGAGCACGTCCACGACTGGCTCAAGACCCACGGCGTCTTTCCGCTGCCGCTCGCCGTCGACCTCGGCATCCAGACCCTGCGCGGGCTGGAAGCGATCCACGCCGCCGGCGTGATCCACCGCGATATCTCGCCCGACAACATGATGATCACCCGCGATCGCCGCGGGCGGTATCAGATGAAGCTCATCGATCTCGGCCTGGCGAAGAACCTCGAAGCCCAGGCGGGGCTCGAGATCACCCAGGCCGGCATCTTCATGGGCAAGCTCATGTACTGCTCGCCCGAGCAGGCGGGGGCGATCAAGGACGCGCCGCTCGACCACCGCAGCGACCTCTACTCGTTCGCCGCCGTGCTCTACGAGATGATCACCGGCAAGCCCCCCTTCGACTCCGAGAATCAGCACGGTTTCGTCTTCAAGCGCCTGACCGAGCCGCCGATTCCACTCATCGGCAGGAATCCCCAGTTGCGCGTGCCCCAGGAGTTGAACGACCTGGTGCTCAAGGGACTCGAGAAGGACCGCGAGCTGCGCTTCCCCGACGCGATCACCTTCCTGCAGGCGCTGGTGCGGATGGCCGAGCAGCTGCGGCAGGTGGCGACGCAGGAGATCGAAGTCCCGGCGGGGGTGCGCAGCGCCGCCAGGCCGCCGGCGTCGAGCTCGCCGCGACCGACCTCGCGGACCGGCTCGGCCTCGGAGCTCTCGCGCGAGGAGCGCATCGATCTGCTCGCCCAGATCGAGCGCGCGGCGAAGAAGGTCAGCGAGTCGTCGCGCCTCGCCGAGCTCGCCTCCCAGGCCTTCGCCGCCGGCCGCTACGACGACGCCGCCGGACTGGTCACCCAGCTCGAATCCGTGGCACCGCGGAATCCCGCCGTGGCCCGGTTGAAGGAACAGCTCGCCGACGTCGGCAGGGGGCTGAAGGCGCCGGCCGCGAAACCGCCGTCCGCGCCGCCGGCTCCGCCGGCCCCGGCCGCAGCTTCGGCCCCCGCCCGGCCCAGCCGTACCGCCGATATCGCGCTGCCGCCGCCCGTGACGCCCGCCGTCCCGCCGGCGCCCGCTGTGCGGACTCCGCCCGCCCGCCCGGCGCCGGCCGAGCCGACGAGCGAGCAGCGGGAGCACGCCGCCAAGGCCGCCGAGGCCGAGCGCCTGCTGGTCAAGTACCTGCAGGAGAACAAGCAGTCGCTCGCCAGCTTCGCGCTCGAGACGTTGATCGAGCTCGAGCCGCACCATCCGCGCCGCGAGCTCTTCGCGAGCGCGATCCGAATCATGGGCGAGGAGCGCGGCAAGATGGAGATCGCCGGCGCCATCCTCGCCGAAGGGCGGGACGCCCTGCTGCACGGCGACCTCGCGGCGGCGCGCAAGAAGCTCGAGCAGCTCGAGAAGTCCGATCCGACGCTGCAGCTCTCCGAGGCGCTGCGGGCGTCGATCCAGACCGCCGAGCAGCAGGCGGCGACCGAGGCCGCGCTCGACCGCCGGCGCGAGAATCTCGAGGCGCTGCTCGAGTCGCACCGGCTGGAGGAGGCCGAACGCGAGCTCGCGCGTCTGTCGTCCAGCGGGCTCGCCCGGGTCTCGGTCGAGAACTACCGCCTGCGGATCGCCGATATCGCCGCGCTCGCCGAACGCGACTCCAAGTCGCACGAATTCGAGCGCGCTTACAAGGAGAAGGTCCAGGCGCGCGACTGGTACGCGGCGCGCGAGATCGTCCTCGAGTTCGAGCGCGCCATCCCCGACAGTCCGCGGCCGACGCTGCTGTTCAACGAGATCAGCCGCCTCGAGGAGGTCCATCGCCGGCAGCAGGGGATCGAACAGGGCGTGCAGCAGCTCGAGAACTACCTGCGGTTGAAGAAGCGCTCCGAAGCCGAGCTCGCTTTCAAGATCCTGCTGCAGATGGATCCCGAGTACCCGCGCCGGGCCGAATTCGAGACCCGGATCCAGAGCCTGCCGCGCTGAGCGCGCCGCCCGCCGCACGGCGGGTCTTTCTTGCCGGGCCTCGCTCCCCCGCCGTAGACTCCGGCGATCGTGAACAGTCCGAAAGACAGGCTCCGCACCTACGCCTTCATGAAGCTGGCGCGGGAGTTCGACGCGCGTTTCGAGTCCATGCTGCTCACCGGCCGGATCTCGAAGTGGTACAGCGCGATCGGCAACGAGGGCATCACCGTTCCCGCCGGACTCGCGCTCGAAGCGGGCGACGTCCTGTGCTCCCTGCACCGCGACGTCGGGGCCATTCTCGCCTTCTACCTCGACCCCGCGCGGGCCTTTCCGGGCTTCGGCTTCGGCTCTCCCGACGGCCGCCGGCCGGAGCCCGAGACGCTCTTCTACCGCCTCGCCTGCCAGGTGCTCGGCAAGGCGCCGGGTTTCTCGCACGGCATCGAGCGCTCCTACCACTACGGTCACTTCGACGACGCCGCGGGGATCGCCCACGTCGGCATGATCAGTCATCTGGGAGCGATGATCCCGGTGGCGACCGGCGCCGCTTTCGCCATGAAGCGCAACGGCGGCGACCGCGTGGCGATCAACTTCATCGGCGAGGGCGGCACGTCGACCGGCGATTTTCACGAGGGGCTGAATCTCGCCGCGGTCTGGAAGCTGCCGCTGGTGCTGGTGATCGAGAACAACCGCTATGCGTTCTCGACCCCGGCGCGGCATCAGTACGCCTGCCTGCAGCTCTCCGACCGCGGCCCGGGCTACGGCATTCCGGCGCTGACGGTGAACGGCCACGACCCGGACGAGATGGCCGAGACGCTCGCCAAAGCCGTGGCGCGGGCGCGGGCCGGCGCCGGACCGACGCTGGTCGAGGCGGTCGTCGGACGGCTGCGCGGGCACGCCGAGGGCGACGGCTCGATGAAGGTCGTGCCGCAGGAGGAGCTCGACCTCTATCTGTCGCAGGATCCGGTGCCGGTCTACGCCCGGCGTCTCGAGAGTGAGGGGCTGCTCGACCTCGGCACCGAGAGCCGGCTGCACGAACGCGTCGCCGAGCTGGTGGAGACCGCCATCGACCGCGCCCTGGCGGCGCCGGCGCCCGACGCCGGCGAGGCCTTCCGGCCGGTCTTCGCTGAACCGTCGGCGCGAATCTATCCGCGCCGGAGCGCGCGGCGGGTCGCGGCGGCGCCGGGTGCCGCCGAGCTTGCCGCCGTCGCGGACGAAGACGGACTGGGCGAAGACGCGACGGTGCGGATCGCCAGGCCCAACGACGCCCCGGGCGGCGATGCCGTCGAGGAGGCCGCCGCCGGCGAGGCCGACGCTCCGACCGCGATGGCCGCCTTCACCGGCGGCGCCGTCGGCCCGACGCGGGCGGGCGAAGTGACCTATCTCGACGCCATCCACCAGGCGCTGCGCGAGGAGATGGAGCGCGATCCGTCGATCGTCCTGCTCGGCCAGGACATTGCCGTCTTCGAGGGCGCCTTCCGGGTGACCAAGGGGCTCCACGCGCGCTGGCCCGACCGCGTGCTCGACACGCCGATCTCGGAGAGCGGAACGCTCGGGCTCGCCGCCGGCGCGGCGCTCTTCGGCTACCTCCCGGTGGTCGAGATGCAGTTCGCCGACTTCGTCTCCTGCGGTTTCAACCAGATCGTCAACGTGATCGCCAAGCTGTTCTACCGTTTCGAACGTCCCTGTCCGGTCGTCGTGCGGCTGCCGGCGGGCGGCGGCGTCGGCGCCGGGGCCTTCCACTCGCAGAATCCGGAGGCCTGGTTCGCCCATGTCGCCGGCCTCAAGGTGCTCTGTCCGGCGACCGCCGCCGATGCCAAGGGGCTGATGAAGTCGGCCCTGCGCGACGCCAACCCGGTGATCTTCTGCGAGAACAAGTTCCTCTACCGGCGGGTCAAGGAGATCCTGCCGGTCGGCGATGTCCTGACTCCGCTCGGCAAGGCGCAGATCCTGCGCGCGGGGCGCGACATCACCTTCGTCGCCTACGGCGCCTCGACCTGGATCGCCATGGACGCCGCCGAGGCGCTGGCGAAGGAGGGTGTCGAAGCGGAGGTCGTCGACCTGCGCTCGCTGGTGCCGTACGACGAGGAGACAGTGCTCGCTTCGGTGCAGAAGACGAATCGGGCGGTCGTCGTGCACGAGGCGCAGCTCACCGGTGGCTTCGGCGGCGAGATCGCGGCGCGCCTCGCCGACCGCGCCTTCGCCTTCCTCGACGCACCGGTGAAGCGGGTGGCCTATCCCGACCGCCCGAGTCCGTACTCGCGCATCCTCGAGCAGGCCCTGCTTCCCGATCGCGACAAGCTCCTCGCCGCGGCGCGCGAGACGCTGGCGTTTTGACCTTCCCGGTCTGGATCGAGCTCGGTCCGTACCGGCTGCATCCCCACGTCGTTTTCGAGCTGCTCGCCTATTTCGTCGGCTTCCGCCTCTACCTGCGCGATCGGCGCCGGCGCGGCGACTTCCTCGACGCACCGCGGCGCTGGTGGATCGTCGCCGCCGCCGCCGCCGGCGCGGCGCTCGGTGCGCGGCTGTTGGCGCTGCTCGAGTGTCCGGCGGAGCTCTGGAGTGGGGACGGCTTTCCGCTCGAGCGCCTGGCCGGCAAGTCGATCGTCGGCGCCATCGCCGGCGGCTGGCTGGCGGTCGAAGGTGCCAAACGCCTCGGCGGGATCGAGAGCCGCACCGGCGACCTGCTGGCGATCCCGCTCGCGGCGGCGATCGCCATCGGCCGCATCGGCTGCTTCCTCACCGGCGCCGGCGACCACACCTTCGGCGACGCGACCGCGCTGCCTTTCGCCTTCGACTTCGGCGACGGCGTGCGCCGCCTGCCGATGCCGCTGTTCGAGATCCTCTTCCTCGCCGCGCTCATCGCTCTCCTCGCGCGCTGGCGAAAGCGCTCGCCAGCGGCGGGCGACCTCTTCCGCGGCTTCGTCGGCGCCTACTTCTCCTTTCGCCTCGTCGTCGACTTCGGCAAACACGCCGACTGCCGCTGGCTCGGCCTGTCGACCATCCAGTGGGTGGCCGTCCTCGGCCTCGCCGCGCTCGCACCGGATATGCTCCGCTGGCTTCGCTCCAAGAGCGCAGTTCAAGAAGGGGACTGAGATGGGTTGGTTCCGCAATCTCGGCAACGATCGCCCGTGGGCGCAGGGCTGCGTCATCGTCGCCGCCGGTGCCGCGCTCGCCGCGACGAGCTGCTTCGGCTTCCTGGTGACGCTCGACATGAACAGCGGCTCGTCGACGATGGGCGGCGTGGCGAACGTCGTCATCGCCGTCGTCTTCGGCCTGTCGGCGCTCGCCATTCCGGTCGGCTTCATCTGGTTCATCGTCGGGCTGGTGAAGAACGCCTCGAAGGGGTCGGCGCCGCCGGCTCCCCCCGCGCCGCCCGGAGGGGCATGAGCGCGCGCGTCCGGCCGTATCTCTTCTACGACGTCGCGGTGACGATCTGCTCGGTCTGCTACCGCAAGCTCGAGGGCAAGATCGTCTTCGAGGAGGGCTCGGTCTTCCTGCTCAAGAGGTGCCCCGAGCACGGCGCCGAGAAGGTGCTGGTGGCCGACGACGTCGAGTACTACCGCCGCTGCCGCGAGGTCTTCCTCAAGCCGCCGGAGATGCCGGCGAAGTACAACACGCCGGTGAAGTGGGGCTGCCCCTACGACTGCGGCCTGTGCACCGACCACGAGCAGCACTCGTGCCTGTCGCTCATCGAGATCTGCGACGCCTGCAATCTCGCCTGCCCGATCTGCTACGCCGAGAGCGGGCCGCACCGGCCGCTCTTCCGGCCGCTGGCCCAGGTCGAGCGCATGCTCGACGCGGTGGTCAGGAACGAAGGCGAGCCCGACGTGGTGCAGATCTCGGGCGGCGAGCCGACGATCCACCCCGAGTTCTTCGAGATTCTCGACGCGGCGCGGCGCCGCCCGATCCGCCACCTGATGGTGAACACCAATGGCATCCGGATCGCCGAAGACGAGGCGTTCGCCCAACGCCTGGCCGAGTACCGGCCGGCCTTCGAGATCTACCTGCAGTTCGACTCGCTGCGCGCGGCGCCGCTCAAGGCCCTGCGCGGCGCCGACCTGCGGCGCATCCGCGAACAGGCGCTCGAGCGTCTGAACCGGCTCGACATCTCGACCACGCTGGTGGTGACGGTCGAGAAGGGGGTGAACGACGACGAGCTCGGCGAGATCGTCGAGTTCGCCCTCGAGCAACCGTGCGTCCGCGGGGTCACCTTCCAGCCGGTGCAGTCGGCGGGCCGGCTCGAGGGCTTCGATCCGGCGAAGCACCGCCTCACCCTGACCGAGGTGCGGCGCCGCATCCTCGAGCAGACCTCGCGCTTCCGCCCCGAGGACCTCATTCCGGTGCCCTGCCATCCGGACGCGCTCGCGATGGCGTATGCACTCAAGATCGGCGGCCAGGTGGTGCCGCTCACCGGCATGATCGATCCGCAGATCCTCATCGAAGGCGGCCGCAACTCGATCGTCTACGAGCGCGATCCGGCGGTGCGCGAGGGACTGTTCAAGCTCTTCGCCACCAACCACTCGCCGGAGTCGAGTGCCGGCACGCTCAAGGACCTGCTCTGCTGCCTGCCGTCGGTGGCGGTGCCGCCGGAGCTCTCCTATGCCAACCTCTTCCGCATCCTCATCGTGCAGTTCATCGACGCCCACGCCTTCGACGTGCGCTCGGTGAAGAAGAGCTGCATCCACTTCGTCCACCCGGACGACGGCCGGCTCATCCCCTTCGACACCTACAATCTCTTCTACCGCGACCAGCTGGAGACGACGCGCCTCGCCGCGCTGCGAGCCGGCGCGAGAACCTGAGACCGGAGGCAGCGCCATGGAATCCGCCCCCGAAGCGACCGTCATCGCCGCGCTCGAGCGCGCGGCGCAGCAGTTCGGCGAGCGGCCGGCGCTCGCGCATCGCACGGACTCGGGCTGGGTCACGACCTCCTGGCGCGCCTACCGGGACGAGATCTTCCGCGCCGCGGCCGGCTTCGTGCAACTCGGCGTGGTGCCGGGGACGGGCCTCGCCATCCACTCGGCGAACCGCCCGGAGTGGGCGGTGGCCGATCTCGCGGCGATCGCTGCCGGGGCGATCCCCACCGGCATCTTCGTCACCAACACGCCGGAGCAGTGCGCCTACGTGCTCGACCACACCGAAGCGACGATCGCCGTAGCGGACAACGCCGAGGCGCTGGCGAAGCTCGTCGCCGCCCGGGGTGGTGCGCCGCGTCTCGCGACGATCGTCGTCTTCGATCTCGACGAGAGCGCCGAACGCGAGGCGGGAGACGGACTGCCGGCCGTGGTCTCCTGGCGTCGCCTGCTCGAGCTGGGCGCCGCCGCCGGGGACGAGGGCGTGCGGCAGCGGGTCGCAATGCAGCGCGAGTCCGACGTCGCCACGCTGATCTATACCTCCGGCACGACCGGCTCGCCCAAGGGCGTCGAGCTGACGCATCGCAATCTGGTCTGGACGGCCTGGTGCGGCGCCAAGCGGACGATCGAGACACATGTCGACGACCGCCAGCTCTCCTACCTGCCCCTGGCGCATATCGCCGAGCAGATGCTGACGCTGCATCTGCCGCTGCAGCACGGCGGCTGCACCTACTATGTTCCGGCCCTCGATCGCGTGCCGGAGGCGCTGCGGGAGGTGCGGCCGACGATCTTCTTCGCCGTGCCACGGGTATGGGAGAAGCTCCAGACGGCGGTGGAGAAGGCGATCGCCGAGGCGCCGCCCCTGCGTCGCCGCCTGCTCGCCTGGGCGCGCCGCAAGGCGCTCGCCGCCGGCTACGCCGCGCAGCGCGGCGAAGCGATCGGCCTCGGTGCGGCGATTGCCGACCACCTGGTGCTGGGCAAGGTGCGCGCCAGGCTCGGGCTGCACCGGGTGCGGCACGCGGCCTCCGCGGCGGCGCCGATCTCGCTCGGGACGCTCGAGTTCTTCCTCTCGCTGGGCGTGCCGATCTTCGAAATCTACGGTCTGTCGGAGACCTCGGGGCCGGGCACCATCTCCACCCCCGGGCGCTTCCGCACCGGCTCGGTCGGCCCGAGCATGCCGGGGGTCGAGATCCGCCTCGCCGAAGACGGCGAGGTGCTCATGCGCGGCCCGAACATCTTCCGCGGCTATCGCCGCGATCCGGAGGCGACAGCGGCGGCGCTCGACGCCGATCGCTGGTTCCACACCGGAGACATCGGCGAGCTCTCGGAGGACGGCTTCCTGCGCATCACCGACCGCAAGAAGGAGCTTCTCGTCACCTCCGGCGGCAAGAAGATCGCTCCGGCGCCGATCGAGAGCCGCCTGCGCGAGATCGAGGGTGTCGCTCACGCGGTACTGGTCGGCGAGCAGCGCAACTTCGTCGCCGCGCTGCTCACTCTCGACCCGGCAGCGTTGCCGACGCTCGCCGGTCGCCTGGGCAGCCCCGCGACGACGCTCGCCGCCGCCGCCGGATGCCCGCTGGTGCGCTCCTTTCTCGGGCGCGAGATCGAACGCGTGAACTCGGCGCTCGCGCGCTTCGAAACGGTGCGCAAGTTCGAGGTGTTGCCGACCGAGTTCTCGGTCGACGGGGGCGAGCTCACGCCGACCCTCAAGCTCAAGCGCAAGGTCGTGCGACAGAAGTTCGCGGCCCGGATCGAAGATCTCTACGACGGCGGAACCTGAAGAGGAGCTCGACGGATCATTGTGCGATGCCGGGCGTCTCGGCGCCCGACCCCGAAAGGTGGGGGTTCTGGCGCCGAGGCTCCTACAATGAAAGGCGATGGAGCGCTCCCGGGCCGATCCGCCCTGCTCTCCTCGCCGTCCGCCTCGGGGGCCTCCTCGAGGGGGTTGCATGCCGAGCACTGCCGCAACCGCTGTCGCGACGATCTGCGAGACCTTCGGTCATGACCGGACGCGCCTGCTGGACATTCTCCGGGCCGTCGAGCGGCAGATCGGCTTCGTTCCCGACGCCGCTGTCGACGCGCTGGCCTCCGAGCTGGGGATGCCGCGGGTCGACGTCGCCGGAGTCGTGTCGTTCTACTCTTTCCTGAGCACGGAACCCCGCGGTCGCGTCGTCATCCGGCTGTGCGACGACGTTCCCGACCGCATGCAGGGCGCCGACCTGGTCGGCGCCGGCCTGGAAGAGGAGCTCGGCATCCGCTTCGGCGAGACGACCGCGGACGGACTCTTCACCCTCCAGCACGTCTCCTGCATCGGCATGTCGGACCAGGCGCCGGCGGCGCTGTTCAACGACGTCGTGGTGCCCAACCTGGGACCCGGCACGGCGCGGCGCCTGGTGCGCGAGGTCCGCAGCCACCGGGGCGAGCTCGACCTGCGCCGGCTGCTGGTGCGCGAGTATGGGGATGGTCACAACGCCCACGATCTGGTGCGCTCGGCGGTGAAGAACAACCTCCGCCAGGCGGGCGAGGTCATCTTCGCCGAGCGGACGACCGACTCCGGCCTGGTCAAGGCGCTGGCGATGAGCCCGGCGGAGGTGATCCGGCAGGTGAAGACCGCCCGCCTGCGCGGCCGAGGCGGCGCCGGCTTCCCGACCGGCCTGAAGTGGGAGTTCACCCGCGCCGCCGCGAGCGAGCAGCGGTACCTCCTCTGCAACGCCGACGAAGGCGAACCGGGGACGTTCAAGGACCGCGTCATCCTGACCGAGCGTGCCGATCTTCTCTTCGAGGGCATGACGGTCGCCGGCTACGCGATCGGCGCCGATCAGGGGTTGCTCTACCTGCGCGGCGAGTACGCCTACCTGCTCGACTACCTCGAGAGCGTCCTCGCCCAGCGCCGCGCCGCGGGCCTGCTGGGAAAGGCGGTCCTCGGCAAGGCCGGGTTCGACTTCGACGTCCGGATCCAGCTGGGTGCCGGAGCCTACGTCTGCGGCGAGGAGACGGCGCTCATCTCGTCGTGCGAGGGGCTGCGCGGTGATCCCAGAAACCGGCCGCCGTTCCCGGCCCAGCGCGGCTACCTCGGAAAGCCGACGTCGGTGAACAACGTCGAGACGCTCTGTTGTGTCGCGCGCATCCTCGAGCTGGGAGCCGGCTGGTTCGCCTCGATCGGCTCGAGCAAGAGCACGGGGACGAAGCTCCTGAGCGTCTCGGGCGACTGCACCCGGCGCGGGGTCTACGAGGTGCCGTTCGGAACCCCGCTTGCCGAGGTCCTGGCGATGTGCGGCGCCGACGATCCGATCGCCGTGCAAGTCGGCGGGCCGAGCGGCGAGATGATCGGCGCCGGCGATTTCGGCCGCGCGATCTGCTTCGACGACCTGGCGACCGGCGGCGCACTCGTGGTCTTCGGCGCCGGCCGCGACCCGCTCGAGATCGCCGCCCAGTATCTCGGCTTCTTCATCCACGAGAGCTGCGGCTACTGCACGCCGTGCCGGGTCGGCAACGTCCTGCTCAAGGAGCGGCTCGACCGGGTCCGCGCCGGGCGGGGCGTGGCCGCCGACCTCGATTACCTGGCCGGCCTCGCCGCGACGATCCGCACCGCGAGCCGCTGCGGCCTGGGACAGAGCTCGCCCAACCCGGTGCTCTCGACGCTGCGCCACTTCCGTCCGCGCTACGAGGCGCTGCTCGCGACGCCGGCCGACGGGCGCCAGGCGTCGTTCGATCTCGCGGCCCACCTCGCCGCGGCAGAGGGAGGCAGGTCATGAGCGCCGCCACCATTCCGCTCACCATCGACGGCCGCCGCATCGAAGCCCAGCCCGGCCGCACCGTGCTCGAGGCGGCCGACGAGGCGGGCATCTACATTCCGCGCCTGTGCTGGATGAAGGAGCTCGAGCCGCACGGCGGTTGCCGGCTGTGCACGGTGCGGATCAACGGCCGGGCGCAGGCGGCCTGCACGCAGCCGGTGGCGGCGGGCATGGTGATCGAGAACGACACGCCCGAGCTCACGGCGCTGCGCCGCGACCTCGTCGACATGCTGTTCGTCGAGGGCAACCACTTCTGCATGATCTGCGAGAAGAGCGGCAACTGCGAGCTGCAGGCCATGGCCTACCGGCTCGGCATCGTCGCGCCGCGGTTCCCGTTCGCCTTCCCGCAGCGCGCGGCGGACGCCACCCATCCCGACCTGCGGATCGACCGCGATCGCTGCATCCTCTGCGCGCGTTGCGCCCGGGCGTCGCGCGCACTCGACGGCAAGAGCGTCTTCGGCTTCGTCGGACGCGGCCCCGGCAAGCGTCTGGCGGTCGATTCGGCGAACGGACTCGGGGGAACGGATGCCGCGGCCGGCGACCGCGCGATCGCCGCCTGCCCGACCGGGACGTTGCTCGCCAAGCGGACCGGCTACGCCGTGCCGGTGGGCCGCCGTCGCTTCGATCACCTGCCGATCGGCACCGAGGTCGAAGCGCGGACCGGACAGGAGTGAGGAGGGTTCGATGGCCAGACCGAAGATCGCGACGACCTCCCTGTGCGGCTGCTTCGGCTGTCACATGTCGCTGCTCGACCTCGACGAGGGCCTCCTCGAGCTCCTGGCGCGGGTCGATTTCGACCGCTCGCCGATCGACGATCTCAAGTCGTTCACCGGGCCGGTCGACATCGGCCTGGTCGAGGGCGGCTGCTGCAACGAGGAGAACGTGAAGGTGCTGCGCGACTTCCGCGCGCACTGCCGGCTCCTCGTCTCGGTCGGCGACTGCGCGATCTCGGGCGGCGTTCCGGCCCTGCGCAACCGGGTGCCGCTCGACGAGTGCCTGCGCGAGGCGTTCGTCGACGGCCCGACGGTCGAGAACCCTTCGGGGCGGATGCCGGACGACGCCGAGCTGCCGCGCCTCCTCGACCGGGTCTGCCCGAATCACGAGGTGGTGCACGTCGATGGCTACCTACCGGGTTGCCCGCCGGCGCCCGAGGCGATCCGGCAGGCGATCCTGGCGCTTCTCGAAGGAAGGACGCCCGAGCTGCCCTACGAGCTGGTGAAGTACGACTGAGCGGGAAGGAGAGAACATGGACAGCGGTGGCGGACGGCGGATCGTGATCGAACCCCTGACGCGCGTCGAGGGACACGGCAAGGTCACCATCCTGCTCGATGCGGACCGGCATGTCGCCTCCGCGCGCCTGCACATCGTCGAATTCCGCGGCTTCGAGCGCTTCGTCCAGGGGCGACCGATCCAGGAGGTGCCGGTACTGGTGCAGCGTCTGTGCGGCATCTGCCCGGTGAGTCACCACCTGTGCGCCGCCAAGGCCGTGGACGGCATCTTCGGCATCGACCGGTTGACGCCCACCGGCGAGAAGATGCGCCGTCTCATGCACTACGGCCAGATCTTCCAGTCGCATGCGCTGCACTTCTTCTATCTCGCGGCGCCCGACCTGCTGTTCGGCTTCGATGCGCCGGCAGGCCGGCGCAACATCGTCGGGGTCGCTGCCGCCCACCCCGAGCTCGCGCTGCAGGGCGTGAAGATGCGCCGCTTCGGGCAGGAGATCGTGCAGGCGACCGCCGGCAAGCGGATCCACGGCACTGGCGCCGTCCCGGGAGGGATCAACAAGAACCTGTCGCTGGCGGAACGCGAGCCGCTGCTCCGCGAAATTGAAGGGATGCTCGCGGCGAGCCGACAGGCGGTCGGTCTGGTGCGCGATCTCGCCCTGCGCGAGCTCGAGAGTTTCGCCGCCTTCGGCGCCTTCGCATCGCACCACGTCTCGCTGGTGCGCGCCGACGGCGCGATGGAGCTCTACGACGGCAAGCTGCGCGCGATCGACGGCCGCGGCGAGAAGGTCCTCGATCAGATCGACCCGCTGGACTATCTCGGCGTCCTGGCCGAGGAGGTGCGACCGTGGAGCTACATGAAGTTTCCCTACCTGAAACAGGCCGGCGCCGAGGACGGCTGGTTCCGGGTCGGGCCGCTCGCCCGGGTCAACACCTGCGACTTCATCCCCACGCCGGAGGCCGAGGCGGCGCGCCGCGACCTCCTCGCAAGCGCCGCCACGAGCGTCGACGGCCGCGGGCCGTGCAATCTGACGATGGCCTATCACTGGGCACGGATGATCGAGCTGCTGCACGCGGCGGAGGTCATCGCCCGTCTGCTCGAGGATCCCGACCTCCAGGGCACCGACCTCGTGGCGCCGCCGGGCGTCCGCCGCGCCGAGTTCGCCGCCATGCTCGAAGCGCCGCGCGGGACGCTCACCCATCACTACCGGGTGGACGAGAACGAGCGGGTGACGATGGCCAACCTCATCGTGTCCACGACCTGCAACAACGAAGCGATGAACCGCTCGGTGGCGGAGATCGCCGAGCGGACGCTGGCGGGCGAGACGACGATCGACGAGGTGCTGCTCAACCGGATCGAGGTCGGCATCCGGGCCTACGATCCCTGTCTCTCCTGTGCCACCCACGCGCTCGGCGCGATGCCGCTCGAGGTGACGCTCGAGGGGCCCGACCGCAGCGTTCTCGACCGCCGGACGAGACCGTCGTGAGCGCGCCCCCGACGCTCGTGCTCGCCTGGGGCAATCCGGGGCGGCGGGACGACGGCCTGGGCCCGGCTCTCGCCGAGGCGATCGCCGCCCGGGCCCTGCCGGAAGTGCGGGTGAGCGCCGACTACCACCTGCAAGTCGAGGACGCCGCGGAGCTCGCCGGTTGTGGCCGCGTGCTCTTCGTCGACGCCGACCGCGGCGGCCGCGGGCCCTATCGGCTGCGGCGGCTCGCCGCCGAGGCGGGCGCCGGAGCAGGGCTCGGATTCAGCAGCCACGGCATCTCGCCGGCGCGGCTCCTCGGCTTCGCGCGCGACCTCTACGGCGCTTCGCCCGAGGCCTGGCTGATGGGGATCCGCGGCTACGACTTCGACGGCTTCGGCGAAGGGCTTTCGTCCGGGGCGCGCGCCAACCTCGCGGCCGCGATCGCCGCCGCCGCCGGCTTCGTGTCCGGGGAGGGCGACGCGGCGGCGACTGCCGCCACGTCAGCGGCCGGAGAAGTGCGAGGCAGACCATGACCGAGAGCAAAGCCCTGATTCTCTGTGTCGACGACGACCCGGACATCCTGTCCTACCTGCGCACGGTGCTCGAGGCCGCCGGTTACGCGTTCCGCGGCGCGCCGAGCGCCGAGGCCGGTCTGCGCGCCTGGCGCGAGCAGCCGGCGGACGCCGTCATCGTCGATCTGATGATGGAAGAGGTCGACTCCGGGATCGGTCTCGCCCGGGAGCTCCGGGCCTCGGGCTGCCGGGCGCCGATCTTCCTCCTGAGCTCGGTCGGCGACAGCCTCAACCTGCTCACCGATGCCGGCCCGCTCGGCCTCGCCGGGGTCTTCCAGAAGCCGCTGGCGCGTCCGCACCTGCTCGCGGTGCTCGGCGCCGCCTTGGCGGACGCCCCCGCCGTCTGATCCGGGCGGCGGGCCGAGGGGTCAGCGGGGAAGTGCTGCGGCGGTCTCCGTCGCCGCAGGCGGCGGGGCCGCCAGGGCGGCGCGCCGCACCGGCAGGTCGATCGTCACGCTGGTGCCCCGTCCCTCGGTGCTGTCGACGCGGATGCGGCCGTGGTGGCGCTCGACGGTCTGCTTGACCAGGGCGAGGCCCAGACCGGTGCCCGCCGGCGAATGCTGCTTGGCGTTGGCGGCGCGGAAGAACTCCTGGAAGAGCCTGCCCTGCTCGCGCTCCGGGATGCCGATCCCGCTGTCGCGCACGCGGATTCGCACCTCCCCCGGGTCGCCGCGTTCGAAGCGCACCTGGACCTCGCCGCCGGCGGGGGTGTACTTGAGGGCGTTCGAAACCAGGTTCTCCATCATTTCGCGGAGCAGCTCGACGCCGCTCGCGACGCGGGGGAGCCCGGGCTCGATGCTGACCGTGAACCCGACCTCGCGGCGCAGCGCTTCGTCGCGGAAGGTGCGTTCGGTCAGAGCCGCGAGCTCCTCCAGATCGATGACCACGTCGGGAATCTCGCGGCTCACGTCGCGCGTGCGGGCGATGGCCAGGAGCTGCCCGATGGCGCGGTCGAGAGAGCGCAGCCGCTCTTCGATCCGGCGCAGGTGGTCGGCCTGGGCGTCGTTGACCGGCCCGAGGACGCCGCCAGCGACCAGATCGAGCATCGACAGGCCCGCCGAGAGCGGCGCCCGGAGATTGTGCGCCACCTTGAGCATGAACTGGGTGCGCTCCTTCATCAGGCGCTCGATCGCCTCGTTGGCCTGCGCATCTTCGATGGCGAGCGCCACCAGGTCGGCGGCGAGACGCAGGAACTCGGAGTCGCGGTCGCTGAAGCGGCCGGCGGTGGGCGCGTAGACGCCGAGGGTTCCGATCACCCTCGACTCGACCTTGAGCGGAGCGAGCACCGCCGAGCGGAAGCCGAGCGGGGCGAGCTCGCTCTTGTGCTGCTGTGCCGGGTCGCCGCCGATCCGGCCGTGCACCAGCGTCTCGCCGTCGAGAATCCGCCGGTTGAGCGGGCTCTGGTCGACCCGGATGACCGTCTTGTCGACCACCTCGCGGGGGAGCCCGTGCGCCGCCACGTAGCGCAGCGTCTTGCCGTCCTCCGAGAGGAGCTTGACCGCCGCCGCCGGCACATCGGTCACGTGCGCCAGCTCGCGCACCACGGCCTCGAGCTTGGGTGCCAGGTGGCGCTCGGCGCCGATGGCGCGGACCATGGTGTAGAGGCCGTTCAGCCGGGTGTTGAGGTCGGCGAGCTCGGCCGACGCGGAGCCGAGCTCCTCGACGCGACCGCGCAGCTGCCGCATGATGCGCGAGACCATCGATGCGGTGAGAAAGAGCGTGGCCGTCAGCGCGAGCAGGAACGCCACCGCAGCCGCCGGGTGGTCGAGCCCGGGGAGCGGCTGGCCGCGGAAGGCGAGCGGCGGGCTGGGCAGCCAGCCCGCGACCTCGAGCCCGTGAATCGCCCACAGCCCGGCTGCAGCGATCGCCGCGAAGAGGTGGGCGGTGCCGGGAGAGAACTGGACTGCGCCGACGATGACGTGGAAGAGGAGGAACAACGCCAGCGGACTCGACGCACCCCCGGTGAGGTGGACGAGCAGCAGCATCGCCGCGTAATCGGCGAGCACCTCGCAGATCACCACGCGGCGCTCGAAGCGGGGGTCGGCGGCGAGCTCCCGCGTCCAGCGCTGGTAGATCCAGGCAAAGACCGCGTTGTAGACCAGACTGGCGAGGGCGATGCCGAGGATCGGCGTCACGCGCAGGTCGAAACCGAGCGCTTCGCCGGCCAGGACGCCCAGCGACATCACCGGCGCGACAGCCCAGCGCAGGCGGATCTGCCAGAGACCCCGCCGCCCCCAGAGCTGCGGCAAGGGGCGCAACGCCTCTCCAGCCGCCGCGCGGTCACGCGGACGAGCGTCGGGGAGCGCGGTCGGGGGATCCGGGAGCACGAGTCGATGGTGCACGAGAACGTCGAATGCCGCAAGTCCAGCGGGCGAAAAGCGAGAGCGGCCGCCGGGTTCCCCGAGCAAGCCCAGGCGAGCGTCGGGCGGCGCTTCGTGGACGCCGCGGCATCGGTGGTAGTTTCCCGGCGGGGGTCCACTCTCATGATCGAATTTCGCCGGCACTCCGGGTTGCTGGTCGCTGCCCTTCTTGCGTCCACTTCGCCGCCGCTTCTCGCCGGCGGCGAGCCGGTTTTTAGCGACGACTTCGAGGCGGGAGATTCCTGCGGCTGGGGGGCCGGATCGGCGGCTTGTCCCGGTTTTCAGATCGACTCGCCCGGTGTCGCCATCGACCCGGGTGAGGAGATCACCTACTGCTATTACTTCCGCACGCCCAACGCAGCAGCGATGGGGATCCGGCGCTGGGAGATGACGCTGGGCCCGACGGTGCACGACGCGGCGCTCTTCGCCACCTACGACTTCGCCGGCGATCCCGCCGACCGCCAGCCGCCGGGGACCATGGCGAGCACGGACTGCGGCTTCCAGGCAGCAGGGACGCGCGCCAAGTGGGTCTTCGGCGTCCACGCCTCGGGCGAGGAGCTCCTGATGCCGACCGACGACGGAACGGGATCGCCTCTGGCGATGGAAGTTCTCGCCGATCAGCCGATGTTCCTGCGCATCCATTTCATGAACCTGACCGACACGGCGACCGTCGACGGGGTCACCCTGATGGCGGAAGCCCTGCCGGCGGCGACGAGCTACACCCCGACGGCGAGCTACATGACCTACAGCACCGACATCTCCGTCGGCGCCGGGCAGACCGGCAGCATCACCCATACCTGCGGGGTGCCGCCAGCCGTCAGCTTCTGGTGGCTGTCGACCGAAACCCACAAGTTCGCCACGCTGACGAGCCTGCAGGATGGCGCTGTCGTCCTGCAGACGAATACCGACTGGCAAGCGCCGACCATCTCGACCTACCCTGCGCCGGGGTTTCTCGACATCACCGCGATCGGCGGCCTGACCTATCACTGCGAGTACAACAACTTCAGCGGTCACCCGCTGCAGACGGGGGATGGCCCAGAGAACGAAAACTGCAGCGCCATCGGCTACTTCTTTCCCGCTACCCAGCCCTACATCTGTTTCAACAACACCACGCCGATCTGAGCGCCGGGGACGCCCTTCCTTCCGGGCTGCAGAGAGTCGCGCGGAAATGAAAAAGGCCCCGGAGCTGCTCCGGGGCCTTTCCACTTCTGCTGGACTTCGCCGTCGTCAGTGGTTCACGGCTTCGTTGCCGCTGTGGATCCGCATGCCGTAGAAGCTCCTGTGGACGAAGAACAGCGCCACGGCGAGGAAGCCGGCGGCGAGGATCTGCGTCAGGGTGTGCTGGCCGGCGGCGGTCATCTCCACCGCGAGCTCGACGGCCAGGAGGCCGAAGAGGGTGGTGAACTTGATCACCGGATTCATGGCCACCGAAGAGGTGTCCTTGAACGGATCGCCGACGGTGTCGCCGACCACGGTCGCGGCGTGGAGCGGCGTGCCCTTCTCCTTGAGCTCCACTTCGACGATCTTCTTCGCGTTGTCCCAGGCGCCGCCGGCGTTGGCCATGAAGATCGCCTGGTAGAGGCCGAAGATGGCGATCGAGATCAGGTAGCCGATGAAGAAGAACGGCTCGAAACAGGCGAACGACAGGGTGCAGAAGAAGACGGTGAGGAAGATGTTGAACATGCCCTTCTGCGCGTACTGGGTGCAGATCTCGACCACGCGCTTCGAGTCGGCCACCGAGGCGCGGCCGGCGCCGGTGTCGAGCTTGATGTTCTTCTTGATGAACTCGACGGCGCGGTAGGCGCCGGTCGAGACCGCCTGCATCGAGGCGCCGGTGAACCAGTAGATCACCGCGCCGCCGATGACCAGGCCGAGGAGGAACGGCGAGTGGAGGAGCGAGAGCTTCTCCATGTCCACCGTCAGACCCTTGGTCAGCATGACGATGATCGAGAAGATCATCGTCGTCGCGCCGACCACCGCGGTGCCGATGAGCACCGGCTTCGCCGTCGCCTTGAAGGTGTTGCCGGCGCCGTCGTTGGCCTCGAGGTAGTCCTTGCCCTTCTCGAACTGCGGCCGGAAACCGAACTCCTTCTCGATCTCGGACTCGATTCCCGGCAGCGCCTCGATCTGCGACAGCTCGTAGACCGACTGCGCGTTGTCGGTGACCGGGCCGTAGGAGTCGACGGCGATGGTCACCGGACCCATGCCGAGGAAGCCGAAGGCGACCAGACCGAAGGCGAAGATCGCCGGGGCGATCATCAGGATGCCCAGTCCCATGGTGGCGATCCAGGCCGCGACGCCCATCAGGGCGACGATCGTCAGGCCCATCCAGAAGGCCGAGAAGTTGC
>CAZQTL010000007.1:7851-46854 GCA_964595975.1 uncultured Thermoanaerobaculia bacterium | reverse complement strand
ACGCCACCCTGGGCGAGCTCGTCGCCTGGATCATCGGCTGGGACCTGATCATCGAATACGCCGTCGGCAACATCGCCGTGGCGATCTCCTGGTCGGGGTACTTCCAGGAGCTCCTGCGCGGCTTCGGTCTGCAGTGGCCGGTATGGCTCGGTATCGACTACCGGACGGCCTCGCAGGCCGCGGTGAGCGTCGCCGCCGCGGTCGCCGCCGGCAAGGATCCCCTGGCCGAGGTCGGCCCCGCCGCTGTGCGCTCCGCGCAGGCGCTCGTCGACGCGCCGCACATCGGCTCGCTGGCGGTGGTGTTCAACCTGCCCGCCTTCCTGATCGTCATGCTCATCACGGTGATCCTGGTGCGCGGCATCCGCGAGAGCGCGTCGTTCAACAGCTGGATGGTCGGACTGAAGCTCGCGATCATCGCCTTCTTCCTCGGCATGGGCGCCTTCTACGTCAAACCGGAGAACTGGACGCCGTTCGCGCCCAACGGCTTCCACGGCATCGCCGGAGCGGCGGCGATCATCTTCTTCGCCTACATCGGCTTCGACGCGGTCTCGACCGCCTCCGAGGAGAGCGTCAATCCGCAGCGCGACATGCCGATCGCCATCCTCGGCAGTCTGGCGATCTGCACCGTGATCTACATCGCCGTCGCGGCCGTGCTGACGGGGATGATGCCGTGGAACCAGCTCGGCACCGCCGAGCCCCTCGCCACCGCCTTCTCGAACATGGGCATGCAGTGGCCGGCGCTGGTCATCTCGGTCGGCGCCGTCTTCGCCACCACTTCGGTGCTGCTCGTCTTCCAGTACGGCCAGCCGCGGATCTTCTTCTCGATGGGGCGCGACGGACTGCTGCCGGGCTGGGCGGCGAAAGTGCATCCCAAGTACCGCACGCCGCACGTCACGACCTGGATGACCGGAGTCTTCGTCGCCGTGCTCGCCGGCCTGGCGAACATCGACGAGATCGTGCAGCTCACCAACATCGGCACGCTGTTCGCTTTCGTCCTGGTGTGCATCGGCGTCTCCGTCCTGCGGGTGAAGGACCCGCATCGCCACCGGCCGTTCCGCGTCCCGGGCGGCGCCTTCCTGGTGCCGACGCTGGGCGCGCTGTGCTGCATCTTCCTCATGGTCTACCTGCCGCCGGCCTCCTGGTGGCGATTCATCGGCTGGTTGGTGGTCGGCGCGTCGATCTACGCCGCCTACGGCTACAGCTCGAGCGTCCTCGGTCGCAAGGCCGGACGGCCGGCGACGCGGCCGGCGTTCATGACCTGGATGGCCTACGGCTTCGCGCTCGCCGGCACCGGGCTGTTCGTCATCCCGCACGACGCCGGCCTCGGCCAGCTCATCGCCGAGGCGCGCGACGCCGGGAACCTCGATCACACGCGGGCCCTCATCGGGCTGGTGCTCATCCTCGTCGGCGTGGCGGCGGTGACCGTCGGCGCCGTGCAGGGCCGCAAGCGCCTCGCCTGAGCGGACGCACCGGAGCCCGCGGGGGATGGCAGCGAGGACGAACGCGGCTCCGGCCTCCGGACGCCGCTTCTGGGACATGAACGGCTATCAGTGGGCGGTGCTCTTCGCCGCCTGGCTGGGTTGGGGATTCGACGTCTTCGACGGTCTGCTGTTCAACTTCGTCGCGCCGAACTGCGTGCCGACCCTCCTTGGCCTGACCATCGGTTCGCCCGAAGCGCGGGCGGCGACGCTGCGCTGGACCGGGGCCTACAGCTCGCTGCTGCTCGTCGGCTGGGCGGTGGGCGGCATTCTCTTCGGCCGGCTGGCCGACCGCATCGGCCGGACGCGCACGCTCACGCTCACCATGCTGCTCTATGCGGGTGGCACGGCACTGTGCGCCTTCGCCCCCAACCTCTGGGTGCTCGGCCTCTTCCGGCTGATCTCGGCGCTCGGCATCGGCGGCGAATGGGCGGCGGGGGCGGCCATGGTGGCGGAGGTGGTGCCGGAGAAGCGGCGAGTCGAGGCCGGAGCCCTGCTCTACACCTCGGCGCCGGTGGGGCTCGCACTCGCCAGCTTCGTCAACTCCTACGTTGCTGGAGACCTCTTTGCCGGCCGCCCGGAGCTCTCCTGGCGGATCGTCTTCCTCGCCGGGCTGGTGCCGGCGGCGGTGGCGCTGCTCGTGCGCCGCTTCGTGCGCGAACCCGAGCGCTGGGTGGCGACCGCCGCCGGGGCGCGCCGCGCCCGGTTCTCCGAGCTCTTCGATCCGGCGCATCGGCGCCGCACCCTGTCCGGCTTCGTCATGGCGCTGGTGGCCCTGCTCACCTGGTGGAGCTGCAACGTGTTCATTCCGGTCGTCGCCTCGGGCCTGGCTCAGGCGGCGGCGACAGCGCGCGGCCTCGAACGCGAGGCGATGCTGGCGCTGTCGGAAGCCTGGAAGTCGCGCGCGGTCGCCTACTTCAACTGGGGCGGTCTGCTGGGGACGCTGCTCACGGTCCCGGCGGCGAAGCTCCTCGGCCGGCGCGTCATGTTCGGCCTCTATTACCTCCTCTCGGCCGGCGCCATCTTCGGCACCTTCGGCCTCGACCTGACGCCGGAGACCCGTCTGGCGCTCTACTTCTGGATCGGGCTGACCGTCTTCGGCGTCTTCGGCAGCTTCACCTACTACCTGCCCGAGCTCTTTCCCACCCGTCTGCGGGCGAGCGGCGCCGGTTTCTGCTACAACGCCGGACGCATTCTCGCCGCGTTCGGACCGTTCTGGGTCGGGAGCGTCGCCGCCCGCGGCGCCGAGAGCACGATGACGGCTCTGTTCGCTGTCGGCTTCGTGCCGCTCGCCGGTCTCGCGCTCCTGCCCTGGGTCGTCGAGACCCGCGGGCGCGCGCTCGAAGACTGAACGCCGTCCGCCACCGCCGGGAGCGCTGTACTTTCTACTCAGAGCGCCGGGTCGGCGGCGGGTAGAAATCGCGCTGTCCGCGGGTCTTCGGGCGTCATACCGTTGTCTCTCTTACGGCAGGGAAGCGCGCGGACGCCGGACGTCCGCCGCTGCAGCCGCGGAGTCTGCGGCGGCGGTCTGCCAAAGGGGGAACATGCTGCAAATGGGATCCAGCCGAGTGGCCGCCTCACCCTCCACCCCGAACACCCGGCCGCTCGCGGCCGCGGTATCTCGACCTGTCTCCGCGTCTCTTCACCGAGCCTGCGATCGGCCAGCGGAGAGGCTTCGATTCGGCGCCATGATCGGCGCCTCGCCGGCGATGGAGAGAGTCTTCTCACAGATCGCCCGCGTCGCGCCGACCGCTGCTTCGGTGCTGATCCTCGGCGAGAGCGGTACCGGCAAGGAGCTGGTCGCGGAGGCCGTGCATGCCCTCAGCGGCCGCGACAGCCGGGAGATGATCGCCGTCAACTGCGGCGCCATCTCGGCGAACCTCATCGAAAGCGAGCTCTTCGGCCACGAGCGCGGCAGCTTCACCGGCGCCGACCGGGTCCATCGCGGCCACTTCGAACGCGCCGACGGCGGCACCCTGTTCCTGGACGAAATCTGCGAGATGCCGAAGGAGCTGCAGGTCAAGCTGCTCCGCGTGCTCGAGTCGGGAACCTTCACCCGCGTCGGCGGCGACCGCACCTTCCGGGTGGACGTGCGCATCATCGCCGCGGCGAAGGAGGACCTCGAGCACGCCGCCGCGGAGGGACGATTCCGGGCGGACCTGCTCTATCGCCTCAAGGTGCTGCCGATTCTCCTGCCGCCGCTGCGCGAGCGCGGCGGAGACCTCGAGCTCCTCGCCAGCCACTTCATCGCCGCCCTGAACCTCGCGGGAGAAACCGACAAGGAGCTCCTGCCTTCGGCGCTGGAAGAGCTGCGCGCCCACGCCTGGCCGGGCAACGTCCGCGAGCTGAAGCACGCGCTGGAGCGCGCCTACATCCTCTCCGACAGCGCCATCGGCGGCGAGCACCTGTCCGGCTCCGGCTCCCGGCGAACGCCGCGCGAACCCAGCCCGACGATGGCCGCGCCGGGTTTCTCCATCGCTCTCGGGAAGTCGCTCGCAGACGCCGAGCGGCACTTCATCCTGGCCACGCTGGATCTCGTCGGTGGCAGCAAGGTCAAGGCGGCGGAGCTGCTGCAGATCAGCACCAAGACGCTCTACGGCCGCCTGCGCGAGTATCGCGCCTCGGGCCACTGGTCCCGCGTCACGGACGAGGCGGAACCCGAGCGCGCGCTGCGCTGCTGAGACGCCGCAGCCCGTCCGCGAGAGGCTACCCGCCGGCGCTCGGCACGCGGTGGCCGGTGGGCCGCGTCGCGGCGCGCCAGAGCACGAAGGTCGGAACCGCCAGCGCCAGGAGCTGTGCCGGCAGGAACGCGAGGGCGCGCACCACGAACTCGCCGTCCCGCTGCAGAAGAAACGGCCCCGAGGTGGCCAGCCAGACGATGGCCGCGAAGAGCGGCGGGAAGTCCTCGCGATCGACTGCCGCCAGCCAGACCACGGAAGCCAGCACATAGTTGGCCGGCGCGAACGGGCTCGCGAGGGTCCCCAGCGACAGCAGGGCGAGCCAGACCGAGAGCTCGGTCGTCGCCGACGAACCCTTCGCGATGCCGGAGGCGAGCGCGCCGCGGCGGGCCGCCCAGATCGCCAGGCCGACGAGTGCGAGGCCGTAGATCAACGAGAAGACCTTGGCAGCCGCCATGCCCATGCCGGGGAGGCCGAGCTTCTCCAGCTTGAGCGCGGCGCCGAAGGGCGACATGTTGTGCGCCACGGCGAAGCCGCGCGAGAACGGGCGCGCGAACGCCTCGCCGCTCGACAGCCGCGGCAGCTCGTAGTCGAGGAAGGCGCGGAACGGCCCCGGACCGACCACGGCATAGATCGCGCCGCAGAAGACGAGCCCGAAGGCGGCGGTGGAGAGAACGTCCCGCCAGCGCCGCCGGAGGAGGAGATCGAGCCCGAGGATGCCGGGAAAGATCTTGCAGACGATGGCGAGCGCGAGGAGCGCGCCGCCGAGCGGACGCCAGCGACGGAAGGCGACCCACGCCAGGACCGAGATCGAGATCATCAGCAGCTGGACGTTGGACATCTGGAAACCGAGCTGAACCGGTATCGAGATCCAGACCGCCGGCGCGGCGGCGATCGCCCGCCGGCGGGCGCGCGGCTCGAGCGCCGCGGCCGCAGCGCCCATCGCGCCCAGAAAGGCGAGCGCCGAGATGCCGAACCAGAGCCTGCGCTGGTGCACGAAGTCGTCGCCGGCCAGCGTGCGCAGGGTCAGCGGCAGCATCAGGAACGACGGCGGATAGTGATAGGCGTCGACGTTGAACGGCCCTAGCTTGCGATCGAGGTAGAGCTCGGGAGCGTAGATGTTGCCGGACCCTTCGGTGGCGAGGCGCGCCGCTTCGGTGTAGGCGGTGAGGCAGCAGTGCGCCACGTACCACGGGTCGTCCGGAAAGAGCGAATGCTGTTTCTGCTCCGGTTCGAGCATGAAGGCGGCCATCCGTCCCGTCTGCGCGAGGGCGACGAGGGTCACCACCAGCCAGGCGACGCACCACCAGCGATGGGTGCGGACAAGTCCGTCGAGATCCGCCGGCAGGCGCGCAGTGAGCGCGAGCCCGGCGGCGCCGGCGGCGATCAGCGCGAGCGCGGCGGCGAGCCCCGCTCCCGCTCCCAGTCCGCGCAGTCCGACGAAGAGGGCCAGAGCCGCTGCGCCGGAAGCGGCGAGCGCTACCGAGATACGTTCGATCCTGGAGGTCACCCGGCGCACTATAGGGGAGATCGGCCGGCACCGGCGAAGCAGGGGGGGCGCCGGGCGCCGCCGGGGGCGCTACAGGTAGCCGAGCGACTTGAGGAGCTCGGTGGTCTCCTTGTCCACGGCGCGCGACTCGTCGCAGACGCCCTGGTCCTGGTTGCAGGGGAAGGTCGGCGCCCGCCACCACTTGCCGATCGCCTCCTGCAGACGCTCGACCTCGGCCGGGTGGAGATCGGCGACATTCCTGGTCTCGCCCGGGTCGGTCTGGAGATCGAACAATGCCCAGGGCTTGCCTTCGGCGCTGATCCAGGTCTGCTCGAGTTTGTGGGGCGAGAAATGAAGGGTGAAGCGCTGATCGCGGGCGACCCGGATCCAGGCGCGATTGGTCGCTGTGCCGCCTTCAGAGAAGCTGAGGATCCGGTTGGCCTCCGGCGCGGGCGGGTTGACGACCCGCGGCCAGAGGCTCTGCCCCTGGGCCCAGCGCCCTTCGGGCAGCTCCACGCCGGCGGCGGCGAGCAGCGTCGGCGCAAGATGGAGAAGCTGCACCGGCGCGCGATCGACGGCGGGTTGGAGACGCCCCGGCCAGTGCAGGATCAGCGGCACGTGCAGGCAGGTCTGGAAGGCGAATCGACCGTGATTGAAGTAGTAGCCGTGCTCGCCCAGCGACTCCCCGTGATCGGAGGTGAAGGCGGTCAGTGTGTCGGCGAGGAGCTTCTTCTCGCCGAGTCCGGCGAGGAGCTTGCCGATCTCGTGATCGACGTAGGAGATCTCGGCGTCGTAGCGCGCGACGTAGAACGCCAGGCGGGTCTCGCCGTCGATGACCTGGCCCTTGCCGATGCCGGCGAGCTCCTGCTTGCGGCGGTTCGTCACCGGCACCTGGATCGTTCCGTCGAACAGCGCGTCGTTCTGGAATCGCGACTGGAAGGCCTCCGGCGGCACATACGGCGCATGCGGATCGAGATAGTGCACCCAGAGGAACCAGGGCTTCGCCGGGTCCAGTTGCGTCGCCGCGGCGAGCGCCAGCCGGGTGACGTTCTCGGCGCCGTTCGGGTCGGCATTGCCCTCCGGCGGCGGCAGCTTCCAGGACTCGAGGAAGGTCTCGAATCCCTGATCGAAATAGAACTCGCGCCCGACGGCGCCGTTGGCGACCACGGCGTGGGTGGAGTATCCGGCGCGCTGCAGCACCTCGGCGAGCATGGTGAAGGTGCAGGGGAGCGGTATGCCGATCTGGCGGACGATGCCGTTGTCCTTCGGGTAGGTCGAGGTGAGGATCGAGGCGAACGACGGTCCGGTCTTCGGCCACTGCGACTGCGCCTGGTCGAAGCGCAGGCCCTCGGCGGCCAGCCGGTCGAGGTTGGGTGAGGTCGCGCGGCCGTAGCCCCAGGCGGAGAGATGGTCGGCGCGCAGCGTGTCGACGGTGACGAGCAGGATGTTCGGCGGCCGCTCGCCGGCGCGAGGCCGGAAGGCCTCGACCGCGGCGTCGCTCGGTGCGTCCGGACTGGCCGGGCGCCGGCAGGCGATCCCGCCGAGAGCCAGGATCGCGACTCCCGCCAGGACGATGAGCTGGCGGCGCTTCAATGCGCGTTCAGTCGCAGGCCGTGCCGCAACGTCATCCAGAGGATCTTGAAGTCGAGGCCGAGAGACCAGTTCTCGATGTAGTAGAGATCGAACTCGAGGCGCTTGCGGATGGAAGTGTTGCCCCGCCAGCCGTGGACCTGCGCCCAGCCGGTGATGCCCGACTTGACGCGATGGCGGACCATGTACTGCGGCAGGTGCTTGCGGAACTCGGCGACGAAGGTGGGGCGCTCCGGGCGCGGGCCGACCAGCGACATGTCGCCGCGCAGCACGTTCCAGAGCTGCGGCAGCTCGTCGATCGACCAGCGGCGGATGAAGGAGCCGAAGCGCGTGCGCCGCGGGTCGTCCTCGACCGCCCAGACCGGTCCCGTCGAAGCCTCGGCGTTCATCCGCATCGAGCGCAGCTTCCAGATCATGAACGGCCGGCCGTCGAGTCCCATGCGCTCCTGGCTGTAGAAGATCGGTCCGCGATCCTCGAGCCAGATGAGCAGGGCGACGAACGGGAAGATGGGCAACAGCAGGAGGAGGCCGGCGGCCGAGAAGGTGAGATCGAGCACCCGCTTGACCAGGCTGTGCCAGCCCTGCAGCGGAACCTGCGAGAGGTTGATGATCGGCGTTCCGTCGAGCTCCTCCAGGGTCGCCTTGATGGTGGCGTACTGCAGGATGTCGGGCACCAGCTTGACCTCGACGCATTCGCTGCCGACGGTCTGCAGCACCGTCATCATCTTCTTGTGCGCGGCGAGCGGCAGGGCGATGAAGACCTGGTCGATCCGGTTCTCGTCGATCACCCGCTGCAGCTCGGCGGTCTCGCCGAGAACCGGCAGGCCGGCAGGGCGGAGGGACCGCTTCGCCGGGTCGTCGTCGAGGAAGCCGATCACCTCGACGCCGAAGTCGCGATGTGCCACCAGCTTCTCGGCGATGTCGATGCCGAGCTCGCCGGCGCCGACGACGAGGATGCGCTGCAGATGGCCGGCATGCAGGCTGGCGCTGCGCAGCAATCCACGGATGGCGACGCGCAACGTGACGACCGCCACCAGCTCGAGGGCGGCGAAAAGGGCGAGGAAGGCGCGGCTGTAGGTGAAGTATTCGAGGCTGCCGGGAGCGAGCGCCGGACGGTACCAGGAGGTGATGCCCGAGAGCAGGACCGTGGCGAGGATCACCGCCAGCATCACCGAGACGGTCTCGTCGACGCGCGCGCGGTAAAGGCGCTGGCGATAGAGACCGTGGAAGTAGAAGACGACGGGGAAGAGCAGGAGGGCGATCGGCAGGAGCTCGACGTAGCGCGCGAGGTCCGGTGCGTTCTTGGTCAGCGGAACGACTTCGAGCTCGAAGCGGAGGGCCCAGGCGCCGAAGAAAGCGAGCGCGGTAGCCGCCAGATCGCCGAACAGGTGCGCCGCCGCGGCGATGCGAAATCGTTGATGGATCAACTGAGCTCTCCCTCGGATTCGGGCCAGAAGGGGCGCAGGTACCCTTTCAGGCGGGTCGCAAACCGCTCGGCGGAAAACTCCTCCGCCCGGCTTCGAAGGTCCATCGGATTGAACTGCATCTGCTGGATTTTGTCAATTCCGCAGGCGAGCGACTCGACCCCCGGATCGTCGATCAGGAGTCCTTCGCGGCCGCTCTCGACGATGTCGAGGACACCCCCGGCGCCGTAGGCCAGCACCGGCGTTCCGCAGGCCAGGGCCTCGACCGTCGCGATGCCGAAATCTTCAATCCCTGTCTGCAGATAGCACAGCGCCGTCGAGTACAGGCGGCGGAGCTCCTGCGGTCCGACGCGAGCCAGGAAACGGGTCGACGCTCCCCCGGCCTGCTGCAGCCGGGCACGTTCCGGACCGTCACCCACGACGACCAGAGGCACGCCGGCCCGGCGGCAGGCTTCGATCGCGACATCCACTTTTTTGTATGGGGCGAGCGCAGCCACCACCAGAACGAAGCGCTCCCGCGCCTCTCCCGTGGCCTGGAAGAAGTCGGTCGCGACCGGCGGGGCGAGGACCTGCGAGGCGCGGCCGTAGTAGCGGCGGATCCTCCCGGCGACGAAATGCGAGTTGGCGAGGTAGAGGTCGACCCTTCCGGCGGTGGCGGCGTCCCAGGCCTGGAGCCGGTCGAGAATCCGCTCCCGCAGCCAGCCGACCGGACCGCGTGGGGCAGGGAAGTAGGCCCGGCGCTGGTCCCAGGCGTAGCGCATCGGTGTGTGGCAGTAGCAGGCGTGAAAGCCGCCAGGGGCGCGGCGTGCCGACTTGGCGACGCAGTGACTGGACGAAACCAGCAGCCGGTGGGGGGTCGTATCGAGCGACCGCATGGCGGCCGGGAAGAGCGGCAGGTAGTGGCGATAGCGCTGGCGCAGCAGCGGCGCGCGCTGCAGGAAGCTGGTGACGATGGGGTGGGACTCGATCTCGGTCGAGACCGAGCCGGGGAAGTGGAACAGGGTGTAGATCGGCGCCCGCGGCGCCAGGCGCGCGATCGCCGCCAGGACGTGCTCGCCGCCGCGCTGGCCGGTGAGCCAGTCGTGGACCAGGCCGACGGCAGCGGTCATGGCGCGCTCTCCGCGTGGGCAAAGCCGGCCCCGCGGGCTCTCCGGGGGCGGTCGAGCACCTGGCGGTAGACCTCCAGGGTGGTCCGGGCCATGGCCTCCCAGCGGAACGCCTCGGCGCGCTCGCGGCCGGCCCGCGCCAGCTCGAGGCGGCGATCCGGGTCGGCGGCCAGCCGGGCCATGGCGGCGGCGATCGCGTCGATGTCGAGCGGGTCGACGAGCTCGGCGGCGCCACCCGCCACCTCGACCAGGGCGGGCGTCGTCGAGGCGATGGCCGGCGTCCCGGCGGCCATCGCTTCGGCGAGCGGCAGGCCGAAGCCCTCGTAGAGCGAAGGAAAGACCAGCGCCACGGCTCCTTGCACGAGTGCCGGCAGGCGATCGGGCGCGACGCGGCCGAGCACCGCGAGGCGGTCGCCGAGCGCCAGCTCGCGCGCCCAGGCGGCAATGCGATCCGCCGGCTCGCCGCCTTCCGGCGCGCCGGCGACGACCAGCCTTCGCCCGTCGCGCGGCAGCCGGGCGAATGCGCGCAGAGTCCGCTCGAGGTTCTTGTGCGGCTTCGGATTGCCGAGGAAGAGGAAGTAGCCGGGAGTCAGGCCCAGTTCCGCCAGCTCGCGCTCCAACTCGGCGCCGTCGAGGCGGCGCCGGAAGGCGTCGTCGACGCCGTTCCAGGTCACCGTGATGCGCTCCGCCGGCACACCCAGATGGCGCTCGAGGTCGGCCGCGGTCGCCGCCGAGACGGTCAGGATGCGGTCGGCGCGATCGACCGCCCGCCGGAGGAAGAAGCGGGCGTAGCGCAGCGCCAGGCGGTTGGGGAGGAGCTCCGGCAGGAGCAGGTGGATGAGGTCGTGGATGGTCACCACGACGCGTGTCGGCGTGCGCAGCGGCAGGACGTAGTGCGGGCTGTGGAAGAGGTCCGGGCGGTGGCGGACGAGCTGCCGGCCGACCGACCACTGCTCGCGCAGCGAGTAGCCGGGGGCATCCTCCTCGATCCAGCGGAAGTTCCCCGGCAGGTCGGGCAGCAGCTCCTTTGCCGCCGGCGGCGCGAGCAGCAGGTAGCGCGACGTGCTGTCGAGGCCGGCGAGCCCGCCGAGCAGGCCGCGCAGGTAGGTGCCGATGCCGAAGTCGGCGACCTTGCGGGCGTCGATGGCGATGACGGGCTCCGGGGCCTTCAACGGGTCGCGCTCCCCGCCGCCAGGGCCCGCCGGAAGGAATCGGCGTGGAGCTCGGCGGAGCGCCGCCAGGTGAAGGCTGCGGCGCGTTCGAGGCCGCGCTCGCGCGCGGCGCTCAGGAGCTCCGGCGCGTCGAGCCACTCGCGCAGCAGCAGGGCGAGCTCGGCGGGGTCTTCGGGATCGAACTGTCCCCCGGCATCGCCCACGACCTCGGGCAGACTCGAGGTGGCCGAGACCAGCACCGGGACGCCGCAGGCCATCGCCTCGGCCGCCGGCAAGCCGAAGCCCTCGTAGAGCGATGGAAAGACGAAGATCGTCGCTGCCTGAAGCACCGCGATGAGGTCGGTTCGATCGAGGTGCCCGAGGCGGCGCAGGCCGGCTGGGGCCAGCCGTTCCATACGCCGGTGGGTGGCGCCCGAGCCCCAGCCATCGGGCCCGGCGACCAGCAGCGGGGGGGTGTCGGCGCTCTCGCCGCGCAGCGCCGCCCAGGCATCGAGGAGGAGATCGAGATTCTTGCGCGGCTCGACCGTGCCGGCGAAGAGGATGAACTTCTCGGGCAACCCGAGGCGCTGCCGGATCGCGACCAGCTCGCCGGCGGAGGCCGGCCGGAAGTCGGCGGCGACACCGTTCCAGGCGACATCGATGCGGCCGGCCGCTTCGGGCCACTGGCGGGCGATCTCGCCGGCCATGGCGTGCGAGACGGTGAGGATCCGCGCCGCCTGCCGGACGGTGCGCTCGAGAAAGGGCATGAGGCTGAGGCGCACTCTCCAGGTCAGCGTCTCGGGGTGCTGCAGAACCGCCAGGTCGTGCAAGGTGACGACCCCCGGCACGGGGAGCGTGCCCGGGAGGGTCAGCAGAGGCGACCAGAGGAGGTCGATATCCCCTCGCGCCAGCCGCCGCGGAAGATAGCGCTGCTGCCAGAGAACGCCGAGCGGGGCGGGTTGGACCTCGATGGCCAGCCCGCGTTCGGCCAGCCGCACCGAGTCGTGCAGCGCAGCATGCGACAGTCCGATGAGCTCGAACTCGCCCGCAGCCAGGAGCTCCGCGAGGAGCGCCTCCGTGTAGACGCCGATTCCGGTCGGGCGCGGCACCAGCGCCCGGAGATCGACCGCGATCCGCGGACGTCGGGTGCGCTCCTGGTCAGGCGGCTGCAGGGATGGGGCGATGGAGAGCTCTCCTCGGGTTCGGGACCGCCCGCAGCCGGTCGCCGGCGTCCAGTGGGAAGTCTACGACAGCGACTCCTCGGCTGTCGGGGTGGCGGCGAGCCGGAATACCACCGGGAAGCGGTCCGTAGCCACCGGCGAGATGCGGGTCGAGTGCTAAAGTTCCACCCCGCGCCGCGATGACCGAGCTTCCCGAATCCTCCGCCCCGATTCCCGCTCCGGCTGCCGATGCCGGGCAGGAGCTCGCGCGTCTGGCGGCGACGATCGGCGGTCTGCGTGCCGCAGTGCGGCAGCGCCAGGGCGAAGCGGCGACGATCCGCACCGGCGCCGACGAGCTGCACGGTCTCCTGCTCGAGCTGCAGCGGCACGAGTTCGTCCAGGAGCCCCAACCGGTCTCGCCCCGTCCGGTATACGGCCGCCTGCTGGTTTTCGTGCGCAAGGCCTTCTACCACCTGTTCGTGAAGTGGCATGCGCGGGCGGTCCTGCAGCAGCAGAACAGCTTCAACCAGAGCGCCAGCCGGCTGGTGAGCGAGCTGGCGCAGCGCCAGAAGCGGGCGGCGGAGGAGAGCGTTCGCCTCGAGCAGCGGCTGCAGCGCCTGGAACAGGTCCTCCAACCCGAGACCGAGGCCGACCGCGCGCCGGCGGCTGGCGGACCCGGGAGCGCCGCCGGGTGAGTGCGCGCATCGCCATCTGCGCGGCGCAGATTCCATTCGTCCGGGGCGGTGCCGAGGTTCTCTACGAGAGCCTGCGCGACGAGCTGGTGCGGCGCGGTCACCGGGCCGAGATCGTCAGCCTGCCGTTCAACTGGTCTTCGCGGCTGAACATCGTGCAGAGCGCGCTCGCCTGGCGGTTGGTCGACCTCACGACCGCCGCCGGCGAGCCGATCGACCTGGTCATCGCCACCCGCTTCCCCTCCTATCTCGTGCGCCACCCGTGCAAGGTGGTCTGGCTGATTCATCAGTTCCGGCAGATCTACGAGCTCAAGGGCACGCGCTTCAGCGACTTCGGCGAGCGTCCGGAGGACGCCGAGACCGAGAAGATGTTGCGCCAGTTCGACCAGCGCGCCCTGGGCGAGGCGCGGGCGCGGTTCTCGATCTCGCGCAACACCGCCGACCGTCTGGCGCGCTTCAACCGCCTCGAGGCCGAGCCGCTCTACCCGCCGCCGGCGCTCGCCGGCCGGTACCGCGCGGGCGAGTACGGCGACTACCTCTTCTCCGTCGGCCGGCTCGACCCGATGAAACGCTTCGACCTGTTGCTGCGCGCCGTGGCGGCGGCGAAGTCGCCGGTGCGCTGCGTCATCGCCGGCGAGGGTCCCGATCGCGAGCGCCTGTTGCAGCTGGCGGCGGAGCTGGGGATCGCCGGGCGGGTGGAGCTCCCGGGACGGATCGCGGACGAGCGGCTGATCGAGCTCTACGCCGGCGCGTTGGCGGTCTTCTACGCCCCGTACGACGAGGACTACGGCTACGTCACCGTCGAGGCGTTCCAGTCCCGGCGGCCGGTTCTGACGACGAACGACAGCGGGGGCGTGCTCGAGTTCGTGCGCGACGGCGTCAACGGCTACGTCGCGCCCGCCGGCGCGCATCGCGAGATGGGCGCACGCATCGACCGGCTGGCGGGCGATCGCGCGCTGGCGCGCCGGCTCGGAACGGCGGGAGCGGAGAGGGTGGCCGGCATTCACTGGGACGGCGTCGTCGAGCGGCTGCTCGCGCCGCTCGCCTGAGGCCGGCCGGTGCGCATCGCCTGGGTGAGCCCGCTGCCGCCGGCGTCGTCGGGGATCGCCGACTACAGCGCGACCCTTCTGCCGCACCTCGCGCTGCACCACGACCTCGAGCTCTTTCATGACGGCGGCGGACCGCCCGGCGCCACGCTCGCCGACCGCTGGACCTGCCGCCCGGTCGGCGAGCTTCCGGACCACGCGGCGCGCTTCGACCTGCTGGTCTACCAGATCGGCAACAGCGCTCCGCATCATGCCGAGAGCTTCCGCCTGGCGCTCGAGCTGCCCGGCGTGGTGGTGCTGCACGAGTTCATGCTGCACCACCTGGTGCGCGGACTGACGCTGGCCAGGGGCGACGCCGCCGGCTACCTCGACGAGATGCGCTACGCCGCCGGCAGGAGCGGCGAGATGGCGGCGCGCCGCCTGCTCGACACGCACTATCCCGTCGATACCTGGAACTACCCGCTCTTCGAGCGCCTGGTCGATCGCAGCCGCGCAGTGATCGTGCACAACGAGTTCGCCCGCCAGCGGGTGCTCGCGAGCCGCCCGCTGGCCCGTGTCGGCACCATGCCGATGCCGATCGAATGCGACCGGCTCGTTCCCCCCACGCCTGCCGAGCAGCGCGCGCTCAAGATCCGCTTCGGCCTCGACCCGGACGCCTTTCTCCTCGCCTCCTTCGGCTTCGTCACGCCGCACAAGCGGCTGGAAGTCGCGCTGCCGGCCTTCGCCCGACTGCGCGAGAGCCACCCCGCAGCGGAGTTCGTCATCGTCGGCGAGTGCTCGCCGCACTATGACTTCGCCAGCGCCCTGGCCCGCTTCGGCGACCGCGGAGTGCGCGTCGTCGGCCGCACGACGGAGGCGGAGTTCGACGACTGGATGCGCGCCTGCGACGTGGCGGTCAACCTGCGCCACCCGACCGGCGGCGAGACTTCGGCGTCCTTCGTCCGGCTGCTCGCCTTCGGGCGGCCGACGATCGTCAACCAGACCGGTGCCTTCGCCGAGGTGCCGGAGGGCGCCTGCCTGCAGCTGCCGCTCGACGGTTTCGAGGAATCGACCCTCGTCACCTACCTGCGGGCGCTCGCCGACCGCGGGCCGCTGCGCGTCGCCATCGGCGCGCAGGCGCGCGCCCTCGCCGCGGCCAGGCACGACGCGACGACCGCGGCGGAGACCTGCCGGGCGCTGCTCGAGGCGGCGGCCGCCGGTCCGCCACCGCTCGCGGTCGCCGTGCCGCCCCTGGCGCCCTATCCGGCGTCGGATCCGTGGCCCGCGCTGCTCGCGGTGCTCGGCGGGGAGCTCGCGGACCTCGGACTCGGCGAGAGCGACGAGCCAGTGCTCGCGGAGCTCGCGGCCCGGCTCGACGAGCTCGCGCAGGGCGATCCCGCGTGAGCTCCGGGCGACGCATCGCGCGCCGCCTGGTGAGCGCCGCCGCTGCCGCCGCCGTCGTGCTGGCTGGGGCGGCCTACTATCGCGCCGTCTTCGCGCCACAGGAGCGCGCCGGCGTCCCCTCGCCCGAGCTGGCGGTCTTCCTCGCCGCGGATGCGCCGTTCGAACGCGCCGTCTGGCTCGCCTCTCCGCACCAGAATCTGGGTGCGCTCGATGAACGGGTGGGCGATCTCGACGCCTACCTGGGAGAGCTCTCGCGGCTGACCGGCGTCGCCGGTCCGCGTCTGCCCGGTTTCGGGCCTTTCGCGCTGCCGCCGGCGCGCGAGCTCGCGCTGGGCTGGGACGGCGCCGGCGACCGCTTCCTGGGCGTCGCGCGCATCGAGACCGGCATCGGTTGGATCGCGCGCCTCGCCGGCCGCCTCGCCGACAACCCCTGGCTCGCCGGCGGGCAAGTCGAGTCCGGTGGCAGGAGCTTCGAGGTGCGCTGGCAGGGCGAGCTGTGGATCGTCGCCAGCGGCCAGCCGGCGGCGCTCGTTCCCCCAGCGGGCACGGCGCCCTCCTCCCAGGACCGGCTGCCGGCGATCGCCCAGCTCGTCCTGCGCCACGAGGCCGGTCCGATACCTGCGGGACGTTTCTTGCTGGCGCGTGGCGACGACGGTCTCGAGGTCCGCTCCGGCGAGCTGCCGCAGGCGGTGCAGGCGGCTTCGGACTGGAGCTTTCCCGGGGTCGCTCTCTGGGTGAGCTCGAGCGACCGGGGGCCGATCGGCGGGCCGGGGCTGTTCCTTCTCTGGGAAGCGGCCGAGGGGGCGATCCCGCGGGTCGCCGTCCTGCAGCGCGGCGGCGGGAGGAGCTTCCGGCTGCCGGGCGAATCGATCCTGAAGATGGTGGGGGCCGGCGAACCGGCCTTCCGGCTCGGCTGGGCGGTTCGCGGGACCGAGAAGAGCGCCCGTCGCGAGGCCCTGCTGATGGTGCCCTGGTTCGAGCGCCATCTGCCGCGCCCCGGGGGACGGGGCGCCTGGCTTGGCCGGGCCGGCCGCCTGGTTCCGGCGGCAAGCTCGCGCACGCTCGAGCTGCTGACCCGCCAGCTCGAGAAGCTGCCCTTTCTGCCGCCTGGGGAGGTGCAGCGTATCGCCGCTGCGGCGCGGCTGCTCGCCCCCTTCCAGGGCTGCACGGCCATCGCTTTCGAGGTCTGGCACGAGCCGGAAGGCGCGCGCCTCCGGCTCTGCTCGCAGCGGCCGGGGCCGGCGGCGATCGCGCAGGCCGAGAACGGCGACCCGTCCTCTTCCGGGGACGGCGAAATTGACGAAGAGCCCTGAATCCGCTAGTCTTCGTCGGCTTTCGGGGGGCACGTGGGATGATGATCCGCCTGGATGCTGCCCGCTACGAGCCCTTCTTCTGGCAGGAGTCGATCGAGCTCAAAGAGGAAGAGAAGCGCGACCTGGAACTGCTCGAACTGAGTCCGGTCCGCTGCCAGGGCAGCCTGACGCATACGGCTCCGGATTTCCTGCTGCACGCCGATCTGCGCTATGAGCAGACGGTCGCCTGCAACCGCTGCCTGAAGCCGGTGCAGCAGGTGGTCGAGAGTCCGATCGATCTCGTTCTCGTCGAACGATCGCGCAAGCGGGAGGCGACGGAAGAAGAGCAGCTCGAGGCGCAGGAGCTGGGGCTCGTGGAAGTGGAGGGCGGCCTCTTCGACAGCCGCCCGCTGGTCGTCGAGCAGGTGGAGCTCAGCCTGCCGATGAAGCCGCTCTGTCGCGAAGACTGCGCGGGGCTGTGCCCGCAGTGCGGGCAGGATTGGAACGAAGGGCGCTGCAACTGTGTCCACGAACGCGTGGATCCGCGGTGGGCGGCGCTGGCGGTGCTCAAGGAACCGCGAGCCGGTGGGGCCGGTTGAAGGCCCGGGTCGCGACGCCACGGGCGGTAACGGACTGATTGCAGCGAGAACTGAAGAGGGGAAGCGAAGATGCCGAATCCGAAACGACGTCACTCCAAGGCCCGCCGCGACAAGCGCCGCGCTCATGATGCACTGACCCTGCCGGCGTCGTCGCTCTGCGCGACCTGCGGCGAGCGCAAGCTGCCGCACCGCGTCTGCCCGTCCTGCGGCACCTATCGCGGGCGCGACGTGGTCGACGTTCAGGCTCGCACCTAAGGTTCCACCGAGCTCCAGTTCTTCGATGCGCATCGCCGTCGACGCGATGGGAGGCGACTTCGCTCCGCGCGCCGCGGTGCGCGGAGCGTTCGAGAGCGCCGTGCACGACGGAGTGTCGATCCTTCTCGTCGGCGACGCGAAACGGCTCGAGCGCGAGCTGCAGCGGCTCGGCCGCGGTGGCGACGCGGGCGGCCGCATCGAAGTCGTCCACGCCGAGGAGCGGATCGAAATGGACGATCCGCCGACGGTGGTGCGCAAGAAGCGCCATTCGTCGCTGGTGGTCTGCGCCGAGCTGGTCCGCGAA
The DNA here is from genome assembly GCA_964595975.1 of uncultured Thermoanaerobaculia bacterium. Classification (GTDB taxonomy): domain Bacteria; phylum Acidobacteriota; class Thermoanaerobaculia; order Multivoradales; family JAGPDF01; genus JAGPDF01. Next base: position 29,207 of record CAZQTL010000007.1, on the reverse strand, counting down.
GGCAAGGCCCAGGCCATGGTCAGCGCCGGCAACACCGGCGCAGCGATGGTGGCGGCGAAGCTCTTCCTCGGCGCGCTGCCGGGAGTCGACCGGCCGGCGCTCGCCGCGGTCTTCCCCAATCCGCGCGGTCGCACGGTCGTGCTGGACGTCGGCGCCAACGTCGACTCGCGGCCCGAGCATCTGCGGCAGTTCGCGGTGATGGGTCACTTCTACGCCCAGGAGGTCGTCGGCATCACCGCTCCCCGGATCGGCCTGCTGTCGATCGGCGAAGAGGAGGCCAAAGGCTCGGGCCTGACGCGCGAGGTCTTCCGGTCGCTCAAGGCGACCGGACTCAATTTCATCGGCAATGTCGAAGGGCGCGACGTGTTCAACGGCGAGGCCGACGTCGTCGTTTGCGACGGGTTCGTCGGCAACGTGCTGCTCAAGTCGGCCGAGTCGATGGCCGAGCTGATCGTCTCGATGATGCGCGAGGAGCTCCGTCGCACTGTGCGCACGCGCCTCGGCGGCTGGCTCGCGCGCCCGGCGTTCGTCGCCTTCAAGCGGCGCACCGACTACGCCGAATACGGCGCGGTACCGCTGCTGGGCGTCGCCGGCGGCTGCTTCATCGCCCACGGGCGCTCGAACGCCAAGGCGATTCGCAGCTCGATCCAGAGAGCCGTGGAGTTCAGCGCCGCGGAGCTGCACGTGAAGATCCGCGACAAAGTCGAGGAGCTCCACGCCGCCGAGGCACGGCTGCTCGCGGCCGCCAGCCCATCGGCGCAGCCCGCGAGCTCCGCGAAGATCGTCAACGCAACCAGCTGAGGCCGCAGGAGAGAATCCGCTTGGAACCGAAGACCGTTTTCCTGTTCCCCGGGCAGGGCTCGCAGAAGATCGGCATGGGCAGGGCCTGGGCCGAGGCGTATCCCGAGGCCCGCGCCGCTTTCGACGAGGCCTCCGGGGCGCTCGGCTTCGACGTCGCCGCGCTCTGCTGGCAGGGGCCAGAGGCCGAGCTGCAGTTGACCGCCAACACCCAGCCGGCGATTCTCACCGCTTCGGTGGCCATCGCCCGTGTCCTCGCTGCGCGCGGCTTCGCGCCGGCCTCGCTGACGGCGGTCGCCGGGCACAGCCTGGGCGAATATTCGGCGCTGGTCGTCGCCGGCGTCCTGTCGCTGGCCGATGCCGCCCGTCTGGTGCGGCGGCGCGGCGAGCTGATGCAGGAGGCGGTCCCGGTCGGTGTCGGGGCGATGGCCGCCATCCTGGGACTCGACGCGGAAGTGGTCCGTGCCGCGGCAGACGAAGCGTCGGTGGGCGGGGAGATCTGTGCGGTCGCCAATTACAACTCGCCGGAGCAGACCGTGATCGCCGGGCACAAGGGCGCGGTCGAGCGCGCGATGGCCCTGGCCAGGGAACGCGGCGCGAAGCGAGCCCTGCCCCTGCCGGTCTCCGCGCCCTTCCATTGCGCGTTGATGCGACCGGCCCGCGTCGGGTTGGCGCCGATGCTGCAAGCGACAGCCTTCGCCGCCGCCCGTGTGCCGGTCGTGGTCAACATCGACGCCCGGCCGGAGAGCGACGGCGCCGCGCTGCGCGACGCCCTGGAGCGCCAGATCGACGGGCCGGTCCGCTGGGTCGAGTCGGTGCGCAACCTGCACGACGGCCTGGGGGTGCGGCGATTCGTCGAGGTCGGCCCCGGCAACGTCCTCGCGGGGCTCGTCAAGCGGATCGTCCCGGGCGTCGAGACGTTCTCGGTGGCGGAGCCGGCGGCGCTCGACCTGCTCGCCGGCAGCGCAGCCCAGGGCAGCTGAGGAGATCGTCATGTTTCGATTGGACGGCAAGACCGCGCTGGTCACCGGCGCATCCCAGGGGATCGGCGAGGCGGTCGCGCGGCGGCTCGCGGAACGCGGCGCCAAGGTGGTCCTGGCGGCCCGCAACGCCGACAAGCTCGCCCGGGTGGGTGAGGAGATCTTCGGCGTCGGCGGCCAGGCCCACGTCCTGGCTCTCGACCTCGCCCGGCCGGAGGAGATCGGCGAGCGGCTGAAGAGTCTGCCGCCGGAGTTCGCCGAGATCGACGTGCTGGTCAACAACGCCGGCATCACCGGCGACAACCTGCTCGCCCGCATGAGCCTCGAGCAGTGGCGGGCAGTGCTCGACACCAACCTCACCGGCGCCTTTGCGGTGACACGGGAGCTGGTGCGTGGCATGATGCGCCGCCGGTGGGGACGGATCGTGACCGTTTCGTCGGTCATCGGCCTGATGGGCAACGCCGGACAGGCCAACTACGCCGCTGCCAAGGCCGGACTGATCGGTTTCAGCAAGTCCCTGGCCCGCGAGCTCGCGAGCCGCAATATCACCGCCAACGTCGTCGCCCCCGGCTTCATCGAGACGGCGATGACCGAGGCCCTGCCCGAAGCGACGCGCGCCGAGATGTTCGGCCGCATCCCCCTGGGCAGGCTCGGGCGTGCGGAAGACATCGCCAGTGCCGTCGTCTATCTCGCCAGCGAAGAGGCGAGCTACGTCACCGGTCAGGTGCTGAACGTTTCCGGCGGGCTCTATATCTGATAGACACCGCTGGGGTTGGACGCGATTCTCGAAGTTGTGTTAGAAATCCACCCTGCATTTGAGCTTCCCATGGAGGAGTTTTCGACATGTCCGTTGCCGAGAAGGTGAAGAGCATCATCGTGGAGCAGCTCGGCGTTGAAGCCGACGAAGTGACGTCCGAGGCGAGCTTCACCGAAGATCTGGGCGCCGACTCCCTCGACATCGTCGAGCTGGTCATGGCGTTCGAAGAGGAGTTCGGAATCGAGATCCCGGACGAGGACGCCGAGAAGATCGGCCGGGTCCAGGAAGCCGTCAGCTATATCGAGAAGCACGCCGCGGAAAAGAACTGATCGCTCGCGGGCGGGCGATCGCCACTTCTTCCCGACATCCGAATCCACGCGAGACCGCATCTGTCCAATCCAAATCTGCGTGAACGGCGACGCGTCGTCGTCACGGGCGTAGGCCTCGTCTCGCCGCTCGGCGTCGGCACGGAGGCGACCTGGAAGTCGCTCCTCGCCGGCGAGAGCGGCATCGGGCCGATCACCCGTTTCGACGCTTCGACTTACCACGCCCGTATCGCCGGCGAGGTCAAGGGCTTCGCGCCCGAAGACTGGATGGAGAAGAAGGACGTCAAGAAGTGCGACACCTTCATTCACTACGCCCTCGCCGCCAGCCAGATGGCGCTCTCGGACGCCGGACTGCGGATCGACGACGAGAATGCCGAGCGCGTCGGCGTGGTGATCGGCTCGGGGATCGGCGGCCTGCCGCTCATCGAACGCACCCACTCGACGATGCTCGAGCGCGGACCGGACCGGGTTTCGCCGTTCTTCATCCCCGGCCTGATCGTCAATCTCGCCGCCGGACAGGTTTCGATCCTGACCGGCGCGCGGGGTCCGAACAGCGCCCCGGCGACCGCCTGCACCACGGGGCTGCATGCGGTAGGCGACGCCTTCCGGCTGATCCAGCACGGCTACGCGGACGCCATGATCACCGGAGGGGCGGAGGCTGTCATCACGCCGCTGGCGGTCGCCGGATTCACCGTCATGCGCGCGCTGTCGCTGCGCAATGACGAGCCCCAGCGCGCTTCGCGCCCCTGGGACAAGGACCGCGACGGCTTCGTCATGGGCGAAGGCGCCGGCATTCTGGTGCTCGAAGAGCGCGAGCGCGCCCGCGCGCGCGGCGCGACGATCTACGCCGAGCTCGTCGGTTACGGCATGAGCGCGGATGCCTACCACATGTCCGCGCCGCACCCCGAGGGGCGCGGCGCGGCGCAGGTGATGAAGAGCGCCCTCGCCGACGCCGGTCTCGAGCCCGAGGCCGTCGACTACATCAACGCCCACGGCACCTCCACCGGTCTGGGAGACGCCGCCGAAGTCCAGGCGATCCACCGGGTCTTCGGCGCGCACGCGCACAAGCTGGCGGTCTCCTCGACCAAGTCCTCCACCGGCCACCTGCTCGGCGCGGCCGGGGGCCTCGAGTGCGGCCTGCTGGCGCTCGCGATCCGCGATCAGATCCTGCCGGCGACGCTCAACCTCGATGAGCCGGGGGAGGGCTGCGACCTCGACTTCGTGCCGCACAAGGCACGGCCGGCGAGGCTCGAGATCGGCCTCACGAACTCGTTCGGGTTCGGCGGCACCAACGGCGCGTTGCTCATGCGCCGTCCCGACTGATCCGCCGCCCCCCGTAGCGAGCCGCACCTCCCCAGGAAGCGGGCGCGCGCCGATCCCCCGGCGAGCTGTCCGCTCGCGATCGGTTCCGCGGTAGACAGTGGCGGAGGGCCGCGCATGTCCGTCGTCGCCTGGAGGGCTCCAGCGCTGTGGAATCTTCCCGCCGCTGCCGCGGCGCGGCAGGTCTATCATCCGGCGACCATGGCGCCCAGGGCGAAGGCGAACGGCGAGATCACCCTCCTGTTGACGGCGGTGCGCGAGGGGGACAGGAGCGCTCTCGACACGGTCTTCGACCGTCTCTACGGCGAGCTCAAGCGTCTGGCTCGATCGCAGCTGCGATTCGGGCGCACGGCGAATTCGCTCGACACCACGGCGCTCGTGCACGAGGCCTACCTCAAGCTGGTCAAGTCCGAACGGTTGTCGCTCGTCGACCGCGGACACTTCTTCGCCCTCGCCGCCAAGGCGATGCGGCAGATTCTCATCGGCCACGCCGAGCACCTGCATCGTCAGAAACGCGGCGGCGGCGTCGAGGCGGTGCCGCTCGACGAAGAGGTCGCCGCACCGGCGCTCTGGCAGGCCGAGCAACTGCTGGCGGTCGACGTCGCCCTCATCGAGCTCGAGCGCCTGTCGCCCCGCCTCGCGCGCATCGTCGAGCTGCGCTTCTTCGTCGGACTCAACGAGGACGAGATCGCCGAGCTCCTCGGGCAGTCGGAGCGCACCGTCCGGCGGGACTGGCGCAAAGCCCGCGCCTTCCTGCAGATCGAGCTCGAACGCCAGGGGTTCGGCGGATGAGCGTCGCGCTGCGCAGCCGCTGGGTCGAGGTCGAGTCGGCCTTCGAGTCGCTGGTCGACCTCGACGCGGAGACCCGCCTCCAGCGCCTGACCGAGATCGCCGTCGTCGACGTCGAGCTGGCCAATGCCGTCGCCGAGCTCCTGGCCGCGGACGGTATCGAGCGCACCGCCCTCGACCTCGACGCGGCGCTCCTGGTCGCGGCGGCCGGCGGTGGGGTGCCTGGCGCAGGGGCCGATCCCGTCGAGGGTCCCGAGGTCGGCGACGCCCGCCGTCCCAAGTCTTCGCTTCCCCGTCGCATCGGCCGCTGCCGGATCCGCCGGCGAGTCGGGCAGGGGAGCGCCGGCGAGGTCTTCGAGGGCGAGCGCGAGGGCCAGCGCGTGGCGGTGAAGCGGCTGCTCTCCGTGCACGGGGGGACCGAGATCGAACGCCGTTTCGGCCAGGAGAGGGAGATCCTCGCCGCCCTCGACCATCCCGCGATCGCCCGTCTGCTCGAAGCCGGCAGCGATTCCCAGGGCTGCGCCTATCTCGTGCTCGAGTGGATCGACGGCATCGACATCGTCACCTTCGTCCGCGAGCGCCGGCTGCCGGAGGTCGAACGTCTGCGACTGTTCCTGCGTCTCTGCGAGGCGGTCGACGCGGCCCATCGGCTGAGGGTCCTGCACCGCGACCTCAAGCCCTCGAACGTCCTCGTCGATCAGGAGGGCTGGCCGAAACTGCTCGACTTCGGCATCGCCAAGCTCCTGGACGAGGCCGGCGACGGACGGGAGACGGCGAGCGGCGTCTGGCTCTTCACCCTCGACTACGCCGCCCCGGAGCAGATTCTCGGGCGCCGCCCCGGACCGGCCGCGGACCAGTTCAGCCTGGGGGTGATCCTCTTCGAGCTCCTGGCGGGCTCGCGGCCCTTCGACCGTGGCGGCAAGCCGATCTCCCGCGTCCTGCGCGAGGTCGAGCGCGAGCGCCCGCCGCGGCTCCCGTGGGGCGATCGCGACCTGCGCGCGATCGTCGCCCGTGCCCTTGCCCCGGACCCTGCCGCCCGGCACGCCAGCGTCGGCGAGCTCGGTGGGGCGCTCGCCCTCTGGCTCGCCGAGCGCGGCCCCGTCGGCGCCTGAGCCGTCGCGGAAGCGGCCGGCGGCCTCCCTACCCTGCGGGGTGTTCCCCCACCCGGAATCGGGGCCTACCTTGAAATCGCGGCCGCGCTCCGGAGTGCGCGGCGCAAGGGGGCAGATCCGATGAAAGTCGCCGAAGCCGTCCAGTCCTGGTGGGAGCCGCTCATCCAGCAGCGCCTGGGCCTGCATCTCTCGCTGTTCGTGCCGATGGAGCGCGGCGGAATCGCGGCCCGCGCCAACCTCAATCGCTGGCGTCAGGGGCTGCGCCTCGCGGAGTCCCATCTCGTCGAGGCGGGGGCCTCGGCTGCCGTGCGCGAGGAGTTGCTGGGGCCGGCGCGCGCGTCGGCCAAGGTGGAACGCGCCTTGCCCGACTCGTTCGACGGACTCGCCTTCTTCGCCGCGCCGGGATTCTCCGAGTTCGTCCCCACGCCGTTCACTCTGCACGAGGCTGCCCATGTCGGGCCGCAGTTCCAGCTCCGGCCGCTGCTGCCGCTGTCGAAGTCGGCGGAGCACTTCTACGTCCTGGCGATCTCCCTGAGCGATGTCCGGCTTCTCGAGGGCTCGCCTTTCGCTGCGCGCCGCATCGAGCTGCCGGAGGTGGCGACCAGCTTCGCCGCCGCCTCGGGCTACGTCTACGAATCCGCGCGTCAGGTGCACACCGCCTCGCCGGCGGCGCTCGGCGAGCGCGGCGCCATCGTTCACGGTCAGGGCGGCAACGCCGACGACCGCCGTGACCGCGACGTCGAGCACTACTTCCGCCGGCTGTGGGAGTCGATCGCCGGGTACCTGCCCGAGCGCGGCGCGCCGATCGTCCTGGCGGCAGTGGAGGACTACCTGCCGCTGATGACCGCCGCCATGCGCGATGCCCGGCTGGTCGACCGTTGCGTCGCGGGCAGTCCGGACCGCCTCTCCGACGAGGAGCTCTGGCGGCGGTCCCTGCCGGTCGCGACCGGCTGGTGGGACCGCGAGCGGGCGCGCCGGCTGCGCGAATCGGCCACCGGCGGCAAGCCGCCGCTGGTGACCGGGCTCGCGCAGGTGCTTCCGGCCGCAGAAGCGGGACGGGTGGCGCACCTGCTCCTCGGCGAGCGGCTCGAGCGCTGGGGGAGGTACGACGAGCAGCACGGCGTGATGGAGGAGCGGGCGATTCCGGCGCCGGGGGACGAAGACCTCCTCGAGCGCGCGGTGCACGCGACCCTGCTGCGGGGCGGAGAGGTGGAGTCCCTGCCGGTCGAGAAGCTGCCGGCCGGATCGCCGGCCGCCGCCTGGCTGCGCTTCTAGCGCCCGCCCAGGTAGGCCGCGAAGGTCGGGTTGAAGAGCGCCCCGGGCCGGCGTTGGCGGAGGCGCTCGACGGCCTCGGCGCCACTCCAGCCGAGCTCGACGAGGATCAGACCGGCGACGAGCGCCGAGCGGTTGAAGCCCGCGCCGCAGTGCGACAGCACCGGCTGTCCCGAGCGCACGAGACGGGCGCCGAGCGCGGCGATGCCGTGCAGGCGTTCGAGATCGGGCAGGTCTTCGTCGAAGATCGGGAAGTAGAGATAGAGCGTGTGGTTGGGCAACACCGGCACGCCATGGTCGATGCCGCCCTCGAGATCGATGACCACCCGTACGCCCGCGGGCTCGAGGTGGCTCCAGTCGCGAATTGCCGGCGAGATGTAGAGGCGTCGCTCGTCGTCGATCGGAAAGAGATTGAAATCGAGCGGGTTGTTCGCGACGGTCATCGCCTTCTCCGTGGCCGCATGCGTCGCCGACTCGCGGCGACGACGATCACATCTTGCCGTAGTTCGGTCCGCTGCCACCCTCCGGCGGCACCCAGTCGATGATCTGGTACGGATCCATGATGTCGCAGGTCTTGCAGTGGACGCAGTTGGAGGCGTTGATCTGCAGGCGCCTGCCGGCGGCCACGCTGGTGTCCTCGACCATCTCGTAGACCGCCGCGGGACAGAAGCGGGTGCACGGATTGCCGAACTCGCGGGCGCAGCGGTCGACGCAGATGGAGGTGTCGGCGACCAGGAGGTGGACCGGCTGGTCCTCCTCCTGGGCGGCGCCGGAGTTGTAGACGTCCGCCAGGCGGTCGAAAGTCAGCTTGCCGTCGTAGACGACCGGCGCGGGCTGGCGATAGTCGGAACGTTCGGTGTCGAGGCGGTGCAGGCGTTCGTGGCCGGCCTCGGCCGCGAGACGGTCGACGAGTCCCCAGCCCTTGCCGCCGGAGACGACACCGAGCGCGGCGTTGACCATGGCGTCGAAGCCGCCGCGTTCGAAGCCCTGGTGGAAGTTGCGGCTCTTCCACAACTCGGTCCGGGCCCAGCTCGCCTCGAAACGCTGCGGATAGTCGGCCCCGGCGGAGGAGAGCGGCCGGCCCGCCACCGCGGCGGCGAAGATCGATTCCGCCGCCAGCATGCCCGACTTGATCGCGAGGTGGATCCCCTTGAGGCGCTGGCCGTCGACGAAACCGCCGGAGTCGCCGATCAGGCAGAAGCCCTCGCCGCCCAGGGTCGGCATCGCCCAGTAGCCGCTCTCGGGAATCGCCTTGGCGCCATAGTAGGACATCGTGCCCCCGGAGAGGAGCTGGGAGATCGCCGGATGGGTCTTCATGCGCTGGAATTCGAGGTGCGGATCGTCGAGCGGATTCTCGTAGTCGAGACCGTAGACCAGGCCGACGATCAGGAGATTGTCCTGCATGCCGTAGATGAAGCCGCCGCCGAAGTGGTCCGGCCACATCGGCCAGCCCATGGTGTGCCAGATCTCGCCCGGCTCGAAGCGGCCCTGCGGCAGCTCCCAGACCTCCTTGATGCCGAGGGCGTAGACCTGCGGGTTCTTGCCGGCCGAGAGCCCGAAACGGGTGTCGAGCTGCTTCGCCAGCGTGCCGCGTGGGCCTTCGCCGAGCACGGTCATCTGGCTGCGGATGTCGACGCCGGGCTCGAAATTCGCCTTGCGCCGGCCATCCTTGCCGATCCCCTTGTCGCCGGTGCGCACCCCGGCGACGCGGCGCCCCGGACCGGCGTCGGTGTCGTCGTAGAGGAGCGACCGGCCGGGAAATTCGCAGAAGATGTCGACACCCAGAGCCTCGACCTCCTTCGCCATCCACTTGACGAGCTTGCCGAGCGAGGCGACGTAGTTGCCGTGGTTCTTGAGCGGTGGCGGCTCCGGCAGCGAGATGGCCTTCTGCTCGGTCAGCCACCAGAGGTGCTCGCGGCCCACCTCGGCCTCGAACGGGATGGCGGCGAACTTGTCCGGGAACAGCTCGCGCAGACTGCGAGGGTCGACGATCGCGCCGGAGAAACCGTGCGCGCCGACCTCGCTTCCCTTCTCGAGCACGGCGATGGAGAGCTCGATCTTCGCGCCGGAAGCGGCGCGGGAATTGTGCGCGGCGAGGAGCTTCGCCAGATGGTAGGCGCCGGCGAGACTCGCCGGTCCGGCGCCGACGAAGAGCACATCGATGTCGAGGGTTTCACGCTCTGCGGAGGTCATGGCCTGCGAAATTTAGCATGCACCGCCGGCCGTCTCGCCCGCCGATCGGGGCAGGTCGGCGAGGAACCGGTGCAGCTCGGGGTCCCGCGAGCGGTCGATGACCGGCCGGAGCCGCGTGGCGGAGGCACGGCCGCGGGCGCCGTCCGGCGGCGGTCCGCTCCAGGCGCTCACGATCATGCGCTGCGCGTGACGCGCGAGGGACAGGAAGTCGTAGCCGCTCTTCTCGCCGGCATGGTCGCGGCGGTCGATCAGGGCCACCGGCACGGCGACGACGCGCCCGGTGCACCAGGAGAGCGCGATGTCGAGGTAGGTGTCGGCCGCCAGCAGCTCGGCCGCGGCCCTGGCCACGGCCCCGCGCACCAGGCGGAAGCTGTTGAAGTGACGGACGTTGGAATTGCCGGTGAGCCGGCCGATGCAGCGCTTCGCCGCCCGCGACGAGAAGTCGCGGTAGAGAGTGCGGTGCACGGCTCCGAGCGGGGCGGCGTAGGCCAGGTCGGCGGAGGCCGACGTCGCCGCGGCGAGGAGCTCGAGCACACTCTGCGGCCGATGCTGCAGGTCCTCGTCCAGCGAGGCGATCCAGTCGGCCTGCGAACGGGCGAAACCCGCGGCAGTCGCGGCGTGCTGGCCGGAGTTGCGCTCGAGGTGGATGATCTCGATCCAGGGCCGCTTTGCCGCCAGGCCGTCGAGCAGTCTGGCCGAACCGTCCACCGCCGCGTCGTCGACGAAGATCGCGCGCTCGAAGGCGATCGGCGATGCGGCCTGGTGGAGCAGGGCGCGCAGCCCGTCGATCTCCTCCACGAGTCGACCGAGGAAGCGCTCGCCGCGATAGACCGGGACGACGATCGAAAGCCGCTGGGGCGCCGGCATGTCGGCGGCATTCCATCATGGAAGACCGCTCGGCCGCGAAGCCGCCTGCGCGTGGCGGCGCTGCTGCTAGGCTGCGCGGACCTTGACTCCGATCGGCCGGCTGGCAGCGAGCAGCGTCCTGGTGAGAGGGGCGAACGGGTTCCTCGGTGGAGCCCTCGCCAGGGGACTGCTCGGACGGTGCGCCCGGCTGCGCCTCTTCTGTCGCCGGCCGGAGCTGCTCGATCGTGCGCTCTGCGGCGGCGACGCCGAGATCGTCGTCGCCGATGCCCTCGACCCGGTCGCCGTGGGCCGCTCCCTGCACGACATCGATCTGGTGCTCGACTGCCTCGGCGCCACCGTCCCGGCGGTGGCACCGGCCGACCTCCTGCCGGAGGTCGAGCGAACGCTCCGGCCGCTTGCGATTCTGCTCGACGCCATGGCGCGCTCGCCCGGCCGCCAGCTCTGCTTCCTCTCCTCGGGCGGCGCCATCTACGGCTCGAGACCGTTGCAGGCGGCGACGGAGGAGACCGCGACGGCGCCGGAGAGCGCCTACGGCGTGGGCAAGCTCCTGGCGGAGGAGATGATCCGCTTTCGTGCACGGCACGGCGACGTCACCTTCCTCATCGCCCGGGCAGCGAACGTCTACGGCCGGGCGCGTCTCAACGACCTGCCCCAGGGCGTCGTCGACATCTTCATCGACCGCGCGCTTCGCGGCGAGCCGCTCGACTGCTGGGGCGACGGATCGCAGGTGCGCGACTACCTCTTCGTCGACGACTTCGTCGCCGCGATTCTCGCGCTCCTCGACATGCCGGTCCGCGACGACATCGTGCACGTGGCGACCGGTGTCGGCAGCTCGCTCGGCGAGGTCATCGCCGCGGTCGAGCGGGCGGCCGGGCCGACGGTGCAGCGGCGCGCGGCGGGCGGGTTCCCTGCCGGCGTCCATCGCAGCGTGCTGGCGATCGCCAAGCTGCAGGCGCTGACCGGCTGGGCACCGCGCTTCGACCTCTCCGCGGGCGTCGGCGAGGCGGTCCGCCGCCACCCGAGGGCGCAGCGCGCCGGCACGGGCGACACCTGACTCCTACCCGTTGGGAGAGCAGGCGGGGGCCGGCTTGCGCCTAGACTGAACCCCCGGACGGCGGGCCGCGGGCCGGCGCGTCCGCCCGCCCTCCGGGCGGTGCGGCGCAGCCCGTCAGAGATCCCGCAGCGGACACCAAGGAGAAAGCGATGAACATGCGACTTTCGGTTGCCGGCGGCGCCCTGCTGCTGCTCGCCGCCGCGCTCCCCGCGGACGAGGGCATGTGGATGCCCGCCCAGATTCCCGAGCTCGCGCCGGAGCTCCGCGCGGCCGGCATGACCATGGATCCGAAGAAGCTGGCGGATCTCCTCGGCGATCCCATGGGAGCGGTGGTCTCGCTCGGCGGTTGCACCGCGTCGTTCGTCTCGCCGCAGGGCCTGATCATCACCAACCACCACTGCGTCTACGGCTCCCTGCAGTTCAACTCGACGCCCGAGCGCAACCTGATCGACAACGGCTTCCTCGCCGCGCGCCTCGCCGACGAGCTGCCGGCGGCGCCGGGAACCTATGTCTACGTGACCACCGGTATCCGCGACGTCACGAAGGAGGTGCTGGGGAACCCGCTGGCGAAGCTCACCGACGCCGAGTACGCGCGCCAGGTGGAGCGCCGCAGTCGCGAGCTCGTCGACGCCTGCGAGAGTCCCGGCGGGCGCCGCTGCAGCGTGGCGCGCTTCTTCGAAGGCTCGCTCTTCCTCGAGATCACGCAGATGGAGTTGCGCGACGTGCGTCTGGCCTACGCCTCCGGCGAGGGGATCGGCAACTTCGGCGGCGAGGTCGACAACTGGATGTGGCCGCGGCACACCGGCGATTTCGGATTCCTGCGCGCCTACGTCGGTCCCGACGGCAAGCCTGCCGACTTCTCGAAGGACAACGTCCCCTATCGTCCGCAGCACTACATGAAGATGGCGACCGAAGGGGTGAAGGAAGGGGACTTCGTCTGGATCGCCGGCTATCCGGGCCGCACCTTCCGCTATCGCACGCTCGACGAAGTCGAAGCCGCGCACGTCTTCTCCCTGCCGCAGTCGGTGAAATGGTCGAGGGACGAGATCGCCCTGCTGGAGATGGAGAACCTGCGCGGCAAGGAAGTCGAGCTCGCCAACTATGCGCGGATCCGCGGCATGGCGAACGGCATGAAGAAGTACGAGGGCCAGCTTGCTGCGATGCGCGGCGGCGTGGTCGAGGCGCAGCGCGCGGCGCGCGAGCACGAGCTCGAGCTGCGCAGCCGGGTCGCTCCGACGCCGCTCTCAGTCCTGCGCTCGCTCAACGCGGAGCGCCGCAAGACCGAGGCGCGCGACGCGGTTCTCGCCTGGCTCGGGCGCTCGTCGCCGATGCTCGGTCAGGCGATGACGATCTGGCGCATGTCGGAGGAGCGGCCGAAGCCGGACATCGAGCGCGAGGACGGCTACCGCGAGCGCGATCTCAGCCGCTACCGCCAGGGCATTGCCCGCGCCCAGCGCTCGATCGAGCCCGGGAGCGACCGCGCGACACTGCGCTACGCCCTGCAGCAGGCGGTCGCCCTGCCGGCGGATCAGCGGATCGCGGCTCTCGACGAGGCGCTCGCAGCGGCGGACGCGACCGGCAAGGCCGACGACGCGACGCGCATCGAGGCGTTGCTCGACCGGCTCTACGCCGGCACGAAGATGGCCGATCTCGAGGTGCGCAAGGCGGCGGCCGAAGAGAGCTCCGAACAGCTCGCCCGGCGCGGCGACAGCATGCTCGACCTGGCGCGCGCGCTGGCGCCGGCGGCGGCGGAGCGACGCGAGGCCGACCGGGCTTTCGACGGCGCGACGCTGCGCGTCCGGCCGTTGTACATGAAGCAGCTCGAGGCTCTCGCCGGCGGCAGGCTCTACCCGGACGCCAACGGCACGCTGCGCTTCACCTACGGCAAGGTCACCGGCTACACGCCGCGGGACGGCGCGGTCTACAAGTCGCAGACGACCGTCGCCGGCGTCGTCGCCAAGGCGACCGGCGACCGTCCGTTCGACGCTCCGCCCGCGCTGCTCGAGGCGGCGCGGGTCATCCAGCCGGCCTATCTCGACGCCAAGCTGCGCAGCGTTCCGGTCGACTTCCTCTCGACCTGCGACATCACCGGCGGCAACTCCGGCTCGGCGACGCTCAACGGCAAGGGCGAGATCGTCGGCCTGGCCTTCGACGGCAACTGGGAGGGCGTGGTGTCGGACTACCTCTTCGACCCCGCCACCGTGCGCACCATCCACGTCGACGCCATCTACATCCGCTGGGTGATGGACGAAGTGGACCACGCCCACGACCTGCTGCGCGAGATGGGCCTGCCGGTCTTCACGCAGAACTGAACGCGCGCCTCCCCGGGGCGGGGGGCAGAGCTATCGCGAGCTCGGGCCTCTCGCTAGACTCCCGCCGACGATGTCCGGGGAATCGAATCCGAAAGCTGCGGCCGGCAGTCTGGCGGAGCGCCAGCTCGCGAGTCTGCGCGGGCTGTTGCGGCGCGATTTCCTGACCGGCGCGGACTGGGAGCGCGCGCTGTCGGAGACCGCGCAGATGGCGCGCGAGGCGCTCGGGGCGCACACGGCTCTCGTCGCCCTGCACGATCCAGGGATGGTCCCGGCGGGCGAGGCCGGCGCCTGGACCGCGCGCACCCACGACGGCGACGTGGTCGCCGGCGAGACGATTCGCCTGGTCGCCTCCCTCTCGGTACTGGAGCGGGTGAGGACGACCGGCGAAGCCGCGCTGTCGCTCGAAGAGGTGCCGCATCTCCTGCGCTCGAAGAGCGCCACCGCGCACGACCTGCGCAGCGTGCTGGCGGTGCCGCTCTGGTTCTGGGGCGGCGAGGGCGCCCAGCCGGGCGACGACGGACGCTCCGGCCGGCGCTTCGGCGGCTGTCTCTATGCCGACCGGCGCGGCGGCGATCCGCCGTTCGCGGTGGCCGACGTCGAGCTGGTGCGCGATCTCGCTTCGGTGGCCGAGCGCAACCTGTCGCTGCTGCGCCAGCTCGGCAGGGTCGAGCGCCAGCTCTCCCGGGCACGCGGCGAGGTCGAGCTGGTGCGCGGGGCGGCGGCGGAGGAGTACCGTCTGGCGCACTACGAGTCGCGCGATCCCGCCTTCACCGCCGAGGTGCTCGAGCCGCTGCGGCGCGCCGCCCGCGCCGGCAAGGTCGGCGTGCTGCTCCTCGGCGCGACCGGCACCGGCAAGACCCATCTGGCGCGCGCCTTCCACTACGAGTCGACGCGCGGCTGCGGCCCGTTCGTGGTGCTCGACTGCGGCCAGGTGACCTCGGCCGAAGCGCTCGGCGCCGAGCTCTTCGGCTTCGCCCGGCGCTCCGGCTTCTCGGCCCCGGCCGAAGGGCGCCTCGGCAAGGCCGAGCTCGCCGCCGGTGGAACGCTCTTCCTCGATGAGATCGGCGCGCTGCCGCTCGAGCTGCAGCAGCGCCTGCTGCGTCTCATTCAGACCGGCCGATTCTCGCCCCTCGGTTCGGCGGAGGAGCGCGAGGTCGACGTGCAGATCGTCGCCGCCGCCAACCAGGACCTGGACGAGCTCATCCGCCAGGGCCGCTTCCGCGAGGATCTCTACTGGCGCCTGGCCGAGATCACCGTGCGTGTTCCCACCCTCGACCGGCGGCGGGCCGACATCCGCGGCTTCGCCGATCTCTTCCTGGTCGCCGCGCGGCAGCGCTTCCGCCGCCCCGAGATCGCCGGCTTCGCCGAGGACGGCTACGCCGCGCTGATCGATCACGACTGGTCGGCCGCCGGCAACCTGCGCGGTCTCGAGCACGCGGTGAACCGTTCGGTGCTGCTCGCGCCGGCGGGTGCCGTCCGGCTCCAGCGCGCCATGCTGATGCTCGAGCCGCTGCGGCGCGCTGCGGCCGCCCCTGCGAATGCGGGGGCGGGATCCGACCCGGAGCTGGCAGCGCTGTTGCGGCGGAAGATCGGCGAGCACGGCGCCGTCGTGGCGCGCATCGCCGAGGACCCGGAGGTCGTGCGCGCCTTCGCCGTGCCAGGCGCCACCGTGCCCGCTTCGACGCTGCGCCTGCGGTTGCGCCAGCTCGGACTGGACGGCGAGCTCGAGACGGCGCGGCGGCAAGCGAAGGTCGACGTCGCCGCGGTGCGCCGCGCGCTGCTCCGGCACGGGTCGGCCGAAGCGGCGGCGCGGGATCTCGGCATCACGCGCGACAGCCTGCAGTGGATCCTCCGCCGCGCCGGGCTCACGGTGCGCAAGGTCATCGCCGAGGGGCGGACTTGAAGCCGGCACGCCGCGCGGCGCTGCTCGCGGCGGCTCTCCTCGCGCCGTGGCTCGCCGCCGGGGGGCCTCTCGCCGCGCTCGATCCGCACCGCCGGCTGACCCAGTACCGCGTGCAGACCTGGGGCGTCGAAGAGGGACTGCCCTCGCTGTCGGTGGCCGTCGTCGCGCAGACTCCCGACGGCTACCTCTGGGTCGGCACGACCGAGGGTCTGGCGCGCTTCGACGGGGTGCGCTTCAAGACCTTCGATCGCTGGAACACCCCGGCCTTTCGCCTGAACGAGATCCGCAGCCTGTTCGTCGACTCCCGCGGCGCGCTGTGGATCGGCTTCGCCGGCAGCGGCGTCGTCGTGCGCCGCGGAGACGAGTTCGTGGCGGTGGAGCCCTCCGCGCTGACCGCCCTGGGCTTCGCCGAAGATGCCGACGGCCTCCTGCTCGGGACCGACAAGGGCCTCTTTCACTGGCGCCACGACACGCCGCTGCTGTTCGAGCCGGTGGCGGCGGCGGCGGCGCTCGCCGACCGGCTGGTCGTCCAGGTGACGGTCGACCGGCTCGCGCGCGCCTGGCTCAACGTGCAGGCGCAGGGGATCTTCTGCCTGGAGTCCGGGCAGCTGCGCGGTCCGCTGTCGTTCGGAGACCAGCCGTTCGGCGAAGCCTACTTCGTGACCGCGCTGCTCGACGAGCGGCGCGACCCGGTCTTCTCGACTCCCGGCGGGTTCTTCACCGCAGGCGAGCAAGGGGTCCGCCCGGCAGGCCGGCAGCAGGTCGACAGCACCGATCCGCAGTATGTCCAACTCGTCGATCGCGCCGGCGCCTACTGGTCGAGCGCCAGCCTGCGGGGGCGCAGCCGCCGCGACTGGCAGGGAGCGGTGGAGGCGTTTCCCGTCGGGCACCGCATCGCCGAGGGCCGGTTCGCGCCGATGTTGGAGGATCGTGAGGGCAATCTCTGGTTCGGCAGCTGGACCCAGGGTCTGTTGCGCCTGTCGGACGGTCCGCTGGTCTCGTTCGCACGCTCCGAAGGGATGTCGAGCGACGCGGCGCGCACGATCCTCGAAGACGCCTCGGGGGCGATCTGGGTCGGAACCACGGATGGACTCAACCGCATCGCCGGCGGCCGGATCGCGTCTTTCCGGCGTCCCAGCGCGCTCGAGGGCGCGCGCGACCTCAACTGGATCTACGCCCTCGCCGAGGACGCCAGGGGTGGCCTTCTGCTCGGAACGAGGGCGGGGCTCGCCACGTTCCGCGCGGGTGCCTTCGGGCTTCCGCCGCGCGAGGACCGGCGGCTGCAGGCGCCGGTCTTCTCCTTTCTGCGCGCCCGCTCCGGCGCCCTGTGGGTCGGAGCCACCGCCGTGGGACTGCAGGGCGGGCGTCCCTTGATGGTGGGCGACGGCGAGCGCTGGGCCGAGCAGAGCGTGGTCGCCGATATCGTCTTCAGCCTCCTCGAGGATACCCGCGGCTCGGTATGGGCGGCGACCAAGAACGGCCTGTTCGAGGTCGCGCCCGACGGCCGGGTGATTCGCCACGAGACACCGGTCGAGCCGCTGCACCAGCTGTTCATGAGCGCCACGCAGGACTCGCGTGGCGATCTCTGGTTCGGGACGCTCGAAGGCGGAATCGTGCGGTACCGGGACGGCGTCTTCAGGCTCCTGCGCCGGCAGGACGGACTCTTCGACGACACCGCCTGGGCGATCGTCGACGACGGGCTCGGCTATCTCTGGGTGTCCTGCGCGCGCGGGCTCTCGCGCATGGCGCTGCGCGACCTCGACGCCTATCTCGACGGGCGCGCCGCCAAGGTCCGCTATCGCCTGTTCGGAGTCGAAGACGGGCTGGCCTCGGCGACGTTCGAGGGCGGCAACGGCAGCGCCGGCATCCGGGCGCGCGACGGCGCGCTCTGGTTCGCGACGATGAAGGGGGCGGCGCGTGTCGACCCGCGGGCGATCGAGGACCTGCCCGTGCCGTCGACGACGATCGAGGAGGTGCGCGTCGACGGGCGGCGCGCCGCCTTCGACCAGCCGATCGAGCTCGCCCCCGGGAGCTACCGTCTGGAGATCGACTTCACGGCGATCCATCTGCGCGCGCCGAACCGGCTGCGTTTCCGCTATCGGCTCGATGGCGTCGACCCCGACTGGATCGATGCCGGGTCGCGACGCCACGCCGAGTATCCGGCGGTACCCTCGGGTGCCCACCGGTTCGCGGTCCAGGCCTCGCTCGACGGCGAGAGCTGGGGAGAGTCGGCGACCCTGCCGGTCGCGATCGCGGCGCCCTTCTGGATGCGTCCCTGGTTCTTCGGCGTGGCGGCCCTCGCTCTGGTGGCGCTCGGCCTCGGAGTGCAGCGGGCGCGCGTCGCGCAGCTCAGGCGCCGCGCCGGCGAGCTCGAAGGGATGGTCGACTTCAGCCGCAGCGTCGCCGGCGTTCTCGATCCCGAGGAGATCGGTCGCCAGCTCGACCGCGCCCTCGTCGCCCGCTGGGGGGAGGCGCCGCGCCTGATCCACGCGGCTCGCGAAGGGCGGGCGGCGCAGCGGCTGGCCTCGCAGCTCGCGGCGGAGGTCGCGCTCGATCCGGCGGCGACTGCGGTGCTCTTCGCCGACTGGCGCCGGCCGTTGCGCTTGGCCGAGGCGATGATGGACGCGCGCAACGCCGCCGGTCCCCTGGGTGCGCTCTATCGTGCCGGACTCCTGCTCGCGGCGCCGCTGGTGTCCGGAGAGACGGCCTTCGGTCTGATCGCGGTCGGCGGAGAGAGGGCGCGCGCCGGGCACGAGTCGGACCTCGCCCACCTCTCGGGGCTCGCGGCGCAGGCGGCGATGGCGCTCGAGGGGGCCTGGCAGGCGCAGGAGGCGGCGCGCTGGCGCCACGTCTCGGAGGCGCGGGGGGAGTGGCTGCAGCTCGACCTCGCGGCGCGTCTGGTCTTCGCCACGGTCGCGCGGCAGGGCTTCACCGGCAAGGTGACGGACGACGACGTGCGCGAGGCGTTGGCGGCCGTCTTCAGCGCCTCTTCGGCGGCGATGGGCCGGGTCGACGCGGCGATCTCACGCCTGGTCGCCGAGCACATCCTGTCGCGCGGAGAACCCACGGAGGGTGCCTCCAGCGAGCTGCGGGTCGAGCGCGACCGCTGGCTGCTGCTGCCCGAGATCCGCCTGCCGCTCGCCGAGATCGTGCGCCAGTCGGCGCAGAAGATCGGCGCCTACCAGCTCATCGAGCGCATCGGCGCCGGCGGCATGGGCGAGGTCTATCGTGCCGTGAACGTGCACGACGGCAGCCCGGCGGCGGTGAAGATCCTCTTCCCCGAGCAGACGGCGGACCCGACGGCCCGCAAGCGCCTGGAGGCCGAAGGCGAGATCGTCTCCGCGATCGACCATCCGGGCATCGTCCGCCTGCTCGAGCGCGGCGAGCACGCCGGAAGGCTGTATCTCGCCATGGAGCTGCTCCCGGGGGACACCCTGGCGCAGCGCCTCACCCGCGGCAAGCTCTCCGAGCGTCGGGCGCTGCAGATGGGAACGCAGATCGCTTCGGCGCTCGCGGCTCTGCATGCACATGGGGTGATCCACCGCGACGTCACCGCCGGCAACATCATGTGCCTGCCGGACGGCCGCTTCGTGCTGCTCGACTTCGGCCTGGCGCGCGGCGCCGCGCGGACGACGTTGACCGAGGCGGCGACGATGGTGGGCACCCTGCCGTACATGGCGCCCGAGATCCTGCGCTCCGAGGCTGTCGACGAGGCGAGCGATCTCTGGTCGTTGGGGGTGGTGCTGTTCGAGGCGCTCATCGGCCACCTGCCTTGGGGCGAGGGACAGCCGACACTGCAGATGGCGCTCGCCATCGCGCGGCTGGACGCTTCGCCCGAAGTGCTCGAACGGGCGCCGCTGCGCGATGGCGTCGCCGGGCTGCTCAGCGAGCTGCTGCATCCGGACCCCCGCAGGCGACTGCGCGACGCCGGCACCGTCGCGGCACGGCTCACGGCGCTCGCTAGCGACGCCAGCGCGGCGAGCGGCGAGATCGCCCTGCATATCGGCTGAGCTCGTCCCGAAAGTGTGCTGCACGCACAGGTGTGTGCCGCGCGCACGCCTCCGGCGCCATAATCGAGCCTCGAAACCGCGCATAAGTAGCTTTTGCTGCAGAGTTTGACTCCTGGGCTGGAGTTGGCGTGAGCTGTGCTGTCTGCCCCCGCAGGCATGCCGAACATCTACCTGACCCAACGCCCCGAGGAGACGAAGCGTGACGGCCGGGGAGCGCAGAGCACGCTCGAATCGCTCGACGGCTCCGCGGCGACGGCGATCGCCGCCTCCGTGCCGCGCTCGCTCGAGCTCGCCGACTGGATCTATGCCGCCGGTCTCGAGGGACGCGGCTGGCACGACGTGACGCGCATCCTCGCCGCGGCGCTGGGGGCGACGCGCTGCTGGCTGATCGCCACCGAAACCGGCCGGTCGCGGATCGTCGCGGCGAGCGACCTGCCGGTCGCCGGCGACGCGCCGCGATCGGGTTCGGAATGGGCTGGCGATGCGCCGGGAGAGGCCGCGGTCGAGATCGGCGGCGACGAGGCGTTGCGGCTGGTCTTCGAGCGCAAGCCGTTCGCGCCCGAGGAGCGCGACTTCGTGCGCATGATCGGCCGTCACGTCGTGCGCTCGCGCCTGCTCGCGCGCGCGCTGGCCCGGGCCGAGGCCCGCGGCCATCTGGCTTCGGCGGCACTCGATCGCATGGCGATGGGCGTGGTCATCCTCGACGGCGAAGGCCGCGTGGCGCACCTGAATCCGGCGGCGCGCCGGCGGCTGGGTCCGGGCTGCGGCGTGGCGCTCGTCGCCGACATGCTGGAGTGGAATTCGCCGGCGATCGACAAACAGCTGCGCGCCTTGCGCGGACGCGCGCACTTGACCGCGGGCGAGCCGCGCCGCCTCGCCTCGGAGATGCTGCGTGTGCCGCGAGCGGCCGGTCTGCCGCCGCTGGAGATCCTGGCGGTTTCGCTCGAAGGCCTCGATCTCGCCGAAGGCGGCGCTGCGATCGCGCTCTTCCTCTCCGACGCCGATCAGGCCGCCGAGACGCCGGCGACCGTCCTGCGAAGGCTCTACGGCTTGACCGCCGCCGAAGCCCGCGTCGCCGGCGAGATCCTGCGCGGCAACGGCATCGACGAAGCCGCCACCCGCCTCGGCCTCAAACGCGAAACCGTGCGCACCCACCTGAAACACATCTTCACCAAAGTCGGCACCACCCGCCAGGCGGATCTCGTCCGCCTGCTGCTCACCGGCGCTGCGGGGGTGCGGTGGGAGTAGTTCCCACGTCGCAGGAGCTTGTGACGACTTTGGATTCCGATCTCACCCGATCGGGGGACGCGGCGGATCCACGCTTCGGTCCAGCATCGCCAGCCCTTTTTCCAGGAGATAGAGCATGATCGCTTCGCGATGGGGTTGCACGGCCACTGCTCAAGCTCTCGTTGTGCTCGCGCTAACCGCAACTGCCGCAGTAGGTGACACCAAGACTTGGAGCGGGGCGGTAGACAACCTGTGGTCCACCGCCGGCAACTGGGCGGGCGGCGCTCCCGCGGCCGGTGACCGCCTGGTCTTCCCGGTGACTGCGGCGAGCAAGTCGATGAGCAACGACCTGCCTGCCGCCACTGCTTTCTACGACATTACATGGCTGGGCACAGGCTATGCGATCTCCGGCAATGCGTTCGGCCTGACGAACGGT
>CAZQTL010000007.1:0-7751 GCA_964595975.1 uncultured Thermoanaerobaculia bacterium | reverse complement strand
GATCAGGTCGTCGTCAATGGCGCCGTCAACCTTGCGGCTGGACCAACGCTGAGCGCCACACTTGGGTTCGTTCCAGCGGTGGGCGAGGTATTTACCGTTGTCGACAATGACGGCAGCGACGCCATCTCCGGCGCATTCGCCGGGCTTGCGGAAGGCGGAACCTTCACCGCGGCTTTCTCGGTGGTCATGAGGGTCAGCTACGTCGGAGGTGACGGCAACGATGTGACATTGACTGCGATCTCGGTTCCGAAGATCTGGACCGGAGCTGTCGACGGTCTCTGGTCGCAAGCGGGCAACTGGACGGGCGGCATTCCGGTCACCGGAGACATTCTCCAGTTTCCTGTCGCAGCTTCGAACAAGTCGATGACCAACGATCTCGCCGCCGGGACGGTCTTCAGCCGAATCGAATGGCTGGGCACAGGCTATGCGATCTCCGGCAATGCGTTCGGCCTGACGAACGGTATTGCGAACAGCGGAACGAACACGATCGGAGTGGATCTTGCGTTGACCGGGGGCAGCGTGGCGGGTGGAACCTTGACGTTGACGGGCTCCCTGACCACCACGAATACATCCTCGACGTTCGCTTCGATCGGCGGGTCGGTAACCCAGAGCGGTGGCTCGATTCAGACTGGGTCGGTGGGCGGGGCGTCGATTGTCATCGGGGGCGGAGGCAGTCTGACGATCAGTTCAGGCGCCTTCAATGGCCCGGTCACGCTGACAGGGACCGCCACGCTGGGCGGAACGTTCGGAGGAGCGATCGATCTTGGCGCGAATGCGCTGACCCTGAACGGCACATCGACGGGGATCATCAGCGGGACCGGAGGCGTTACGGTGACCGGCCGCTTGGCTGGCAACAACACCTATCTCGGTGCCACGTTCGTGAATGCCCAGATCGACGGCATACAGCCGCAGAGTCCAGTGACCGTGCTGGCCTCCTCGGGCACGAGCTTTGGCGTCAATCGGACGCTATCGGGCGACGGCACGGTGGGGGCGGTGACGGTTTCCAACTCTGTTTCGTCGAGTCGTCTGACCTGGGTGAGTCCGGGTGGCAACAGTGGCGGGTTGACGGGGATCTTGCGAACGGGTGGATTGGCGTTCGGAGGGCCGCTCACCGCGCTCTCGATCCAGATCAACGGCAGCGTACCCGGGTCATCCTACGATCAGGTCGTCGTCAATGGCGCCGTCAACCTTGCGGCTGGACCAACGCTGAGCGTTTCCCTTCAGTCCGGACTTGTCCCCGCCAGGGGCCAGGTATTCGTTCTGATTCAGAACGACGGGGACGACCCGGTAGTGGGGGCGTTCAACGGGCTGGCAGAGGGCGCCAACCTGAATCTTGGGCCCTATCCGTTCGAGGTCAGCTACGTCGGCAAGACAGGAAATGATGTCGTTCTGATCAGTCTCTCAGGCGATCCCTTCAATGAAGCGCCGGTCGCGGTGGCTGATGGCTACTCAACGGCCTTTGAACAGCAGCTCCAGGTCGCCGATCCGGGTGTCCTCGGCAACGACACTGACGGCGACCTCGACGCGCTGGTCGTGGTTTCCTACACGGCCCTTAGTGGTGCTGGCGGAAGTGTCTCGGTCGCGCCGGAGGGAGGCTTTGTCTATACACCCCCGGCAGCCTTCTCGGGCGACGACACCTTTACCTACGTCGTCTCCGACGGGAACGATGCCACGGACATTGGGACGGTCACGGTGACCGTTGGCGCCCCGCCGCTCGACACGACGCCGCCGTCAGCGCCGGGCCTGGTGACTTCAACCAGCCATGTGCCTGGAGTACCGGCCGCGATTTCGACGATCGACTTCGCCTGGGGGGCCGCGACGGATCTCGAGTCCGGCGTCGACGGGTACAGCGTCGCGATCGACCTAGCGCCGGTTGCGCCCTGCCCGGCTGTCAAGAGCGTCGAAGAGAGCACTCTGTCGATGAGCTCCACACCGCTGGTGGATGGCAGCTGGTACGTGCACGTCTGCGCCGTCGACAACGCCGGCAACTGGGGTGCGGTGGCGGATGCCGGTCCGTTCATCATCGACGCGACGGCCCCCGCGGCGGACGGACTGCTGTTCTTCTCGAACTTCCTGTCCGGAGATCTGCGCCGGATGAGCGTCAACGGCACCGGCGAGGTGGTCCTCGTCTCCGGCGAGAACGTCCCGCTCGCGGTCGAAGTGGACGGAGTCCACGACAAGCTCTACTGGGGAACGGCGACCGAGATCCGGCGCTCGAATCTGGACGGCACGGGAGTCGAGACTGTCGGCGCCGTCGCGTCCGGCGGGTACGCGATCGCGCTCGATCCGGCCGCCGGCAAGCTCTACTGGATCGACAACTCCGGAGCGGGAGCGGTGCGGGTCGCTGCGCTCGACGGCAGCGGTGCGACCGACCTGGTGTCGGGTGTCACCGCCGGCATCGGACTGGCGATCGACCGCTCGGCCGGCAAGCTCTACTGGACGGAGAACCACGGCACTCCCACCAGCCGCCTGAGGCGCTGCGACCTCGACGGCACCGACGCGGAAGTTGTGTTCGCCACGGCCGCAGGCATCGACGGCATCGCCACCGACCCGGCGGCCGCGCGACTGCTGTACAGCTCGCTCGCCGGGGGGGAGATCCGTACGGTCGGCGTCGACGGGACCGGGGATTCGGCGATCGTCGCCACCGGTGCCTACCCGCGCGAGCTCACCTTCGACCGGCAGTCCCAGCATCTCTACTGGGCGGAAGAGGGTGGGCAGGCCATTCGTCGCGCCCGGGCGGACGGCTCCGACGCCGTGACGCTCGGCGCCGGAACCTTCGGGCTCGCGCTCCTGATCACCGGCGACATCACTCCACCGACGGATCCCACCGTCACCTCGACGACTCCCCCCGCCGGATTCTGGGCGGTCGGAGCGCTCGTCCAGGCTGAAGTCGAGTGGAGCGGAGCCGCAGATGAGCCGGGAGGTTCGGGCCTCGCGGGCTACTCCGTTCTGTTCGATCAGAGTCCGGCCACGCAACCGGACGCAACTGTCGATGTTGCTCAGGGCGTCGATCCGCATTCAGCGACCAGCGCACCGCTCGGTGATGGCAGCTGGTTCTTCCACCTCTCGACCTGCGACGTCGCTGGCAACTGCACATCTACCGTGCACGCCGGGCCGTTCCTGGTCGACACCACGCCCCCCACGGCGCCGACCGCTCTGGTGAGCAGTAGCCATGCGATCGGTGTTCCCGCGCCCGACAGTGTGATCGATATCTCGTGGACTGGATCGACCGACGCCACCTCGGGCATTGATGGCTACGATGTGGAGTTCAGCAGCTCCGCGGCAGGATCCTGCAATGCACTCGTGGTCGTTCAGGAGGGCGTTACGACATTCTCCAGCGCCCCGCTGGCAGATGGAAGCTGGTATGCCCACGTCTGTGCAATCGACAACGCGGGTTTGACCTCGCCGGTCGCGACGGCGGGGCCATACGTGATCGACAGCACCTCCGGCGTCGCCGCCGACTTCGTCTACTTCGGCGACCGCACCGGCAGCGAGCGGATCAACCGGGTACCCGCGGCGGGCGGAGCGTACGTGACGCTGGCGTCCGGGATTGCCGAACCCTCGGGTGTGGCGGTGGCGAGTGATCGCCTGCTCTACGCGCAGTACGGTCCGGGTGTGATCGGACAGATGGGTCTGGATGGATCCTCGCCCACGCCGCTGCTTTCGACGGCGCTCGCGACCCCCCAGGGCCTCGATATCGACATCGAGGCAGGGAAGGTCTACTTCGTCAATCGCGGTCTGGGCAGGATCGAACGCGCCAATCTCGACGGGTCGAGTCGGGAGATCCTGGCCTCGGGCCTTGGGACTCCCATCGACGTCTCGCTCGATCGTCTGCGTGGCAAGGTGTATTGGTCCGACTTCACCACCGGCGAGATTCGCCGGGCGAATCTCGATGGAACCAGTCCACAGCTCTTGCTGAGCGGCCTGAACCAGCCGCACTCGCTGAGCGTCGACGAGATCCACGGCTACCTCTACTTCAACGAGTACAGCCTCGGGATCCTCAAGCGGACCGCACTCGATGGGTCGGGTCTGGTGACCGTCGGCAGCATCGGCGCGTTTGTCACCGATCTCGTCGTCGACCCGGTGAGCAATCGCCTGTTCCGCGTGCAGCACGTGCCCGGCGGCGCCCTCTGGCGGAGCAATCTCGATCTCACCTCACCGGTGCAGCTTGCCAGCGCACTCAACTACCCCTATTCGGTCGGCATCCGGCGCTCCATCGCTCCGCGGATCGTGGCGGTGGGTTCGGCGGCCGACACCGGAGACGGCGTCCTTGCGGAGGGCGAGGTCACGGCGGCCATGGTCTCGCGCATCGACCTCACCTTCTCCGAAGCGATGGCAGATCCGGTCGGAGACAGCAATGCCAAGGACGTCACCAACCCGGCCAACTACTTGCTGGTGGAGGCGAACGGTGACGGGTTCCAGACCGCCAGTTGCGCTGGGGGCGCCGCGGCGGGCGACGTGGTCGTAGCGGTGTCCTCCGTTGCCTACGACAGCGGGACGCGCCGCGCCGCCGTGACGGTGCTCGGTGGGCTGCCGCTCTCCGCCGGGCAGTATCGACTGTTCGCCTGCGGATCGTCGACCCTGGTGGATCTCGACGGACAGGCTCTCGACGGCAACCGCGACGGCATCGGCGGCGACGACTTCGTGCTCTCGTTCGAGATCGACGACCTTCCGCCCACGACACCGACCCTTTCGGCCGACCAACCGGTGTCGACCTGGTCGAACGACAACACGGTCGCCTTCAGCTGGACCGCGGCCAGCGACGGCAGCGGAGTCTCCGGCTACAGCTACGCGTTCGATCATGCCCCTGCGACCGTGCCGGACACGGCGACCGAAACGTCCAGCCTGGTTCGCCTCGAATTGGCATCGCCTGACGCCGCCGACTGGTGGTTCCACGTCCGTGCGTGCGACACCGGCGGCAACTGCGGCGAGGCGGCGCACCTCGGTCCGTTCTGGATCGACACCACCGCACCCGGCACAGCTGGATCGATTTCAAGCTCGAGCCACGATCCGGCCGGGACGCCGGTTTCCGCAGACACGATCGACGTCGCCTGGGGAGCGGCGAGCGACAGCCTTTCCGGCGTCGTCGGCTACACCTACGCCTTCGACGGCAATCCGACCGGTAGTTGCGCGGGAGGCTCGACGGCGAGTCTGTCGGCGACGAGCGGTGCTCTCGCCGACGGCAGCCACTATGTCCATGTCTGCGCCGTCGACGCCGCCGGCAACAGCAGCGCGGCGGTTCACGGTGGACCTTACGTCATCGACACCGCCGGCCCTGCCGGCCTGGCGGTGACCTCGACCAGTCACGCCGTCTCGACCTGGTCGAACGACAGCAGCATCGACTTCGCCTTCAGCGGTGCGACGGACGCCAACGGCGTCGCCGGCTACGCTCTCGCCTTCGATCAGGCCGAAGCGACCGTCCCGGCCTGCGCGACCGCGCAGGTCGCGGCCACCTTTACGGGAAGCAGTTCGTCGGACGGCAACGACTGGTGGATCCACGTCCGCGCCCTGGACGCGGCCGGCAACTGCGGCGGCACCGTCCACCTCGGCCCGTTCTGGATCGACACGACGGCGCCGGGGGCGCCCGGCGCGGTGAGCAGCAGCTCGCACGGCGGCGGCGCGACGAACGACCCGACGATCGATGTCGCCTGGGGCGCGGCGACCGATGCCCTCTCCGGCATCGACGGCTACAGCTATCTGTGGAACGGTGTCGACCAGGACTGCGACGAGACGCTCGACAGCGACTTCGACCAGCTCACGGCGACGTCGCCGCCGTTCGCCGGCGGCAACTGGTACTTCCACGTCTGCGCGGTCGACCTCGCCGGCAATTGGGGCGCGGTCACGACCGGGGGACCGTACACGATCGATCTCTCCGCACCGAGAGTCGCCAACCTCGACTCCGTCGCGACGAGCGGCGGAGCGATCGGCGAGGGCGAGGTCGTCAACGTCGGCATCACCCAGCTCCTGGTGAGCTTCGACGAGGCGATGGACGCGACCCTGGCCCAGGCAACGAGCCACTATCTGCTCGTGGCAGCCGGAACCGACGGCGCGGTCGACACGGCGGTCTGCGGACCGCTGCAGGGTGACGACCAGAGCCTCACCATCGACGGCGCCACCTATGCCGGTTCGACGAGCACCCTGACGGTGAACGGATCGACCGCGCTCAGCGACGGCAGCTACCGCCTCCTTGTGTGCGCTTCTTTGGAGGATGTGGCCGGCAACCCGCTCGACGGCGACGGCAACGGCAGCGGCGGCGACGATTTCGCCCGCAGCTTCCGCATCGACCTCGCGCGGCCGACGGTGACCCTGGTTCAGTCCGTGGCCGACACCGGCGACGGCGCGCTGACCGAGAACGAGCCGACCCATGTGGCGATCACCGAGCTGCTGGTCAGCTTCAGCGAAGAGGTGCTCGGCGGCGACAGCGGCTCCCACTTCCTGCTGGTGGAGGCCGGGGTGGATGGCGCGCTCGACACCACGGCCTGCGGTCCAGTGGCAGGGGACGACGCCGGCGTGGCCATCGATTCAGCGGCCTACTCGAGCGTGAGCGCGACCTCGACCCTCGCGTTGAACGGGGGAGCGGCTCTGGCGGACGGAACCTACCGCCTCCTGGTCTGCGGCACCGTCACCGACCTGGGCGGCAATGCGCTCGACGATGACGACGACGGCGACGGCAACGACGACTTCGTGCGCAATTTCGTCGTCGACACCGTGCGGCCGACGAACCCGACGGCGATCAGCTCCCCGACGCACCCTTACGCCGACTGGTCGTCGGCGACCTCGTTCACCGTGCAGTGGAGCGGCGCGACCGACGACCTCTCGGGCCTCGCCGGCTACTCGGTGGTGATCGACGGCAATCCGTCCGGCTCGGCCGACACGTCGATCGAAGCGGGCGACACGGCGGGCACGGGGACCTACTCGGCGACGCTCGGCGAGGGCGCCTGGTACGTCCACATCCGCGCCTGCGACAACGCCGGCAACTGCGCCGCGGGCGTGGCCGAGGACGGCTTCTGGGGGATCGACACTTCGGCGCCCTCCGCGCCGGGGGCGATCACGAGCCCCAGTCACGATCCGGCGGGGACGGCGTTCTCGGATTCGACGGTCGACGTCGCCTGGGGCGCCGCGAGCGATACCTTCTCCGGCGTCGCGAGCTACACCTACGCTTTCGACGGCAATCCGACGGGCGGCTGCGCCGGCAGCTCGACGGCGAGTCTCTCGGCGACGAGCGGCGCGCTCACCGACGGCAGCTGGTATGTCCACGTCTGTGCCGTCGACTACGCCGGCAACTCCGGCGCGACGGTTCACGGCGGCCCGTACGTCATCGACACCGCCGGCCCGACCGGTCTGGTGGTGAGCTCGACCAGTCACACCGTCTCGACCTGGTCGAACGACAGCAGCGTCGACTTCAGCTTCAGCGGCGCGACGGACGCCAACGGCGTCGCCGGCTACGCCATCGCCTTCGATCAGGCTGCGACGACCGTGCCGGCCTGCGCGACTACGCAAACAGCTTCGACCTTTACTGGCAGCAGTTCGGCCGACGGTAGCGACTGGTGGATCCACGTGCGCGCCCGCGACGTCGCCGGCAACTGCGGTGACACCGTCCACCTCGGCCCGTTCTGGATCGACACGACAGCGCCCGGTGCGCCCGGGGCGGTGACGAGCAGCTCGCACGACGGCGGGCCGACGAACGACACGACGATCGACGTCGCCTGGGGCGCGGCCACCGATGCGCTCTCCGGCATCGACGGCTACAG
>CAZQTL010000006.1:42167-48689 GCA_964595975.1 uncultured Thermoanaerobaculia bacterium | reverse complement strand
CGGCGCCGGAGCTCGCCGCGGACGACGGCGACCTCGACGGTACCTTCGCCGACGCCGGGCAGACCGCTCTCGGGCAGGGGTACGTGGCGAGCGTGCTGGCGCTGCGCGACGGGCGGCTCCGCATCGGCTACTGGAGCGCCGACGCGGGGGTGATCGCGCTCACGGCGCAGGGGGAGCTCGAGACCTCCTTCGGCGCCGGCGGACGGCGCACGATTCCGTACAACCAGGGCGGCACCGATCGTCTCGTGGCGGTGCTCGAGCGTCTCGACGGCCGTCTCGTCGTCGTGCTGCGCGGCGAAGACGACTCCGCGCGCACGCCGGTGCTGGCGCGGCTCACCGTCGATGGCGACCTCGACACCACCTTCAGCGACGACGGCATGCACGAGCTCTTCTTCTCCTCCGGCTGGAGCGTGCTGGTGCTGGCCGCGGCGATCCAGAACGACGGCAAGATCGTCCTCGCCGGCCGTTGCTTCGGGTGCCTCTCGGCCGGTGAGACCGACAGCTTCGTCGCCCGCTACCTGAGCACCGGAGCCACGGACACGACCTTCGGCGGGGGGACCGGCCGCATCGTCTTCGACGCCGTCGAGGGAGCGACCGACTACGACTACGCGACCGCCGTTCTGGTCGACCTCGACGGGCGCATCGTCGTCGGCGGCGAGTCGCAGAGCGCCGGCCTGGCACGGCCGTACGTCGCCCGCAGGCTGGCCAACGGCGATCCGGACCCCGACTTCGCGGGCGCGGACGGCATCCGCACCCTCACCGGCGCCCCGGAACAGCGGGTGACCGCCCTCGCCTACGATGCGAACGCTCGCCGGATCGTCGTCGGGACGAGCGCCGGCAGCAGCGGTACCCCCGATTTCGCCGGCCTCGCGCGGATCAACGACTCGGGCGTCCCGGACATCCTGTTCTCCGGCGACGGCATCGTGCCGCTCCTGCCCTCCGGCGACACCTACGTGAGCCAGGTCATGGTGCAGTCGGATCGCCGCATCGTCGCCGTCGGAGCGAACGATCCGCCGGGGACCCAGGTCTCGAGCTTCTTCCTCGCCCGGGTGACGACGTCGGGGGCGCTGGACAGCACCTTTTCGAACGACGGCTACCAGTTCCTCGAGTTCGATCTCGACGTCGACGGGCGCGACGAGGCGAGGGCCGCGGCCCTCGTCGGCGGCCGCATCGTCGCGGCGGGCATCGCCACCGACGGCGGCATCCCCCAGGTCGCCGTGCTGCGGACGCAGAGCACGTTGATCTTCAAGGACGGATTCGAATCCGGCACCTCCTACGGCTGGGCGAGGCCCTGAGGAGCGCCGCCAGGCGGCCAGCTGATTCTCTCGCGCAGCCGGTTCACTCTCCCAGCCCGGCGGGGTGCGCGCGACGGGTGTCGATCCGGGCCGCCGCCATTCGACTAGTCGGCATAACCGCGGGAAAATCCCGCCAGGGAGGCCGCATGAAATACCTGCTTCTGATCTATGACGAAGAGAGCCGCTGGCAGCAGCTGACGGAAACCGAACGGGAGGCGACGCTCGGCGAGTACTTCCAGCTCTCACGCGATCTCGTCGCCGCGGGCAAACTCCACGGAGGAGAGGAGTTGCAGCCGGTGGCCAGCGCCTCGACGCTGCGGGTGCGCGGGGGCCGCACGGTGGTCAGCGACGGGCCCTTCGCCGAGGCGCGCGAGCAGCTCGGCGGCTTCTACCTGGTCGACGCCGTCGACCTCGACGACGCGCTGGCGATCGCCGCCCGCATCCCGGCGGCCCGTACCGGAGCGATCGAAGTGCGGCCCGGGGTGCCGCACGAGATTCCGGAGGAGGCGGAATGACCCGCGGGATCGCCGAGGAGGTCTGGCTGCCGGAGAGCGGCGGCGCCATGTCGGGAACCTTCCGCTCGCACCCCGATCTCAACGGCTGGGAGGGATGAGCAGCGCGGTCGAGCGCATCTACCGCGCGGAGGGCGGCCGGGTTCTCGCGACGCTCATCGGGCTGCTGGGGGACTTCGACCTGGCGGAGGAGGCGCTGCAGGAGGCGCTGGCGGTCGCCGTCGAGCGCTGGCCGGTCGAGGGGCTGCCCGCGCAGCCGCGCGCCTGGCTGGTCTCGACCGCACGGTTCAAGGCGATCGACCGGCTGCGACGGGCGGCGCTCGACCGGCGCAAGCGCGAGGAGTTGGCCAGCGAGGGGGCGGCCGCGGCCACGGAGCCGGCGGTGACTCTGGCGGAGATCGAACACGGTTTCCCCGACGAGCGGCTGCGCCTCCTCTTCACCTGCTGCCATCCTGCGCTCGCCCCGGAAGCGCAGGTGGCCCTGAGCCTGCGCACCCTCTGCGGTCTCGAGAGCGAGGAGATCGCGCGCGCGCTCCTGGTGCCGGTGGCCACCCTGCAGCAGCGCCTGGTGCGCGCCAAGGCGAAGATCCGCGCCGCCCGCATTCCCTACCGCGTGCCAGCGGAGGACGAGCTGCCGGAGCGGCTCGAAGCCGTGTTGCGCACCATCTACCTGGTCTTCAACGAAGGCTACGCTCCGACAGCCGGCGAACGCGGCGTGCGCGCCGACCTCTGTGCCGAGGCCATTCGATTGGCGCGGTTGGTGGTGGCGCTGCTGCCGGCGAGGAGCGAAGCGATCGCCCTTCTCGCCCTCATGCTGCTCACCGACGCCCGCCGCCCGGCTCGTTTCGACGACGCCGGGGAGCTCGTGCTGCTCGAGGATCAGGACCGCTCACGCTGGGAACGGGCGAAGCTGCGCGACGGTCTGTCTCTGGTCGAGCAGGCGTTGCGCGCGCGGCGGCCGCCGGGACCTTTCGCCCTGCAGGCGGCGATCGCCGGTGTGCATGCACGCGCCGCGAGCGCCGCCGAAACCGACTGGCGGGAGATCGCGGAGCTCTATCGCCTGCTCGAAGCGGTGGAGCCGTCCCCCGTCGTCGCGCTGAATCGGGCGGTCGCCGTGGCGATGACCGAGGGGCCGGCCGCTGGACTCGCCCTGCTCGACGAGCTCGCCTCGGGGCGGCGGCTCGCCGGCTATCACCTGTTGCCCGCCGCCCGTGCCGAACTGCTGCGACGGCTCGGGCGCCACAGCGAGGCGGCCGCCGCCTATCGCGCGGCACTCGCCCTCGCCCGCACCGAGCCGGAACGCCGCTTCCTCGCCCGCCGCCTGGGGGAGAACGGTGGCCCCGCGGTGAGCGGCGGAAGGTCGACATCGCTCTCCTGCGCGCGAAACGACCCCGCCTCCGCTCTCACCCGCCCCAGGCTGGGCCGGCGGCGGTGACGGACATCGTCTGGACGTTGGCGCGGAAGGGCGTCGGGACGCCGTCAACGGTGATCGAGCCGCCGGTCGAGGTCATCCCTTTCTGGAAGGTGATCGAGGTGCCGGGCGCCAGCGTCAGCGTCCAGGACGAACCGTTGTCCACCAGGGAGGGGGAAAGACTCGGGTCGGAGCTCCCTTTCGCCTGGAGAACGGTGAGGATGTAGCTCTGCGCGGTGCCGGGGGTCGTGTCGACCTCGATGCGGTACTGACTGTTGGTGTGCGAACCTTCGTCCACGACACGATAGAGGCGCTGGGCGGGGAGCAGGGTGGTCATGACCAGCGCCTGCGTCCCCACGGTGCAGGTCGCGGCGTTGTTCCCCGACACGGCGGGGTTGGTCTCGCAGTGATTGAGGAAAGTCTTCGTCGCCCCGGCGCTCGCCGTCTGCAGGCGATCGAGGATCACCAGCGTCTCGAGCGGACGCACGAAGACGAACTCCCGGCGCCACTCCTGCATCTGGGTGGCCGGCGGCACGAGGTCGACCACGGCGAAGGCGTAGTCGGCCTGCGATTCGAGGCGCTCGACGACCGCCGTCCGATCCGAATACTGGGGTCCGGGATTCGCGCCGTTGACCAGCACCGTGTTGTGCGCGATGCCGGTCGCGCTGTCGACCGAGCCGACACCGGCGTAACCCGCGACCTCGGTCGCCGAGGCGCCGGAGTAGCCGGCGGTTTCGTGCGCGACGAAGCGCCCCTGGCGCCAGATCTGGAAGGTGCCGTAGTCGCCGTGCTGGTGGCCGATCGTGCTCTCGGCGGCGTCGCCCAACTGCAGCTGGAACGCCGTCGAGGCGGCCCCCCAGGCGTTGCGGCCGTAGAAGTAGCGCGGGCCCGCGGCGTAGAAGTCGAGCGGCAGGCCGGTGAAGGGGAGCGGCGAGTTGAGCACGTCGACCGCCTGGACGTGGCGCCAGGGCAGGATGCCCACCATGTTGGCCCACTGGCGCGCATGCCGGCCGACGTTGGCCGTCGGCCAATACGAGGCCGCCGAGACCATGAAGTCGGGAAAGTAGTGCGTCTCCGCCTGGAAGCGCTCGTTCCACCCTTCGTCGTCGCTGAACGGAAAGACCGTGTAGCCCGTGCCGGCGACTCCGGGAACCGCGGTGGGGGCGGGGGTCGTGGAGTGGATCAGCGCGTAGACGAACTCCCACCAGAAGCTGGTCTCTTCGTAGAGGTTCCGCCCCAGGAGGGCGGCGGTCGTGAAGGGGATGAGCGGATAGGCGCCGACGACCGGCCCGTACTCGGAGCCTTCGTAGGCGACACCCCCCCGGCTCTTGCCGGCCGGCAGGGTCGAGGGATCGAAGGCGTTCGCCAGTCGGTTCGTGAACACCCAGTCGAGCATGGACTCGGCCCAGACGGGGTCCTCCTCGTAGGCGGTGATCGCCCACTCGAGCTCGTTCCTCAGGTAGCCCCAGTAGTAGTTGTTCTGGTACATCGACGGTCCGCCCCAGGCCTCCTGGCTCCACGACTGAAGGCCGGTGGAGACTCCCAGGACGAAGGTGTCGCGTTGCCCCGGGGTCATGTAGGCGTGGCACCAGTCGTAGACCAGGATCAGCTGCTCGCCCGTCCAGCGGCAGGGATCGCAGGCGACGCCGCCGGTGTCGGCAAGGTCGTCCAGGCGCGACAGCGCCCAGTTGATCGCGGTCGTGCACGAGCCGGTGGCGTTGTCGGAGAGCAGGCCGTGCAGGGCGACGTCGCCGTAGCCGCCGGCGGTGTCCTCGTTCGTCGGCGGGGTGAACGGGTGACTCTGGAACCAGGTGCGGGCGCGCGCGAGCCGGGCCGCATCGAACCACAGCCGCGGATGCGCCGCCGGCAGCGTCATCCCGTGCGTGGTGACCAGGACCCCGGGGAACGTGGCGCTCCAGACCGAGGTGTCGCCGCTCTCGAAGCCGTCGCTGAAGATCATCGTGACGCCGAGCCGCGCCTCGCCCCGGTTCGCCGCCGGCGAGGAGTCGGGGAGTCCAAACGAAGCGAGCGCGACCGACACTGCAAGAGACCATCGACCGATCCGCCGGGTCTGCATCCGGGTCCTCTCCTCTGGGAAGTCGCCTGCGCGAAGCCTACACGAGGGCTTCCGGGCCAGGCCGCGCGAGCGCGGCGCCCCCTACCCTGGAAGACAACGCGAGAAATGCCGGCGCGAAGGGCCAGCGGCCGGCAACGCTGGCTGCCGCCAGCCCGACCACCCTCGTCCGCGGACCATCGGCTGGCACCTGCTCTCCGGCACCGGATCTCCGCCTTGCCGCGTTCACGGCCGAGGACGGTCGCGCACCTGTACCTTGACCTCGGCGCTCTGCACCGCCGGCGAGCTCGGTTCGAAGACGACGGTCCACTGGCGGTCGAGGAGGGAGCGCACCGAGTCGAGGCCGCGGGTCCACTCGGTGTCCGAACGGGCGGTGAGGAAGGCGCCACCGCCGGCCTTGAGGCGGCCGATGAACTGATCGCGGGCGATGGTGGCCGGCGAGCCCAGGGAGCTCGGGGGAACCTCGAGGGGGCCGCGCGTCGGGTCGGCCGGGTCGCGTTCCGCGAGGCGCACGGAGGGAAACGTCGGGGACAGTCCCGGGTTGCAGATCCACTCGCCGGAACCGTTCAGGGCGCATGTCGTGTTGCGGCACTCCCGCCGGCCGGGGGCGATCAGGACGATCGGAATGGCCATCTTCGCGGCTTGGCGCAGAACCCGATCCCCGGCGCCCTCCTGGCGCAACGAGTCGCAGCCGTCCGAGGCGACCAGCAGGACGGCGCGCGGCGAGGAGTTGCGAAAGGTCGCCAGGGCGCGATCCACGCCAGCGAAGAAGCGCGTCGGACGGATTCCCGGCCGCTGGTCGATCGACAACGTTGCCAGCGAGTCCAGCGAGGCGTCGAGGCCGTCGTTCAGGAGCTCGAGGCGATCCGAAAAGCTCACGACGAACACCCGGTCGGCGGCGGAGAGCTCGGTGCGCAGGAAGTCGCGCAGCGCCGCCTTCATCGACTCGAGGCTGCGCTGCATGCTGGCCGAAAGGTCGAGGGCGATGCCGACCTCGATCGCGCTGCCGGGTCCGCCCAGAACCTCCCGGACGGCCTGGCGCGCGCCCTTCCAGGTGACCTCGAAGTCGCCCGCCCGGGGCGGAGGCGCTACCCCCTTCACGACCACGCGCATGAAGCCCGAACGGACGTCGATGAGCTCCCCGAACGGCTCCTGTCCGAAAAGCGGTGGAGCGCCAGGCAGGAGCCCGACGAGCGCGAAGATGAGCGTCACCCGGAGGACCGGCATCCG
>CAZQTL010000006.1:29558-42067 GCA_964595975.1 uncultured Thermoanaerobaculia bacterium | reverse complement strand
CACTATACGCCCAGGGCCAGAATCCGAGCTGCCGCTCGTGCCCGCGGCCGGTGTTGAAATCCCCCTGACGCCGCGCGGCCCTGGCGGTAGCCTGCAGACACCTGGAAGCAATCCGGAGGCGAGCGATGCGCAGAGCAGGAACCCTGGCGGCGACCGCAGTCTGGACCTTCGCCGTGCTGAGCCTCCCGGTGACGGCTAGCGCCGGCGGGCCCGTGCCGGACGCTGGCGGTGAGGCGGAGCTGGGCGTCCTGCTGCCGGTCTTCGCCGACGGCTTCGAGTCCGGCAACGTTTCGGGGTGGAATCCGGGGCCCGGGCCGAGCGAGAACTGCGTCTTCACGCCCGATGCCAACGGATTTTTCGTCCTCAACAGCGGAGTCACCGACTACGTCGTGCGCCTGCCGGTGGGCTACGACGTCGCGAACCCGACGCCGCGGCGCCTCCTCGTGGCGATTCACGGCTGCGGCGACACGGCGCTCAACTTCGCCGGCTGGGCGGCGGCGCCGTGGCCCCTGCGGCCGACGCTCGACTACATCGCCATCTCGATCGGCGGCCGCGACGGCCAGTGCTGGAGCCTCTCCGACGCGGCGTGGGTGGAGGCGGCGATCGCCGACGTGCGCGCGTGCTTCTGGGTCCACCAGAAGGAGATCGTCCTCGCCGGCTTCTCCTCGGGCGGCGGGCTCGCCTACAAGATGGCGATGGACGACGCGGCCGCGTACGCCGGCGTGCTGATCGAGAACTCCAGCCTGTCGAGCGTCGTCGGCAGCGGCAACGTCGACGCGGTGCTCGATGCGGCCGCCTGGAAGCTCCACATCGGCCACACCGCGAGACTCGGCGACGTCAACTACCCGATCGCCGGCGTGCGCGCCGACTGGACGAAGATGCTGAACCACGCCTTCCCCCTCCAGTCCCGCGAGATCGCTGGCCAGCACGGCGATACCGGCACCGACTGGGAGGGCTTCCTCATCCCGATGATGGCCAACTGGGCGGCGCCGTAGATGCCCCTCACGGGCCGGGGCTAGAATCCGGCGCACGAGATCGGCAGTGGCTGGATCCACCGTTGCGGGGGGCCCGACGACATCGTCGGGCGGGGGAGTGCGATGGCATTGCAGACGCACGCGAGGGAAACGGAACCGGCACGCGGCACCCTCCTCGCCGGAGGCATCGCCCTCGTCGGCGGGGCGATTGCCTTTCTGGCGGTGTTCTCCTACCTCGCCGCCAGGTTTCATTATCCGGAAGTGCTCGACGGGGCGGCCGAGGATGTCCTGCCGGCGCTCCTGGCGACCGGCGCCGGCGGGCGAGCGGTCTGGGCTCTCTACGGAGTCCTCCCCCTGGTCTTCCTTCCGGCCGGCGTCGGCGCGTACGAGGCACTCAAGCGGCGCGCCGCCGGCCCGATGCGTCTCGGGGCGCTGTTCGCCTTCCTCGCCGCCCTGACCATGATGCTCGGTCTCCTGCGCTGGCCGAGCGTCCACTGGGAGCTCGCTCGCGCCTGGGGCGTCGCTGCGGCGGGCGAGCGGCTGACCCTCGCCGCCATTTTCGACGGCCTCAACAGCTATCTCGGAAACTTCCTCGGCGAGTTCGTGGGTGAAGCGAGCTTCAGCCTCTTCTTCGTCCTCGCCGGCGTCGGCCTGCTCCGCCACGACACCGCTCCACGCTGGATCGGTGGATGGGGGATCGCTACCGGTGTGCTCGGCCTCGTCGGCATGTGGCGGAACGTCACGACCGCGGTCGCCCTCGTCGCCGACCTGAACAACTACCTGCTGCCGGCTTGGATGATCGGCCTCGGTGTCTGGCTGATTCTGGAGAGCCGGCGCAGCAAGGTCGGAAGCCCGTGAACCCTGGCGACAATCTCTTCCGGGCACCCTGGTCCACGACCCTGAAGGTCATGACCGCGTTCTCGGTCGTGATCCTCACGACGATGACGGCTCTGTTTGCGGCGCTCTTCCCGCGCGATCTTCTCGGCGGCGCCACCGTCACGCTGACGACGCTCTTCGTGGCGGCGACGCTTCTCGGGTCGGCGCTCTTCGTCGTGCGGGGCTACGAAGTCGGGTCCGGCTTCCTGCGGATCCGGCGGCTGCTCTGGTCGACCGAATTCGCGCTCGCGGAGCTGCAAGCGGCGTGGCCCGACCCGACTGCGATGTCCCGATCCCTGCGGCTCTTCGGCAACGGAGGGCTCTTCGTCTTCGCCGGCCTCTTCTGGAGTCGGCAGCTCGGCAGGTATCGCGCCTTCGCCACGCTGCCTCGCAATGCGGTCGTGCTCCAGCTCCAGCGCCGCGCCGTCGTCGTGACCCCCGACGACCCCGATCGATTTCTCGCCGCCCTCGCCCTCGCCTGCCCGCAGGCGGATGTGCATCCCGGCGCCCCCTTGGGCAGAGCCGGGATACCTCTCTAGAATTCACCTCCGACGATCGGCGGCCTTCCCGCAAGAGGGCGCCGATAGCATGAGCGAGAGCCTGCTTGAGCGATCCGATCCTGAACGAATCCGGCATGACCGAGCTCCACCTGGCGGCCTACTACGGCGATCCGGAATGGGTGGTGGCCTGCATCGCGGGCGGTCTCGACCTCGACGCGCGCTCGCACAACAGCTACACGCCGTTGCACTGGGCGGTCGACATGGGCTGCGTCGGCGAAATGGACGATCGCGTCGCCGTCGTCCGCGCGCTGGTCGCGGCCGGCGCCGACACGACGGCCCGGAACGCTCGCGGCGAGACGCCCGCTGAGACCGCTCTTCACTCGACGAGCCAGTTCCTGATCCCCTTCCTCGGCGCCCGTCCCTAGCCGTTCCGACGAGGGCGGGCGGGTCGTTCCCTACCCGAACGGTGCGTGCCCTTCGCCGTCGGGCTCCCTACACTCCAGGGAGGGACTCATGGCGGACCGCAGGGACTCGCATCGTGCGGAGCCGCCGCCTGCAGAGGAGGGTTGACCGATGATCGGCTTCCGCAAGGTGCTCATCGCCCGGGGAGCGACTCTGGCGATGGCCGTCGTGCTCACCCTGTCGGGTGCGTGTGGCAAGTCCACGCCGCCCCTGGATCGCGAGAAGCTCAAGGAGTTCGCGAGCGACTATGCCATCGCCTGGAGCAGCCAGAACCCGGCGCGAGTCGCCGCCTGCTTCACGCCCAACGGGTCTCTGACGATGAACGGCGGGCCGCCGGCCGTCGGCAGGGAGGCGATCGCCGCCAAGGCGAAGCAGCTCATGACCGACTTCCCCGACCTCAACATCAAGATGGAGGAGCTCGGCCTGTTCAAGGGGGAGATCACCTTCCACTGGACGCTGACCGGCCGGAACACCGGTCCGGGCGGCACCGGCAAGGCGGTGCGCATCATCGGCTCCGAGGATTGGACCCTCGCCCCCGACGGCCTCATCGCCACCTCCAAGGGGCAGTACGACGAAGAGGAGTACCGGCGCCAGCTCGCCGAGGGTGTCGCCCGCGGCAAGTGACGCCGGTCCGTGCGCGGAGGAGGCTAGTCCGCGGTCGTGTCCGGCGCCGGGAAGAAGAGCAGCTCGCGGACCTCGCCGACCGCGTCGCAGGTAATGGCGCCGCGGCGCGCCCAGGCGAGCGCCTCTTCCATGTCGGCGGCCTCGAGGATCCAGAATCCGCCCATGTGCTCTTTGGTCTCGGCGAACGGTCCGTCGGTGACCAGCACCTTGCCGTCGGGCTGCTTGCGCACCGTCTTGGCGGCGTTCGCCGGGGCGATGCCGCAGGCGAACTTGCGAATGCCGGCGGCGATCATCTCGCGATTGAGGGCGTGGATCTCCTCGACCATCGCTTCGGTGACGGTGGAGGGGTCGAAGTTGTCGGGCAGGTAGTTGGCGATCAGATACTGGGGCATGGCTCGTTCTCCTTGTGAACTGCGTGGACTTGTCGGTGGCTCGTCGTCGCGGGCTCGGTCCGTTCTCCCGGGTGCCGTGCCGCTTCGTTCTTCTGCCCTATAGTCGTCGCTGAGCCGGAAAATCGACAGGAGCGGCGAAAGTTATTTCAGCTGCTCGATCCGCTGCCGCAGGAACCGTCGCTCGGGCTCCTGTTCGGTGAGCTCCAGGGCTTTCTCGTAGGCGGCGAGGGCTTCGGCGGTCCTGCCGAGCCGGCGATAGAGGTCGGCGCGCGCCGAGTGCGCCAGGTAATAGCTCGAGAGCTCGCCGCGTGCGAGCAACGCCTCGATCTCGGACAGTCCGGCGGCAGGGCCGTCGCGCATCGCCACGGCGACGGCACGATTGAGACGGACCACGGCCGACGGCTGCAGCCGCAGCAGTTGGTCGTAGAGGGCGACGATCTGTGGCCAGTCGGTGCGCGCCACCGATTCCGCTTCGGCATGCACGGCGGCGATCGCCGCCTGCAGGGTGTAGGCGCCGAAGCGGCGGGTCATCAGGGCGCGCTCCAGCAGGGCCACCCCCTCGGCGATCTGCTGCCGGTTCCACAGCGCGCGATCCTGGTGCTCGAGCAGGATCAGCTCGCCGGTCGGCGAGCTGCGTGCCGCGCACCGGGATTCCTGCAGCAGCATGAGGGCGACGAGCCCCAGGACCTCCGGTTCGGGCTGCAGGTCGGTCAACAGCCGGCCGAGACGAATCGCCTCGCCGGTCAGCTCGGCGCGCGTGACCGCTGATCCGGCGGCCGCCGAATAGCC
This sequence comes from uncultured Thermoanaerobaculia bacterium, assembly GCA_964595975.1. GTDB lineage: Bacteria > Acidobacteriota > Thermoanaerobaculia > Multivoradales > JAGPDF01 > JAGPDF01. The sequence goes on along the minus strand of CAZQTL010000006.1, from coordinate 37,450 downwards.
CTCGTTGAAGACGAGATAGACCACCTGCAGCACCGCGCCCAGACGCTCCGGCAGCTCCTGCGGGGTCGGTACCTCGTAGGGGATGGGAGTATCGCGGATCTTCGTCTTGGCGCGCACGATGCGCTGCGCCAGGGTGGCCGCCGGGACGAGGAACGCCTTGGCGATCTCTTCCGTGGTCAGGCCGCAGACTTCGCGCAGGGTGAGAGCGACCTGCGCCTCGGGGGCGAGCGCCGGGTGGCAGCAGGTGAAGATCAGGCGCAGCCGGTCGTCTTCGAGACTCTCGGCCTCGGCGACGTCTTCGAGAGCCTCCTGCGCGGATCGCCGCTGTCCCTCGAGCTCCAGCAGGAGGGCATCCTGCGACGCATTCCACCGCGCCCGCCGCCGCAGCGAGTCGATCGCCTTGAAGCGGGCGGTCGAGATCAACCAGGGCCGCGGGCTCTCGGGCACGCCGCTCGCCGGCCAGGCGCTCAAGGCCGCCGCGAACGCCTCGTGCATCGCCTCCTCGGCGAGGTCGAAGTCCCCGAGCAGGCGGATGAGCGTCGCCAGGATGCGCCCGGACTCCGCGCGGTAGAGCGCATCGAGCAGCTCGCGGATCGGCTCGCCTCCGGACATGCCGCCGACCCTAGCAAACCCGTGCGTCCGCCTCGCCCCTCCGGCTGCCGTTCCTGGCCGCGGGAACCGGGCGCCGAGTGCGCGGCGGGAGCCCTATAATCAGGCGACGAAACCAGCCTCCCGGAGGAGTCATGCGCCAGCACGAACAGGGCGACGAGCACGCGACGCATTCTCACCGTCACGGCGGAGAGGTCCGCCACGCCCCTGCGGCGGACGCCGGTGAGGCGTACCGCGTTGCTTACGATGCCGCTCAACCCGACGCCGGCCGGCGGGTCGTCGCCGTCGAGCTCGAAGCGGGAGAGTTCGACTGGGAGATCGGCCCCGGCGTCACGGTCCCGGGTTGGGGGTTCAACGGTCAGGTCCCGGGTCCGACCATCGAGGCGCAGGTCGGCGACGTGCTCGAAATTCACCTCACCAACCGACTGCCCGAACCGACGGTCGTGCACTGGCACGGCCTGCGCATTCCGGCGGCGATGGACGGCACGGAGATGGTGCAGCGACCGATCGCGCCGGGCGACACCTTTGTCTACCGCTTCCGGCTTCCGGACGCCGGGACCTTCTGGTACCACTCGCACTTCAACGAAACGGTGCAACTGGAGCGGGGCCTGTACGGCGCGCTGGTGGTGCGCTCGCAGGAAGAGCCGAGCTTCGACCACGAGCGGGTGCTGGTCTTCGACGACGTCGAGATCGCGCAGGACGGCAAGGTCAAGGGTCCGGGCAAGTGGATCGAGTCACACGACGGCCGCGAAGGCAGCACCCGGCTGGTGAACGGGAAACAGGAGCCGGAGCTCGCGATGGCCGCCGGCCAGGTCGAGCGCTGGCGGATCGTCAACGCCGCGAGCGCGCGCTATCTCCGTCTTTCGCTCGGTGGACGTCCCTTTCGCATCGTCGGCACCGATGGCGGGCTCATCGGCTCGCCCTTCCCGGCGACCGAGGTACTCCTGGCGCCCGCCGACCGGGTGGAGCTCGCGGTCGGGCCCTTCGCCGAAGGGGACGCGCTTCGCGTCGAGAGCCTGCCGTTCAATCGCGGGTCGTTCAAGAAGCACGGCAAGCCGGAGCTGTTCGCCACCCTTCGCGTCGGGGCTGCTGCCACTTCGAAAGCGCACCTCCCGGAGAGGTTGCGCCGGATCGAGCCGCTGGTGACGGGAGCTGTCGAGGCGAACCGTGAGGTGCGCCTCGGTTTCACGCTGGGACTCCGGCACGGCGTCGAGTTCACGATCAACCGCGAGCAGCACCATCGGGCGGAACCGGTGCGAGTCGGCGAGCTGCAGGTCTGGGACATCGTCAACCGCTCGCCGGTGCATCATCCGTTCCACCTGCACGGCTTCTTCTTCCAGGTCCTGCTGGTGAACGGCAAGTCGGCCGAGTTTCTTTCGTGGGAGGACACGGTCAACGTCCCCGCCTTCGGCAGCGTCCGCATCGCCTGGATGCCGGACGACCGTCCGGGGGAGTGGATGTACCACTGCCACATCCTCGAGCATCACGCCGCCGGAATGATGGCGCACTTCGCCGTGCTGCCCTGAATCCTCGCCGACCGACTGCCGATCGAGGCGATCATGTCCACCGTCATCCCGTCGTTTCTGCCCGCCATCGCCGCCGCCCGTCAGCGCGCCACCGTGCGCAAGTTCACCGCCGCGGGCGCGGACGACATCGCGCGCGCCCTCACGCTCACCGAGCTGGGCGTGCGTGAGGACCGTCTCTTCGGGCGCCTGGTGAAAGCCGGCGTCGCCGTACCGACGGGCGACGGCCGCTTCTATCTCAGCGCCGACGGCTGGGCGCGTTGGCAACGCCGGGCCCGCATCGGCGCCGCCGTCGCGCTGCTCGTCGTCGCCCTCGGCACGCTCATCGCCTTCGGCGTCTTCGGACCCTGAGGCCTATACTCCGCCGACCGAGCGGGCGCGCCTTCGGGCCCGGGCGGTCGACCACAGGGGGGAGCCATGGCGCTCGTCGTGCGGGCATTTCCGGTCTTGGAAGGGATGGAGGAGAGCGTGCGCGACATCGCGCGGACGATGGCAGCGGAGCGCCAGGCGCAGGCGGCGGAGTTCTTCGCCGGCCTCGGCGTGCGCCACGAGTCGTGGCACCTGCAGGAGACCCCGGCCGGGCCGTGGGTCATCGTCGTCTCCGACATCGACGAGCCGGAGGAACGGGCGCGGCAGTACTCCGCCGCCCGCGAGGAGTTCGCCACCTGGTTCAAGGAGCGCACCCTCGGGCTCACCGGCATCGACCCCTACACCCAGCCGCTGGGCCCGCCCACCGAGTCGATCTTCCACTGGACCCGGCGGGACTCTACCCAGGAGAAGGCGACGCCGGACTAGCTGGGCGGGAAGGTCGCCGACCAGCGGTCGGTGTTCTCCTGCTCGAAGCCGTCGGCGAAGAGCGGCAGCGGGAAGGCGAGCAGGGACTGGTGCGTGGCACTGCCGGTGCGCGGCCAGGCGAGCTCGCCGCCGACCAGCAGGCGGCCGTTGTCGCGGGTGAGCGCCCAGGTGCCGGCGGCGCCGGCGGTGTCGGGGTTCCACGACAGGAGCGTCCCGTCGGCGACCGTGAGCGCGAAGAGGTCGCGTTGCTGCGTGCCGACGAACAGGGGGTCGGTGCCGCACTGCGACGGCGCGGGATCGAGCGGCGTCGTCGAGTCGAGCCAGGCGCGCACGCAGTCGAAGTGGCCGCCAACGAAGAGCACACCGAGATCCGGGTCGAGGGCGCAGGCCTGGACGCCGCCGTCGGTGGCGATCCAGAAACCGGTGTCCACCGCCCCCGTCGCCGGCGCGAAGCGGATGACGGTGCGCTGGATCTGCTGGTCGCCGATCCCGTCCGTCACCCACCAGTCGCCGCAGAGGTAGATCCAGTTGCGATCCACCTGGATGTCGTAGACCTGCACCTCGAGGTCGGCCGGATTGGTGTCGGCGAGCGCCGGCGCGAAGAGCGTCGCCGTCGTGCCGGTGGCGGCGTCCACCGCCGCGGCGCTGCGGCGGCGCGCGGTGTCGACGGTGTCGAACTGGCCGCCGAGGTAGAGCGTCTGGGCGTCGGGTGAAAGAGCCAGGGAGTAGACGCTGGCGAAGGCGCCGCCGTCCGACTCGATGATCGGATCGAACGCCGCCTCGATCAGTCCGGTCATCGGCGACACCGCCGCGAGGTAGGCGTGGCAAGGGGTCGTCGAGCAGCCGCCGACGGCGGTGAAGTTGCCGGCGATATAGACCCGCTGGCCATCCGGCGCGACGACCAGGCGCTGGACGCGGTCGTTGGGCTCCGGCAGCCAGGCCGGATCGAGCGCGGCGTTGCTGCGCGCGACTCGCGCCGCGTGGCGGCGCTGCACGCCACCGATGGTGCGGAACTTGCCCCCGAGATAGATCGACTGGCGGTCGGCCGAGAGCGCCAGCGTCTGGCCGCGCGGCCCGTTGCCGCAGGTGGGGAAGGGGCCCGGATCGCAGGTCGCTTGCGGATCCCAGGCGAGCACCGCGCCGGTCTTCGCGTCGCAGGCGGCGAACCAGTTGCGCGCCACTTCGAGCGGGCCGCCGATCACCTCACCCGGCGGGCGCACGTTCTGGAAGCGGCCGGCGAGGTAGACGATCCCGTCCACCAGCAGAACGTCTTCGACCTGCCCATCGGCGAGACAGGCCGCCTGCGGCGCGTTCCCCGGCATCTGGGCGGCGAAGCCGGAGCCGGCGACCGCAGCGAGGAGGACGGGAACGAGGACCGATCGGAGCATGCGGCAAGTCTAACCGGCCGGCGTCCGGATCGCTCCCGCCTCTCCTATACTCGCACCATCATGCAGATGACTCCGTTTCCTTTCGGCGTCACCGACTGGTCCGCCGTCGAAGCGACCGAGCATCCGGGCGAGAGCGGCACGGCGACCTGGCGCACGCGCACCTTCGCCGGCATCCGGGTCCGCCGGGTGGACTACTCGCCGGGCTACCGCGCCGATCACTGGTGCAAGAAGGGGCACATCCTCTTCTGCCTGGCGGGGGAGCTGCACACCGAGCTCGCCGATGGGCGGAGCTTCACGCTCCTGCCCGGGATGAGCTACCAGGTGGGTGACGACGCCGAGGCGCACCGCTCGTCGACCGCTCTGGGCGCGCAGCTCTTCATCGTCGACTGAGGGCGCCCCGCGGCGCGACAGCGGCAACTCAGAACGGCTTCTGCTGCACCCGCTTGTGGGCGTCGTTGACCAGCATCAGGGCGGCGGAGCCGAAGTACTTGTGGAACTCCGGCACCATCTCGCCGTTGGCGACCACCGGGTCGGTCGCCACCAGCTTCTTCGCTTCGTCGATCTCCTCGACGGCGAAGATGAACAGGCCGCGCCAGCCGTCCACGCCGTCGAACGGACCGGCGAGCGCGAGCTTCCCCTCATCGGCGAGGCGCTGGATGTTGGCGAAGTGGCCCTGGAACATGGCGTCCCGCTGCTGACCGTCCGGCATCCGGTTGGGGCCGGTCTTGAGCACCACCAGGACGTAGTGCCGCATGCCGTGCTCGTCCGCCCCGACCTGGGCGGCGAGGGCGGCGTCGAACTGCGGACCGGGCGCCGGGGCAGAAGCCGCCGGCGCCTGCGCGGCGGCGAGACCGGACAGAAGAGACGCCAGCGCGGCGACGGCGAGAACAACATGTTTCGACCTCATGCACCACCTCCAGGGACACTCTACGTGCGCCGGCGACATCGGTTCATGCCTCCCTCGCCGTATCGCGGCGACGATGCTAACAGCGGCTCGCGAAGCGAGACGGGCAGCGGCCGGTTGCATCCTTACAAGACGGCGGGAGCGCGATGTCCTAGATTCCCCGCATGAGATCCGCTACCCTCTACTCCTCCGAGCCGGCTCGTGGCTGGCTCCCCTGGGGAGCGCTCACCCCATTCCTCGGCATCCTCATCGTCGCCCTGCCGGCGATCGCCGCCTGGCGGCTCGAATTCGCCTTCGGACTGGTCAGCGAGCGAGGCGATCCGCTGGGTTTCGGCGGACTGTGCGCCCTGCTGTTCTTCGATTTCGCGCTCACTGGCGCGGTGCTCCTCGCCTGGGTGAAGCTCGTCGAGCGCCGCCCGCTCACCACGCTGGGACTGGTGGGCGAGCGTACCGGGAGGGGATTCCTCGGCGGCCTGGGTGTCGGCCTCGCGACCTCGACGCTCGTCGTCGCGACGATCGGTTTCGCCGGCGGCTATACAGCGGGGGAGCTCCTTCCGGCCTGGACCTCGCCGGCGGCGCTGCTGCGGGTGGCGATTCTCCTCGCCGGCTTCGCGGTGCAGTCGAGCGTCGAGGAGATCCTCTTCCGCGGCTGGCTGATGTCGGCCCTCGCCCGCAAGCTCAACCTCGTCCTCGCTGTCGTACTCACTTCGACCGTTTTCATGCTGCTGCACTACAGCCCGCACCAGGCGTGGGACCTCATGCTCGGAACCTTCCTCTTTTCGCTCTTCGCCTGCGCCTGGGCCCTGCGCAGCGGCCACATCTGGGGCGTCATGGGCTGGCACACGGGCTGGAACTGGCTCATCGCCGTCGGCTTCGAGCTGCCGATCACCGGCATCGACGCCCATCTGCCGGCGCTGCTCGTGCAGCTCGCGCCGCGCGGTCAGAACTGGCTCACCGGCGGCGCCCAGGGTCCCGAGGGGAGCGCGTTGTGCAGCCTTTTCTTCGCCGTCGGCAGCGCGATCCTCTTCTGGAGCACCGCCCGCAGAGGAGGCGAAGTTGCGCCCGCTGCCGCCAGCTCCGAAGCGCCACTCCCCGAAACCCCTGCGTAACGTCTGCGTAATTCCTCCATGGTCGATCCTCTCGTCGGGGGAGGCTGCCAGCCGCAGCTGTCCTTCGGCCGCTTCTTCGGGCGGGCGGCGGTGGAGCGCGAGGTGGCGGGGTTCCGGTTGGGACAGTTCACGCCGACCTTGGCGAATCGCGAGGTCGCGCGGCACCGCCACGACGAGGCGCACTTCGTCTTCGTCCTGCGCGGGCGCTACGAAACCAGCGCCGACCTGCCGCCGGACGGCTCGCCGCCGCGGATCGTCTACAGCCCGCCGGGCACCGCGCACCGCGACTGCTTCGCCGCCGGCACCGAGCTCTCGCGGGCGGCTTTCGCCACGTTGTCGATCTCTCCGGCAACGCTGGTGGAGTTCGAGACGGAGGAAAAGCTTCCAGTAAAGAGTGCGTGCGTAGGCGAGTCGGCGGTGCCTCTCGTGCGACGTTTGCTGGCCGAGGCTCGGGGGCTCGATACGCTGTCTGCCTGGGTGAGCGAGGAGCTTTGCTTCGAGTTGATGCTGCGCACGGTCGTCGCGCGCGAGGCCGCGCCCGGCGGCGCACCCTTGTGGCTGCGGCGGGCACGCGAGCTGTTGCGCGACACCGCGTTCTCGCCCGAGTCACGGTCGGTGAGGGAGATTGCCGGCGAGGTCGGTGTGCATCCGGTGCATCTCGCGCGGCGCTATCGCGCCGTCTTCGGGCTCTCTCCGGGCGAGGACGTGCGCCGCTGCCGCCTGGACCGCGCCCGGAGGATGCTTCTCGGCTCCGCGGCGCCGCTGGCGGAGATTGCCGCCGCCGCCGGCTTCGCCGATCAGAGTCACTTCAGCAACGCATTCCGGAAGCGATTTGGCACGAGCCCCAAGAGCTATCGTCGCGCCGCCGGCTGACGGCGGCAGGGGAAACGGACAGACTTCGATCCGGAGACCGCCCATGAAGCGCTCGCTCCACCGCCGACTCGCCTTCGTCTCCTTACTGGAAGCCTTTCTTGTCGCGCTCGCGCTCGCCTTGCCGGCCTGCGCCGCTGACGCTGCGCCGGCGCGCGAGCCGGTCGTTGGTCTCCCCTGCGAAGGCTGCGAGGCGATCTTCTCCGGCATGCCGGACAAGATCCCGTCGGAGGCGCGCATCGGCCCTCTCGGCCAGCTGGGCGAACCGATGCACATCAGTGGGACTGTCTTCGATGCCGCCGGCAGGCCGGCGCCGGGGATCGTCGTCTATGCCTACCAGACCGACGCCGACGGGCTCTATCCACCGGACGAGAGCCGTCGCGGGCAACCGGGGGCGCGGCACGGCCGGCTGCGCGCCTGGGCGAAGACCGATTCCCACGGCGAATACGCTTTCGACACGATCCGTCCGGGCGGCTATCCCGGTACCGGAATCCCGCAGCACGTTCACATGCACGTCCTCGAGCCGGGTCGCTGCACCTACTACATCGACGACCTCCTGTTCACCGACGATCCGCGGCTGACCGCGCAACAGCGCGCGAGCCACGAGCGGGGCCGCGGGGGGAGCGGTATCGCCACGCCGACGAGGGGAGCCGACGGCCTCTGGAGCGTGCGCCGCGACATCCGGCTCGGCGAG
>CAZQTL010000006.1:0-29458 GCA_964595975.1 uncultured Thermoanaerobaculia bacterium | reverse complement strand
TCAGCCATGGAACTCCACGAACTGCTGTTCAGTAACCGCACGCTGGCGATCGACCAGGCCCTGCAGGGCCTTTCTCGCGCGGCGCTGCCGCACTACTCGGCCGGAGAGGAGGCGGCGAACCGGCTCCGCCTCGAGCGCCTCTTCGACCTCTGCCTGCAGTGCATCGCCGAGCACTCGCTCCTGCCGATCTGCGACCATGCGCGCCAGGTGGCCGGGGAACGTCATCGCGAGGGGTTCCACTTCCAGGAGGTCCACACGGCGTTCAATGTCCTGGAAGAGGTCATCTGGCGGCTCATCACCGCCCACCTGCAGCCGCCCCAGCTCGCCGACGCGCTCGGACGCGCGAGTACCGTGCTCGGCGCCGGAAAACAGGCGCTGGCGATCGAGTTCGTCCGGCTCGCGGGCGATCCCGATCCGGCGGAGTCGCTCGACCTCACCGCGCTCTTCAAGGGCACGACGTAGCCATCGGGCCGGCCGGCGTCGTGCAGGACCGCCCCGCGGATGTGCGACACTATCCGGGCGGCGGTACCTCTCCGTGGCCTGAGCCGCTCGCCGGCAGGCCACATGCAGTCAAGAGATGGACGACCGCCGGGAAAGGCGAGTCCGATGCGCGCGCTCCTCGCCGTCCTCCTCCTCGGGGGACTCGCTGGCTGCAACAACAGCTCTTCGCCGACCGCACCCCCTCCGGCTCCCGAGCCGGTTCCGACGCAGTGGAGCGGTTCCCGTCAGGTCGTCGAGCTCGTCGAGGGGCAGGGGACCTGCCTCGGCGGCGTCCTGGGAGCCCAGGCTCCCCAGACCGTACGTCTGGTCCTGCCGCCGCCGCAGACGGCGGCGGCGATCGGTTCCGTCCAGATCCTCGAGCCGGAGGACTTCTGCTCGGTCGCGGTGCTCAACGACGGCACGACCGTCAGCTGGGACGACTTCCGCTGCAGCCAGTCGTGCTGGTTCACCTCCTTCCAGTGCAACGGCCGCAACTGGTCGTACTGCCGCACGCGCGACGACTTCCACGGCACTCAAGCCGGCAGCGAGCTCGCCGGAAGCCAGATCGAGACCTATCGCGCGACCAACGGCCAGACCGAGTACGTCGTGCGCGCGCGCTACTCGTACCGTCTGAGCCGCGACTGAGCGGGGGCGTCTGCCGGCCTTCGCTGCCGCTCCGCCGCAGCGGCCCTTTGCGCGGTTGGGCCCGCTCGGAGAGAATGCCGGCAGTCGCCCCACGCCTGTCGAACTCCGAGGGAGAGAGATGAAACCACTTCGCATCGAGGCACCGCGCCCGCTGACTGTCCTGCTCCTGCTGAGCTCGCTCACCCTGGCGCCCGGAGGGAGCCTTCGGGCAGCGGAGGAGCCCGCGCCGGCCGCGGCAGCGGTGCGCGATGCCGTCGATCTCTGCTGGGACGCTTTCGAGCCGGCCGAGTGGGGGAAGATGACCGACTGTCTGCAGGAGGCGCTGAAGAGGGAAGAGGCCGCCCTGAAAGCGGCGCTCGCCGAAGCGGCGGCCCAGGCCGAGCAGTCGATGGACAAGAAGTCGGCGAAGCTCACCCTGGAGAAGAGCAACGCGACATGGGCCGCCTACCGCGACGCCGAGTGCGACCGCCAGCTCGCGTTCGTGATGGGCCGCAACCACCCCGACATCGGCGAGCTCGGCTGCAAGATCCGCCAGACCGCGAAGCGCGTTGCCGATCTGAAGTTCGACGAGTGAACCTGCGGACCCGGGGAGAGTTCCGATGACGATGCCGCTGCCGGCCGCTCTTCATCACACCTGCTTCCTGGTTCGCGACCTCGAGGGGGCGACGCAGAAGATGGCCGACGCCCTCGGCATCGGGCCGTGGACGCTCTTCACCATCGTGCCGACCCATTCGAAGGTCCACGGGGTCGAGAGCCCGTTCACTTTTCGCGTCGCGCTCTGCACCGTCGGCGGCGGCACTTTCGAGCTCGTCTCACCCCACAGCGGCCGCAGCGTCTACGACGAGCACCTCGAGCGCCACGGCGAGGGCTTTCACCACACCTGCCTGCTCTATCCGACGCTCGAATCGGTGCGCGCCGCGCAGGCCGAGCTCCGCCGGCAAGGTCGCGAGGTGGTGCAGGAGGCGTCGAACGGCACGTTCTTCGACTTCGCTTACTTCCAGTTTCCCGAGATCGGCTCGGCGGTCGAGCTGCTCTACCTCGACCCGGCGCAGCTGCCCGCGCCGGAGAGGGTGATTCATCCTGCCGCCTGACGACCGCGGAGCCGCCTCCGCCGACGCGGAACGGCTCGCCCGCTGAAGCCGCCGCGAAACCGGGCACTCCGTGTGCAAAGGTAGAATCGCGCCTTCAGGACCGAGGCCATCCGGGGGGAGAGCCGATGAAAGCCATGACCACGACGGGACGTGAGATCGACTTCGACGGTGGGCGCCTGGACAGCCTGAGGGCCCGCCTGAAGGGGCCGCTCTTCCTGCCGGGTGAAGCCGGCTACGAGGAGTCCCGCTCGGTCTGGAACGCGATGATCGACCGCCGGCCGCTGGCGGTGGTGCGCTGCCTCGGCGTCGCCGATGTCGTCGCAGCGGTCGAGTTCGCGCGCCAGAACGACCTGCTGCTGGCGATCAAGGGGGGCGGACACAACATCGCCGGTCTGGCGGTCGCCGACGGCGCCCTCCTGCTCGACCTCGGGCTGATGCGCGGCGTCTGGGTCGATCCCCGTCGCCGGATCGCGCGCGCCCAGGGCGGCTGCCTGCTGGGAGACGTGGACCGCGAGACGCAGCTGCACGGCCTCGCCGCCGTTCTCGGCTTCGTCTCGCTCACCGGCATCGCCGGCCTGACGCTCGGCGGCGGCTTCGGCTACCTCACGCGACGATTCGGCTGGACCTCGGACAACGTCGTCGCCATGGAGGTCGTCACCGCCCAGGGGCAGGTGGTACGGGCCTCGAACGAGGAGAACGCGGAACTGTTCTGGGGACTGCGCGGCGGCGGCGGCAACTTCGGTGTCGTCACAGCGATCGAGTACACCCTGCACCCGGTCGGTCCGGAAGTGGTCGGCGGTGTCGTCGCCTGGCCGCAGAGCGCCGCGCCCGAGGTCCTCGACCTCTATCGCCGGCTAGCCGCCGAAGCGCCGCCGGAGCTCACCCTGGTGGCCCTCATGCGCCCGGCACCGCCCGCCCCCTGGCTGCCGAAGGAGATGCACGGCCAGCCGATCGTGGCGATTCTCGCCTGCCACACCGGTCCGCCGGCGGAGGCGGAGCGCGCGGTCGCGGCGATCAAGCAGTTCGGGACGCCGGTCGGCGACATCCTCGTGCGGCGTCCGTACACGCAGATGCAGGCGCTGCTCGACGCCACGCAGCCGAAGGGGCGGCGCTACTACTGGAAGAGCGAGTACCTTCCGGAGATCGAGCCCGCACTCTGCGAGCAGGCGATCGAGCATGCGGCGAAGATCCGCTCGCCGCACTCGGCGGTGATCTTCTTCCAGATCGGCGGCGCGCTGAATGCCAAGGGGGCGGAGCACTCGCCGGTCGGCAATCGCGACGCCCGCTTCGTGCTGAATATCGCCGGCGCCTGGGAACGGGCGGAGGACGACGGCGTGAACGTCGCCTGGGCGCGCGAGGCGTGGAGCGGGATGCGGCGGTTCTCGACCGGCGGCAACTACGTCAATTTCCTGACCGAGGACGAGGGACCGGAGAGGGTCGCCGCTGCCCTCGGCCCGGCCGCCGCGCGGCTCGCCGAGGTCAAGCGGCAGTGGGATCCGGAAAACCGCTTCCGCGTCAACCGCAACATTCCGCCCGGCTGAGCAGCGCTCGCAGCCTCGGCAAGGAGCTCATGCACACAGTCCATCGCCCGACCCTGACCCTGCTGGCAGCGGCTACGTTGCTGGCTTCGCCTGCCGCGGCTCAGACCACCAAGACTCCGCCCGCGGCGGAAGCGGCCGCCGCCGTCACGCTCGACAACTTCGTGCGTGCCGAGAGCGATCTCCATTTCGCCCGCGCCGTGCAGGCCGGAGCGTTCGGCAAACTGGTCCACGCCCGGATGCCGACGCCGATCGAGAAGCAGAGCGGACCGCGCCTGAATCGCGACACGCTCGAATCGACGGGCGTCTTCGATCTCGCCGCCGCTCCGGTCGTCGCCACGCTGCCCGAGACGGGCGGACGGTACATGACGCTGCAGGCGCTCTCCCAGGACCACGACTCGATCGAAGTCGTCGATGCCCCGGGGACCTACACCTACACCCAGGAGCGGGTCGGCACGCGGTACCTCTTCCTGATCGTCCGCACGCTCCCGGCGTCGGAACGCTCGGTGGACCTGAAAGTGACGAATGCGCTGCAGGACCGCATCCAGGTCGCGCAGGAGCGCAGCGGCAGGTTCGAGGTGCCACGGTGGGATCTGAAAGCTCTCGACGAGTTGCGCACGCAACTCGCGAAGCGCGAGATTCCCGCCGGCGGGGGAGAGATGTTCGGCGCCAGGAACGAGGTCGATCCGGAGCTCCACCGGATCGGCACCGCGATCGAATGGGGCGGGTTGCCGCGCCGGGCCCTGCTGCGCGAAGACCGTCTGCCGGCGGTGAAGGACGGGCAGACGATCCATACCCTGACCGTCCGCGATGCACCGGTCGGCGGCTTCTGGTCGGTCAGCGTCTACAACGCGAAGGGCTACTTCGAGCGCAACGACCTCGGGGTCTACACGCTCACCAGCGCCAGCGCCCAGCCGAACCGGGACGGCTCCTACACCCTGCAATTCGGCGGCTGCCGCCGGCGGGGCAACAACTGCCTGCCGATCACGCCGGGCTGGACCTATTCCGCGCGTCTCTACCGGCCGAAGGCAGAGATTCTCCAGGGAACGTGGAAATTCCCCGACGCGCGCCCGGTCCTGCAGGCCGCCGAGTGAAGAGCAGGATGCGCCGGGGGGGCTGCCGGCTCGACGGATGAGACGCGTGCTCACTCCCGCCGGCGTCTTCACCCTCGTCGGATTGGCGGGAGCGATGCTGATCGGCGCCGGGACGCCGCCTTTCGAAGTCGCGGACGAGCCTGCCCACTTCCTGCGCGCCTTCCAGATTTCGGAGGGGCAGTTCCGGCCCGTGGCGGAGGCCGATGGAGTCGGCGGCTACCTGCCCGTGGCCCTGCAGAAGTTGATCGAGGTCACCAGCGCGGGAATCCCCGGCCACCCGGGGCAGCGGCTCGACGAGCGCAACCTCGCTGCCGCCCGGTCGATTCCGCTGCGGCCGCAGCAACGGACCTTTCTCGACTTCCGCAATTCGGCGCAGCTTCACTTCGTGCCGTATCTGCCCCAGGCCGCGGCGATCGCCGTTCTGCGCGCCCTCGACGATCGTCCCATCGTCCTGCTCTACGGGGCGCGGATCGCCAATCTCCTGGCGGCAACGCTCCTGATCCTGTGGGCCCTGCGGCGCGGCGAGGTCCTGGGCTGGACGCTGACCCTCCTGGCTCTCACCCCGATCGCCCTGCAGCTCCGGGCCTCGGCTTCCGCCGACGCTCTGACGACGGCGCTCGGTCTGGCCTTCGCCGCGGCGGTCACCGAGGCGCTGCTCGCCGAAGGCCGTCTGACCTGGCAGAGCGCCGCCGTCATCGCCGTCCTGGCCGTGCTGCTGGTGCTGGCCAAGCCGGTCTACGCGCCGCTGGTGTTCGCCCTCGTCGCCGTGCCGGGCGCGCGATTCGCTTCGCGCGCCCACCGCGCAGCGCTGCTGGCCGCACTGGCGGCCCTGACGATCGCGGCGGGGGTGCTGGCGATGCAGGCGTCCCTGCGCGTGCGCATCCCGTTCCGCCCGGACCTGGCGGGCGACCGCGCGGCGCGCATCGCCGAGCTCGAGGCACATCCCCTCGAGTTCCTCGGCATCGCCGCGCGATCGTGGGTCCGCGCCGCACCGCGAGTGGCCATGCAGGCGGTGGGGGGCAATCTCGGCTGGCTCGACACGCGATTGCCGGGGGGTCTGGTCTGGGTCTTGTGGCTCCTGCTCCCGGCGGTGGCCGTGCTCGACCCCGGCGTCCGCCCGCTCGGCCCAGGCGCTCGCGCCGCCCTGGGGCTCGCGGCTGCCGGCGCGTTGGTTGCCCTCGCGGCGGCGCAATGGGTCAACTGGACGCCGCCGGGAGCACCCCTGGTGCAGGGTCTCCAGGGACGCTACCTGCATCCCATCCTGCCGTTTCTCCTGGCTCCCCTGGCGCGGACGGCTGCAGCGAGGCGGGCGTCGCAGCGATGCAGCGCGGCGCTTCCCGGGCTCGTGGGTCTCACGGCTCTCGTCGGCATCGGCCTGGCGCTGTCCGCCATTTTCCAGCGGTACTACGGCGCATGAGAATCCTCAAGCCTGCCTCGATCTACTTCGCGATGGTGTTCGGCGCCGGCTTCCTTTTCGGCGCCGTGCGCGTCACGCTGGTCGTGCCGCGCCTCGGGGCGCGCGCCGCCGAGCTCGCCGAGACGCCGCTCATGCTGCTCCTCGCGGCGGCTGCGGCCCAGTGGGTCCTGCGCCGCTTTCCCGAGATCCGCTCCGCCGGCGCCAGCCTCGCCACCGGTCTCCTGGCGACCGGCTTCCTGCTCGCCGCCGAGCTCGCCGTCGGACTCTGGCTGATGCACCTGCCGCTCGAGCGCGTCTTCGTCAAGGCGGATCCGGTTCTCGGCTTCGCCTACTACGGCGCGCTCGCCCTGACCGCCCTGCTGCCGTTCCTGCTGCGCAGCCGCCGCTGAAGCTGCCACCGCAACTCGTTCGCCAAGTTCTTCATTCTAAATGGTGCCGGAGACAGGAGTCGAACCTGCACGCCCGTGAGGACGGGGGATTTTGAGTCCCCTGCGTCTGCCATTCCGCCACTCCGGCTAGGGGTAGGTGGAGAGGGGAGGATGCTACGGGCCGGCCCCGGGCCTGTCAATCTGTGGAAAAAGCGGTGGAAAACTCCCTTGCCTCGGAGCGTTTCCGCCGCGCTTCCGCTACCCCCCAGGGTTGACGAACGGGCGATTTTCGGCTACTCTTCGGCGTCGGCAGTTGTCGCTCTCGTATCCTAAGTACCCAGTCTCACAATAGTTACAGAAGGGGGCAGAGCACGTGACATTCAAGGTCGGTCAGAAGGTCGTCTACCCGAACCATGGAGTGACCGTGGTCGAGGAGATTGCTCCGAGCCGGATCGATGGCACCGAGCGCACCTGTTATCACCTCCGGCTGCTGTCGGGGAACTCCAAGGTGATGGTGCCGAAGGACAACCTCGATCTGGTCGGGCTGCGTCCTCTCTGCGAAGCGAAGGAGATCCGCACGCTGTTCAGCATTCTCGAGAACGGCAGCGTCGAGGCGCAGAAGGACTGGAAGGGCCGCTACAAGCAGAACGTCGAGAAGATGAAGACCGGCCGCATTACCGAAGTCGCGGAAGTGCTGAAGAATCTCCGTTTCGTCAGCCAGAGGAAGAGCCTGTCGTTCCGCGAGAAGAAGATGTACGAGCGCGCCAAGAGTTTCATCGTCAGCGAAGTCGCCCACGTCAAGGGACTGACCGAGCGGGACGCCGAGCAGCAGGTCGAGCGCGCGCTGACCTCGAGCATCGAGCGCAAGAAGAAGGGCGACCTCCTCGCGAGCTAGTCGCCGTGCAAGCCGCACTCCGACGGCCGCTCCCACTTCTCCGGAAGCTGGGGCGGCCGTTTCTCTTTCTGCCCGTCTCTCGCCACCCGGGGGAGTTCTGACGCCGACCGCCTTCGTCGACATCGCCCTGCCACTGCCGGTCGGCCAGACGCTCACCTACCACCTGACGCCCTACCAGCAGGCGCGCGTCCAGCCAGGGGCGCGTGTCCGGGTGCCGGTGGGACGCCGCCGCATGACCGGCTACGTCGTCGCGGCGCGCGCCGCTGCGCCCGAGGGGTTCTCCACCCGGGCCATCGAAGCGCTGATCGACCGCGAGCCGGTGCTGCCGCAGGAGCTCCTCGAGCTGGCGCGCTTCGCCGCCGAGTACTACCTCACGCCGCTGGGCGACGTTCTCGCCGCGATGATCCCCGCCGAGGCCGACTCGTGGGGCGACCGCCGCGTGCGGCTGACCGATCGCGGCGCCCTCGCCGTCCATCATCACGCCGTCGGGCGCGCGCTGCAGGCCCTTCTCCTCGAGCGCGGCCAGATGCGCATTTCCGAGATCGAGGAGGAGATCGACGACCCGCAGATCGAAGCCGTTCTGGTGGCGGCAATCGAGGGCGGCGGGCTCGCCTGGGACGAAGCCGGGGCGCGCGGCGAACGCTACGCCGCGGCGTTCGAGCTCGCTCCCGGCGAGCCGCAGGCGCTGCGCGAGCGCGCCGGGCGCTCGGCCGCCGGCCGCGCGGTGATCGACTTCCTCGTCGCGCTGGGGCGGCCGGCCCTCGCCGACGAGCTGCGTCAGGGCGCCGGCTGCAGCACCGCCGTGCTGCGCCGCCTGACCGGTCTCGGCATCCTGCTGCGCTTCAGCCAGCCGAGCCGGCTCGGTCTCGATCGCCATCTGCTGACTCTCTCCCCGGGCAGCGCCCCGGAGCCCCCGCTGCTCGCGCTGCGCGGCGATCAGGCGAGCGCGCTCGCCACCGTCGAGGAGGCGCTCGCGAAGGGAGCCTTCGAGCGCTTCCTGCTGCGCGGCGTCACCGGTTCCGGCAAGACGGAGGTCTACCTGCGCGCCGCGGCGGCGGCGCTCGCCGGCGGCAGGAGTGTGCTTCTGCTGGTGCCCGAGATCGCGCTCGTGCCGGCGCTGGCGGCGGCGGCGCGGCAGCGGTTCCCGGCCGAGCTCGCCGTCCTGCATTCCGGTCTGGGCGCAGGCGAGCGGCAGCAGGAGTGGGCGCGCATCCGCACCGGTGAAGCGCGCGTCGTGGTCGGTCCGCGCTCGGCTCTCTTCGCGCCGGTGACCCGTCTCGGCCTGATCGTGGTCGACGAGGAGCAGGATCTCTCCTACAAACAGGACTCCTCGCCGCGCTATCAAGGACGCGATCTCGCGCTGATGCGGGCGAAGCTCGCCGGCGCCGTCGCCGTGCTGGTCTCGGCGACGCCCTCGCTCGAGACCCGCCTCGCCGTCGCCACCGGCCGCATCGCCGCCCTGGGTCTCACCGAGCGCGCGGGCAACGGCGCCCTGCCCGAAGGGATCCTCGTCGACCTGCGCAGCGAACCGGTGGTCCGCCTGCCGGGAGACGTGCAGTTCTCGGGCCGCCTGCTGGCCGAGATCGAGCGCGCGCTCGCCGAAGGCGACCAGACGATCCTGCTGCGCAACCGGCGCGGCTACGCGCCGCTGCTGCTCTGTCGTGCCTGCGGCGAGGACTTCCGTTGCGCCGCCTGTGGCCTGCCCCGCACGTACCATCGCAAGGGGGGCCGCGGCGAGCAGCTGATCTGCCATTACTGCGACTCCCGGCTCGCCGTGCCGCCGCGCTGTCCGACCTGCCGCGCCGAGACGCTGGAAGCGATCGGCGCCGGCACCGAGCGCATCGAAGAAGCGGTGAAGGAGCGCTTCCCCGATGCCGCGGTGGACGTCCTCGATCGCGACGCCCTGTCGCGCGGCGGCGGGCCGGCGGCGATCCTCGAGCGCTTCCAGCGCGGCGAGACGCAGATCCTCGTCGGCACGCAGATGGTCTCGAAGGGGCACCACTTTCCCCGCGTCGCCCTCACCGGCATCCTGTCGGCCGACAGCTACCTCGGATTCCCCGACTTCCGCGCGGTGGAGAAGACCTACGCCCTGCTCACCCAGCTCGCCGGCCGGGCCGGCCGGGGTGCCCGCCCGGGACGCATGGTGATCCAGACGTTCCTGCCCGAGCACTACGCGATACGCGCGGCGCTGCAGCAGGACGACGCGGCGTTCGCCGAGCAGGAGATGCGATTCCGCCGCATCTTCCACTATCCTCCTTACACCCGCATGGTGCAGCTCCTGCTGCGGGACCGCAGCCGCGAGCGCGGTCTCGAGCGCCTGACCGAGATCGCGGCGCGGATCGGCCGCCATCCGCGTGCCGCCGAGCTGCGCGTCACCGGACCGGCCACCGCGCCGCTCGAGCGCCTGCGCGGCGAGTGGCGCCTGCAGCTGCTGGTGCGCGCGGCGCAAGGCGGACTGGTGCGGCAGGCGATCCGCGAGGCCCTCGGAGACAGGCCGCATCCAGGCCTGGCGGTCGACGTCGATCCCTATCACCTGCTCTGACGGTTTGACCTGCCTCCGGGCCTCTGTTACTTTGACCGCTTCCGTGACCGTCCCGACGACTCCGCAAGACTCGCAGTTCGATGAGCCCCTGGTCGCCCTGCGCCGCAGGATCGAGGAGCTCGAGGGCTATCCGGAAGGCTCAGGCCGCGAGGGGGAGCTGCGCGAGCTGCGCAAGGAGCTGGCGCGCGAGACCGAGCGCATCTTCTCCGGACTGAACCGCTGGCAGAAGGCGCTCGTAGCCCGCCATCCGGACCGTCCGTACACGCTCGACTACGTCCGCATGCTGACGGAGGAGTGGGTCGAGCTCCACGGCGACCGTGCCTTCGGCGACGACGCCGCCATCGTCGCCGGCCTGGCTCGCTTCCGCGGCCGCTCCGTCGCCATCGTCGGCCATCACAAGGGACGCGGCACCAAGGAGCGCATCACGCGCAACTTCGGCCAGCCGCGCCCCGAGGGCTATCGCAAGGCGCTGCGCGTCATGCAGCTCGCCGAGCGCTTCGGCCTGCCGGTCATCACGCTCATCGACACCGCCGGCGCCTACCCCGGCCTCGACGCCGAGGAGCGCGGCCAGGCGGAGGCGATCGCCCGGAACCTCCTGGAGATGGCGGGTCTGCGGGTGCCGATCGTCGTCGCGGTCACCGGCGAAGGCGGCAGCGGCGGCGCCCTCGCCCTCGGCGTCGGCGACCGGGTGTTGATCTTCGAATTCGCGGTCTATTCGGTCATCTCGCCCGAGGGCTGCGCGGCGATTCTCTGGAAGGACCAGGAGATGAAAGCGCAGGCGGCCGAGGCGATGCGCATCACCGCCCCCGATCTGCTCAAGCTGGGCGTCGTCGACGAGATCGTCGCCGAACCGCCGGGAGGCGTGCACACCGATCCCGAAGCCGGCGCGGCCCGTCTGGGCGACGCCATCGAGCGCGCGCTCAAGGCGCTCGAAGCGATGAGCCCGGAGGCGCGGCTCGAGGCGCGTTACCGGCGCTTCCGGGCTCTCGGCGTGGTCGGGGATGCGGCCGGCGCGCCGCTCGCCGGGCCCTCTCCCGGACGCTGACGGCAGGTGCACGCGCGGTGGATCGCCCGGCAACCCGAGCCGGCGATCGCAACTCTCCTCGAGCTCGAAGCCTCCGGAGTCAGCCGGCAAGTGGCACAGCTGCTCGCCGGGCGGGGGATCGCGACCGCCGGTGAGGCGACCGCATTCCTTTCGCCGGCCATCGAGAGCCTGCACGATCCGCTGCGCCTCCTGGGAATGAACGCGGCGCTCGACCTCCTGGTCGGGGCCCATCGCCGCGGCGAGCCGGTGGCGGTGATCGGCGACTACGACGTCGACGGCCTCACTGCGACCGCCTTGCTGCTCGGCGTCCTGCGCGCCGTCGGCATCGAAGCGCACGCCATCCTGCCCAACCGCCATGCCGGCGGCTACGGACCGCAGCCCCGGCACATGCAGCAGGCGGAGGAGCTCGGCTGCCGGCTCGTGATCACGGCCGACTGCGGCATCCGCGCGCACGAGGCGCTGGCGGAGGCGAAGCGCCGTGGTCTCGCGGTCATCGTTACCGATCACCATCTCCCCGGCGAGGTTCCGGTCGAAGCGGCGGCGGTGGTCAATCCGCGCCAGCCCGGCTGCACCTATCCCTTCCGGGATCTGGCAGGGGTCGGACTGGCGCTCAAGGTCGGGGCTGCGCTGCTGCAGCGGTTCGAGCGCCCGGTGCCATGGCCCGCGCTCTGCCGGATCGCCTGTCTCGGAACGATCGCCGACGCCGCGCCGCTCGTCGGCGAGAACCGCGTTCTGGCGAGCCACGGCCTGGCCGGGCTCGCGGCGACGCCGTCACTGGGTCTGCGCGCGCTGCTCGCCGAGGCGCAGGTCGGCGCTCCGGTCTCGGCCCACGACGTCGGCTTCCGCATCGGCCCGCGGCTCAACGCCGTCGGCCGGCTGGGAGCCGCCGATCCGGCGCTCGAGCTCCTTCTCACCCGCGATCCGGCGCGCGCCCGCGAGCTCGCTGCCGAGCTGGGTCGCGCCAACGAGCAGCGCCGGGCACTGGAGAAGCGGGTCGTCGACGACTGCGCCGCGCGCTACGAGGGGCGGGACCTGCCGTCCATCCTGGTCGGCTGGAGCACCGAGTGGAACCGCGGTGTGGTGGGTATCGCCGCGGGCCGGCTGGCGCGGCAGTTTCATCGTCCGGCAGTGCTGTTCGCCGTCGCCGACGGCGTCGCGACCGGCTCGGGCCGAAGCGTCCCCGGCATCGACCTGCACGAGTTCCTCCGCGCCTGGGAGGGCCGCCTGGAGCGCTTCGGCGGTCACGCCCAGGCGATCGGCCTGACGGTGCCCTCGACTCTCGTCGAGGAGCTCGCCCCCGAGTGGGAGGCCGCCGCAGCCGCCTGGGAACCCGAACACCTGGCGCCGGCGATCGAGTACGACCTGCCTCTCGCCCTCTCCGCGGTCCACCCCGAGCTGCTGGCGCAGCTCGCCGCCCTCGCGCCATTCGGCGTCGGCAATCCCGAGCCGGTCTTCCGCTTCGGTCCCTGCCGCCGGCAGGGTGGTCTCCGCGCCTTCGGCGGCGGCCACCTGAGCTTCGTCGCCGTCGACTCCGGCGCCTCGCCTGCGGCGGGAGCCGGCGTCGAAGTCGTCGCCTGGCAGTGGGAGGAGCGCGCCGCCCGCAGCGGCGTCTTCGAAGGCGAGTTCGAGCTGCTCGCCGCCGTGGAGCACGACCGTTTCCGCAACCGGCCGCGCCTGCGTCTCGTCGACGGCCGTCCGGTGCCCGCCGGAAGCAACTAGAATGAAGGCGATGAAGCGATCGAACCAGGGCTCCCACCAGCGTCTGCGCCGCGCGCTCATGGCGCTCCTGCTGGTCGCCCTCGCCGGGCTGGTGGGCCTCTACCTGCTCGGACGGCAGGGGGCGCCCGGGGAGCCCTCCGACGAGGCCCAGGGAAGGCCGCCCGCGACCGACGCCGCGGGACGGGCGAGCGACGAAGCGCAGCGCGCCGAGAACGTCGTCGCCTCGAGCGATGCCTTCGACTTCACCCAGTCGCTGGAGGGCAAACCGGTCTTCAGCGTCCACGGCGACCGCTTCCGCACGACGCGCGAAGGCAAGGTCGAGCTCGAAGGGGTCCGCTTCCAGATCTACCGCGACGCGACGAGCTACTCGGTGGCGAGCGACACCGCCGCCTACGACACCAATTCGCAGGAGGCCCTGCTCACCGGCAACGTCCGGCTCACCGGCGGAGCGATGGAGATCGCCAGCGGCAAGCTCCAGCTGTCGCGCGGCGGCAAGTTCCTGGTCGCCGAGGGACCGATCGCGCTGCGCCAGGGGGCCTACTGGACCGGCGAGGCGACCGCCCTCGAGTTCGACGTCGCGCTCGACCTCATGACGATGCGCGGCCCGGTGTCGATCGCCGGCCAGCTGCCGGGCGCCGAGGCGATGACGGTGACCGCCGGCAAGATCGTTCTCGACCGCACCGGCCGGGTGCTGCGCGCGAAAGGCGCGGTGACCGCCAGCCGCGGCGCCAGCCACTTCGAGTCGGACGAGGCCGAGCTCTTTCTCGCCGAGGACGGCGAGACGCCGGCGATGCTGATCCTCGATGGCGCCCTCACCGGCAGCTACCTGCCGGCGCCGGAATCCGCGGACGCCGGCGGTGCCGCGCCCGAGCGGGTCGACTTCCGCGGTGCCAAGCTGACCGTGCAGTTCGGCGCCGCCGGCGTCAGCGAGCCGCGCGAGATGAGTCTCGAAGGGCGCGGCAAGATCCTGGCGCTGATCGAGTCGGTCGACGGCGAGACCATCCACGGTCTCGCCTCGCGGGCCTTGTGGATGCAGCTCGAGGGCGGCCGTCCGCGCACCGCGCAGAGCACCGAGCCGGTCTATTTCGCCGAGTACCGGCGCGGCGTCGAGGAGGCCCAGCGCTCCGGGCGGGCCGACCGGGCGGACGCCGAGTTCGGGCCGGCGGGCGGCATTGCCAGGGTGGTGCTCGCCGGCGGCGTGACGCTCTCCGATCCGGGATTCCGCGGCTGGGGCGAGCAGGCGCTGTTCGATCTCGCCGCCGGGCGCTCCGAGCTGCTGGGCGAGCCGGCGCGCACGGAGAGCCCGAGCGGCGACCTCGCCGCGCCGCACATCGTCTATTCGCAGAAGACCGGACTGTTGACCGCCGACCGCGGCGTGCGCGGCGTCCTCAAGCGGGGGGGCGGGAAGGCCGTCGCCGGCGTCGGCTTCCGCGGCGATCAGCCGATCGAGTTCCAGGCGGACGAGGCGATCTTCACCGAGTCGCCGCGCGGCTTCTTTCTCAAGGGAAAGGTCCGTGCCTGGCAGGGCAGGAGTCTGCTGCTGGCCAACCAGGTCCACGGCGAAGAGACCGAGGAGCGGCTTTCGGCGGCCGGAAGCGTGCGGACGATGATCGAGCTCAAGCAGCGCGCCACCGGGGCTGCGGCCGCCGGGAGCGCCGTCCCGGCGCCGGCGATGACCGAAGTGGTCGCCGACCTCCTCACCTATCGCCGCCAGGAGGCGAGCGTCACCTACACCGGCGGCGTGCGCCTGCAGCAGGGCACCCGCACGCTCACCTGCGACGAGCTGATCGCCGAGCTCGACGACGCGCAGCAGATGCGGCGGATGACCGGCAAGGGCAAGGTCGAGCTGCGCGACGCCGCGGACGGCCGCCGGATCCAGGCGGCGACCGCCGCCTACGACGTCGCGGCGGAGAGCATCGAGCTCCTCGGCACCCCGGTGACGATCCGCGACGACTCCGGCGCCTCGCTGACCGGCAAGCGCGCGATCTACGATCTCAAGACCGGCGCGGCGCGCCTGGCGGGAGCGGCGCCATGAGCCGCCAGGGGCCGCGTCTGCGGGCGCTGAACCTGCAGAAGGTCTACGGCGGACGCACCGTGGTGCACGACGTCTCCGTCGAGGTCGCGCCGGGCGAGATCGTCGGCCTCCTCGGACCGAACGGCGCCGGCAAGACGACGACCTTCTACATGGTCGTCGGTCTCGCGCCGCCGGACGGCGGCAAGGTCATGCTCGGCGACGAGGAGATCACCGATCTGCCGATGTACCTGCGGGCGCAGCGCGGCATCAGCTATCTGCCGCAGGAGCCCTCGGTGTTCCGCAAGCTGTCCTCGGAGGACAACCTGCGCGCGATCTTCGAGACGCTCGATCTCACGCACGCCGAGCAGGAGCGCCGGATCGACCGGCTGATCGAGGAGTTCCGCCTGCAGAAGGTGCGCAAGAGCATGGGCTACATGCTCTCGGGAGGAGAGCGGCGGCGCGTCGAGATCGCCCGGGCGCTCGTCCTGTCGCCCTCGTTCATCCTCCTCGACGAGCCGTTCGCGGGCATCGATCCGATTGCCGTGCTCGATATTCAAGGTATCATCCGCCACCTGAGGCAGATGGGAATCGGCATCCTGATCACCGACCACAACGTCAGAGAGACCCTGAAGATCACCGACCGCGCCTACATCATCAACAACGGCGGCATTCTGCGCGCCGGCTCGCCGCTCGAGCTCTCCTCCGACCCGCAAGTCCGCAAGATCTATCTCGGCGAGCAGTTCGAGCTCTAGCGCCCCCTCCACCCCGATCGCATGGCTCTCGAACAGAAACTCTCCCTCAAGCTTTCGCAGCGGCTGGTGATGACGCCGTCGCTGCAGCAGGCGATCAAGCTGCTGCAGATGACCCGGCTGGAGCTCGAGGTGGTGGTCGCGCAGGAGCTCGAGATCAACCCGGTGCTCGAGGAGGCCGAAGAGATCGAGGACGACGAGGAGGCGGGGCCGCTCGAGGCCGCGACCCAGGACGTCATCGAGGAGCTTCCGACGCCGGAGATCCTGGAGCGCCAGCGTCTCGAACAGGTGGCCTTCGAGGCCTATCTGGACGACGCCTCGGGCGACGACGGCGGCAGCTACGGCGAGTCCGAGAACCGCGAGGCGCCACCGCTCGAGAACACGCTGACGCGCGATCCGGACCTCTACGATCACCTGCTCTGGCAGATCCACATGTCCGACTTCGCGCCGCTCGAGCGCGAGATCGCCGAGCTCATCGTCGGCAACCTCAACCCGGACGGATTCCTGGTCGCTTCGCTCGAGGAGATCCGAGATCTCGCGAGCTCCGGACGCGAGCAGCCCCTGGCGATGGAGCAGGTGGAGAAGGTGCTCGACCGAGTCCGCCGGCTGGATCCGCCCGGCATCGCCTGCGCCAGCCTGCGCGAGAGCCTCCTGCTGCAGCTCGACCTGCGCGGCGAACCCGCCGACTCGCTCACCCGGCGGGTGCTGGCGGACCACTGGGATCTCTTCCTCCGCCGGCAGTATGCCGTGATTGCGCGCACGCTGGAGGTCTCGCTCGCCGAGCTCGAGCCGGTGATCGAGGACATCAAGACGCTGCAGACCCGCCCGGGCCGCAAGTTCACCAACGACCGCACGCACTACATCGAGCCCGACGTCTATGTCCTCAAGGTGGGAGACGACTACGTCATCCAGCTGAACGACGACGGCCTGCCGAAGCTGCGCATCTCGCGCGCCTACCGCAAGATGCTCAAGAATCTGCGGCAGGAAGGGCGGCAGAACGACGCCCAGCAGTTCATCTCGGAGAAGATGCGCTCGGCGCTGTGGATGATCAAGAGCCTCGACCAGCGGCAACGGACGATCTACAAGGTCGCCACCTCGATCGTCCGCCAGCAGCGCGACTTCCTCGACCACGGTCTCGACCATCTCCGCCCGATGGTCCTGCGCGATGTCGCCGAGGACATCGGCATGCACGAGTCCACCGTCAGCCGGGTGGTGTCGAACAAGTACATGCACACGCCGCGCGGCCTCTTCCCGCTCAAGTACTTCTTCCACAGCGGGATCGACCGGGACTACGGCGAGGACATCTCTTCGCTGACCGTGAAGCGCAAGATCCAGCAGCTGGTCGAATCGGAGGACGCCCGCCATCCGCTCTCGGACAGCGAGCTGATGCGTATCCTGAACCGCGAGGGCATCCAGATCGCGCGGCGGACGGTGGCCAAGTACCGGGACGAGCTGAACGTGCCCTCGTCCTCGGACCGCAAACGGATTTTCTGACCGGGCAAGGAGGAGCGATGAACATCGAATTCGTCGGCAGGCACCTTCAGGTCGAGGAGAAGACGCGCGCGCTGGCCAGCGAGAGATTGCAGCGTGTGGCGAAGTTCCTCTCCGAGCCGATCGATGCGCACGTCGTCCTCGAGGCCACCAAGCTGCGCCATTCGGCGGAGGTCAAGCTGCGCAGCGCGGGACGCGAGTTCCTCGCGAAGGAGGAAGCGGTGGAGCTGCACGACGCGCTCTCGCTGGCCGCCGACAAGGTGCTCGAGCAGGCGAAGCGGGCGCGCAAGCGCGAGGTCGAAGCCCCGCGCCGGCGAGATCGCGAACACTCGAGCGCCCAGCAGTGGCCGGTGGAGGTTCTCACCCGGGAGAGCGTGCGCCAGGGGGAGTCGCCGATCGTCGTCAAGTCGAGCCAGCTGCAGATCCTCTCGATGACGATCAACGAAGCGGCGCTCAAGCTCGAGAGCTCGCGCAGCGAGTTCGTCGTCTTCCGCGACCTCGAGAGCGAACGGGTGAGCGTCATCTACAAGCGCCACGACGACGACTACGGCCTCATCGTCCCCGAGCTCTGATACTTGGCCGGCCCGGCATCGGACCCGATTCTCGCGCGCTGGCTGCGGCCCGGTGCGGCGCTGCCCGAGCTCACGGCGAGCTCGGTGGAGGGCATCCTCGCGGGGCTCGCCGACGGGGTCGCGCGGACGCTGCCGGGCGTTTCGCGCGCGGCGGTCCTGGACGGCTTCCGCGAGCGCGAAGCGCTCGGCACGACGGCGGTCGGCGGCGGCTTCGCGATTCCGCACTGCCGGCTCGCCGCCGTCCGCGAGATCCAGCTGCGGGTGGCCCTCTGCCCGGCGGGCGTCGACTTCGGCGCCGCCGACGGCGCGCCGGTGCGGGTCTTTTTCGCCCTGCTGGCCCCGCAGTCCGGGGCCACGGCGCACCTCGAAGCGCTCCGCGCCATCGCCCGCTTCCTGCGCGACCCGGCTCGGCGCGCCCACGCGCTCGCGGCGCACGGCCCGGACGACCTGCTCGAGCGACTGCTGGAAAGCGACGTTCCCGCCGCAGCGAGCGAGGTGACCGCCGATGTCTGAGGGGCACAAGGTGCGGGTGAGCGAGCTGTTCGGCGACGAGCTGGCCGATCTCAAGCTGTCGGTGGTCGCCGGAGAGAATCACCTCGACAACGTCGTCACCCACCCGCGGGTGCAGAAGCCCGGCCTCGCTTTCGCCGGCTACTACGAGTACATCAAGCCAGGGCGCGTTCAGATCGTCGGCGAGAGCGAGCTCGAATACCTGAAGACGGTGGCGGTGGAGGAGCGGCGCGAGCGCCTGCGGACGATCGCCGCGCTGCCGATCCCGGTGGTCGTCATCACCAAGGGCCTGATTCCGGGCGAGGAGTTCCTGCACGAGTTTCGCGCCCGCCAGGTCCCCGTGCTCTCGTCGAGTGCCCTGTCCTCGGTGGTCATCAAGCAGCTCTCGTGGTTCCTCGAGGACCACCTCGTGCCGTCGACCCGCCTGCACGGGGTGCTGCTCGACATCTACGGCCTGGGTGTCCTGCTCATCGGCTCGAGCGGCGTCGGCAAGAGCGAGGCGGCGCTCGACCTCATCACCCGCGGCCACAGCCTGGTCTCCGACGACCGGGTGACGATCAAACGCTATCCGAGCGGCGAGCTGGTCGGTTTCTCGGAGGAGACCCTGAAGCACCACATGGAGCTGCGCGGCCTCGGCATCATCAACGTGAAGGACCTCTTCGGCCTGGCGGCCATCCGCGCGCGCAAGCCGATCGACCTCGTGGTCGAGCTCGAGCCCTGGCGGGAGGGGCAGGCCTACGACCGCCTCGGACTGGACGAGACGGTGTTCAGCATCCTCGACACTCCGTGCCCGTACATCCGAATGCCGGTGGCGCTGGGCCGGAACGTCGCCAATCTGGTCGAGATCGCGGCGCGCAACCACGTCCTGAAGCTGCAGGGCACCCACTCGGCGCGCGAGTTCGCGCGCAAGCTGGAGGAGCAGCTCGAACGCAGCCGTACCGGCAAGCCGCGACAGGCGGGTGGATCGTGAAGGCCAGACTCGTCCTGGTGACCGGCCTCTCGGGCTCGGGCAAGAGCACCGTCGCCAAGTGTTTCGAGGACCTGGGCTACTACTGCGTCGACAACATGCCGCTGCCCCTGCTCAGCCAGTTCGTCGCCGCGCCGCTCGAGTTCGTTCCGGGGCGCGACCACATCGCCGTGGTGATGGACATGCGAGCGCCGGGCTTCGCCAACGAGGCGCCTCGACTCCTGGCCGGCCTCGATCGCTCCAGGCTGCAGACGACGCTGGTGTTCCTCGAGTCGTCCGAGGAGGCGCTGATGCGCCGGTTCTCGGAGTCGCGCCGCCCGCATCCTTTCTCGGACGAGCTGCCCGTGCTCGAGTGCATCCGCGCCGAGCGCGCCATGATGAGCGAGCTGCGCGGCGCCGCCGACCTGATTCTCGACACCAGCGACTGGTCGATCCACGACATCCGCAGCCTCATCTACCGCGAGTTCGGGCGCGACGCCGGCCACGAGCCGGTGATGAACGTGAGCCTGGTCAGCTTCGGTTTCAAGCACGGAATCCCGTTCGGCGCCGATCTCCTGTTCGACGTCCGTTTCCTGCCCAACCCGCACTTCGATCCGCAGCTTCGTCCGCTCTCCGGCCTCGATCAGCCGGTGCGCGATTTCCTGGATCAGCGCACCGACTTCCACGAGCTGGTGGCCCGGCTCGCTGACCTGCTGCGCTTCCTCCTGCCGCGTTACCAGCAGGAGAACCGCAGCTACCTGACCATCGGCATCGGCTGTACCGGCGGCCAGCATCGCTCGGTCGCCTCGGTCGAGGCGCTCGCCGCCGCGCTCGAGGCGGCGGGCTGGACGGTGCGGGTGAAACACCGCGACCTCGAGAAGAAGAAGCCATGACCCCGGTTCTGCTGGTGACCCACGGACGCCTGGCGCAGGAGCTCCTCGCCGCTTCGGAGACCATCGCCGGCGCCCGCCCCGACATTCGCGCGCTCGCCCTCGAATGGAACGACGGCATCGACACGGCGCGGACGCGGATCGCGCAGGCGGTCGCCGAGCTCGACCGCGGCGCCGGCGTGCTCATCCTCACCGACATGTACGGCAGCACCCCCTCGAATGCCGCCATCGCGCTCGCGGTCCCGGGCCGGATCGAGGTCGTCACCGGCGTCAACCTGCCGATGGTGGTGCGCATGAGCTGCTCGTCGGTCCTTCCCGCGACGGTCTCCGAGCTCGCGCGCTGGCTGGAGGAGAAGGGCCGGCGCAGCATCACCCGGGGCGTCCCTGCGGACCCCTCGGTGCCGCCTCCGCCGCCGCCCGGAAGGCGCTCCGACTGTGACTGAACGCGAGATCGAAATCGTCAATCGCCTCGGGCTGCACGCCAGGGCGGCCGCCAAGCTCGTGCACCTGGCGAGCTCGTTCGCCTGCCGGGTGAGCGTCCTGTTCGCCGGCGAGGACGTCGATGCCAAGAGCATTCTCGGCCTGCTGCTGCTCGCCGCTCCGCAGGGCGCGCGGCTCGTCCTGCGCTGCGACGGCGCGGACGAAGAGGCCGCCGTCGACGCCATCACGGCCCTATTCGCCGACCGCTTCGGAGAGAGCGAATGACCGCCACCCGGCCGATGATCACACTGCAGGGGCTGGCTGCCGCGCATGGAGTCGCCATCGGACGCGCGGTCGTCATCGCCAATCGCGCGCTCGAGGTCTTTCGTATTCCGATCGCCGAGGGCGAGACCGGCGCCGAGGTCGCCCGGCTCAAGTCCGCCTGCAGCGCGACCCAGCAGCAGATCCAGCGCACGCGGGCGCGGGCGAGCCATCTCTTCGGGCAGGAGCTGGCGGCGATCTTCGACGCCCACTCGCTGCTGCTCTCCGACCGCATGTTCCTCGATCAGGTGGAACGCCGGATCATCGACGAGCAGGTCAACGCCGAGTGGGCGGTCCACGAGACCTCCCGCGAGCTCGCCAAACGCTTCTCGGCGATCGAGAACCCCTACCTGCGCGAGCGCGGGCAGGACCTCGAGGACATCGGGCGCCAGCTCCTGCGCGTGCTGCAGGGGATTGCGCACCACGAGATCTCGGACATCGAAGGCGACGTCATCCTGGTCGCCGACGACCTCGTGCCGTCGGAGGCCATCCGTCTCGGGCGGGACAAGGTCGTGGGGTTCGCGATCGAGGCGGGCGGACGGACCTCGCATACTTCGATCATCGCCCGCTCCCTCGGGCTCCCGGCGGTGACCGGCCTCGAAGAGGTGACCGACTACGTCACCAACTCCGACCCGGTGATCGTCGACGGGCGCGCCGGCATCGTCATCCTGCACCCGACGCCCGAGGTCCTGGCGCAATACGAGCAGCTGCGCTCCGAGCTCACGGCCGGGAGGTACGGTTCCGCCGTCTCGCGGGACGCCGCGCCGTGCACCGCCGACGGAGTAGAGGTCGAGCTGATGGCGAACATCGACCTGCCCGAAGAGCTGGCGCAGCTCGGCCGCATCGGCGCCCGGGGCATCGGCCTCTACCGCAGCGAGTTTCTCTACATGGAGACCGACCCGAACCTGCCCACCGAAGAGGATCACCTGCGGGTCTACCTCCGGCTCATCGAAGCGACCGCGCCCTTTCCCGCCGTCGTGCGGACCTACGACCTGGGCGGCCGGAAGCTGGCGCGGGAGATGATGGAGAGCGTCGAGGAGAACCCGGTCCTCGGGCTGCGCGGCATCCGGCTCACCCTGGCGCGGCCGCAGATCTTCCGTACCCAGCTGCGCGCCCTGCTGCGGGCGGCGGCGGCGGGCGACCTCTGGATCATGGCGCCGATGGTCAGCCGGATCGAGGAGGTCGAGGCGCTGCGCGCCGTGCTCGCCGAGACGGCGGCCGAGCTCGCGCGGGAGGGGATCGCGCATCGCGCCGCCGTGAAGGTCGGCATCATGGTGGAGGTGCCCGCGGCGGCGGTGATCGCCGACAGCCTGGCGCGGGCGGTCGACTTCATGGCCATCGGCACCAACGACCTCATTCAGTATTCGCTGGCGGTCGACCGCAACAACCGCAGCGTCGCCAGCCTCTACGAGCCGGTGCATCCAGCGATTCTGCGCATGCTACGCTTCGTCATCGAGAGTGCGGACGCGGCCGGCATTCCGGTCAGCCTGTGCGGCGAGATGGGAGCCGATGCGCAGATGCTGCCCCTCCTGGTCGGCCTCGGATTGCGTCGCGTCTCCGCTTCGCCGAGCGCCATCCCGGCGCTGCGTCAGAAGCTCGCCGGACTCCACGCGGGCGAGCTCGCCGGAGTGGCCAAGGCCTGCTGCGCCGCCGCCTCGGGCTCCGAGGTCTACCGCCTGCTGGCGGAGCTTCCCGAGGCTCCCGGCAGGAAATAGAGGGAACGCTGATGAGGAAAGCGGTACGCCGAGTCGAGAAGCCGTGGGGCTACGAGCTGATCTTCGCCCACACCGAGCGCTACGTCGGGAAGCTCCTGCACATCGAGCCGGGAGAGGCCCTGTCGCTGCAGTACCACAACCACAAGGACGAGACTTTCTTCGTCGCCCGCGGCGGCATCGAGCTGCAGGTCGAAGAGAACGGCGTCCTGGCGCCGCAGCGTCTCGAGGAGGGGGAGTCGTACCACGTGACTCCGGGCACCCGGCATCGCATGGTCGCCGGCGAGGCCGGCTGCGATCTTTTCGAAGTCTCCACCGCGGAGCTCGACGATGTCGTCCGCCTGGAAGACCGCTATGGCAGGTCCTGACCCGGGAGCGCTGCCGCCGGTTCCCCGCCTTTCGGGCTGGCTGTTCGGTCTGACGCTCGCGGGCGCCGCCGGCCTCGCCGGCTGCGCCGCCAAGGTACCCGACGCGGTCGCCCTGCCGCCGGTCTCGGTGGCACAGGTCGAAGCTCCGCCGTCCAAGACCCAGGGGGAAGAGCCGGTCGCCAACCCCACGCCTCCGACCGTCGTCGTCATCGACTCCGGTTCGGCCGGAGCGCCGCCGGGGCCGAAGAACCTCGCCCAAGCGGCGCGCGAGGAGCGCGAGCGCCGCGCCCAGGCCGGCAAGCCCGTGGCGGTGATCGACAATCGCAATCTGGCCGAGTTCTCGAAGGGGCAGAAGCTCACGGTCGCCGAGGGTGTCGGGTCCGCGGACTCCGAGGCGAACCCCTCTCGGGCGTCGGCCGACGCGGCGGCCAAGGCGGTGAAGGACGAGGCCTACTGGCGCGACCGCGGCCTCGCGATCCGCAAGCAGTGGCGGGAGTCGACCGACCGCATCGTCGAGCTCGAAGGCAAGGCCGAGGAGCTGCGCCGCCGGTTCTACGCCGCCGACGATCCCTACGTGCGCGACGCGCAGATCAAGCCGGAGTGGGACCACACGCTCGACGAGCTCGACGCCACCCGGCGCGCGGCCGAACGCTCGGAGCTCGAGCTGGAGCGCTTTCTCAACGAGGGCCGGGAGGCCGGCGCCTTCCCCGGCTGGTTGCGGGAAGGTGCCGATCTCGAGCCGCAGCGCACGGTGACGAAGGCCCCCGACGCCGAACCGGCGGAGCCGGTCGTGGTAGAGGAGCCGCAGGACAAACCTTGATCCGCCCGCCGTCGTTACGCCGCTTTTACGTCGAAACCTGGGGCTGCCAGATGAACGAGCTGGACAGCCAGCGGATGACCGGCCAGCTCATGCAGCAGGGCATGCTGCCGACCCGCGAAGTCGATGACGCCGACCTCATTCTCCTCAATTCCTGCAGTGTGCGCGAGAAGGCGGTTCAGAAAGTCTACTCGCGGCTCGGCGAATACCGCCTGCTCAAGCGGGAGAGACCGAATCTGCAGATCGGCCTCTGTGGCTGCGTCGCCCAGCAGGAAGGGGAGGAGATCCTGGCGCGGGTGCCGGACCTCGACTTCGTCCTCGGGCCGGCGCGGGTGGGGGAGCTCGTCGACCTCCTCGACCGCCGGGCCGGGGGCGAGCGCGTCCTCGCCACCGGATTCCCCGCCGGCAGGCGGTACGACTTCGACACCATCGCCCGCGACGGCCTGTACAAGGGGATGGTCACGATCATCGAAGGCTGCAACAAACGCTGCACCTTCTGCATCGTGCCCTCCACCCGCGGGCCAGAGGCTTGCCGAAGCGCCGCCGAGATCGAACGCGAGGTCCGCCACCTGCTCGACTACGGCTTCCTCGAGATCGAGCTTCTCGGACAGACCGTGAACCACTGGCGGGAGCCGGCGGCGAGCGGGACGGCGGGGGCCGAAGCCGACTTCGCCGATCTCCTCGGTCGCCTGGCCGTCCTGCCGGGTCTGCGCCGGCTGCGCTTCATGACCTCGTTCCCGCGCGACTTCACGCCGCGCATGGTGGAGCAGTTCCGTCTGCACGCGAATCTGTGCGACGGACTGCACCTGCCGGTCCAGTCGGGGAGCGACAGCGTGCTGCGGCGGATGGGGCGCGGCTACGCCGTCGACGCCTATCGCGCCCTGGTCGCCGACCTGCGGCAGGCACGGCCGACCATCGCCCTTTCGACCGACATCATCGTAGGCTTCCCGGGCGAGACCGAGGCCGACTTCGCCGCGACGCTCGCCCTCCTGCGTGAAGTCCGGTTCGCCGCGGTCTACGCCTTCTGCTACTCCCCCCGACCGGGTACGCCGGCGCTGCGCCTCGCCGACGAAGCCGTCCCCGAGACGGTCGCCCAAGCGCGACTGCAGGAGCTCTTCGCGCTCCAGGCGGAGATCCAGACCGGGCTGCATGCCGAATTCACCGGCCGCGAGCTCGAGGTGCTGGTCACTGGCTGGGCCAAGGCGCCCGGGGTCATGACGGGTCGCACCGGCTGCAACCGCATCGTGCAGTTCCCCGCTCCGGCGGTCGCCGAGCTGCCGCGCTCAGGAAGCCTGGCGCGCGTCGCGATCACCCGCACGCATGCGCACAGCCTGATCGGCGAGTTCGTCTCGACCGTTTCCTAGAATCCACTTCAACCTTTTTCTGCTGCGCGGCGGCGTCTTCCCTTGACCGCCACGGCGGGCCGTCGCACAATCCTCGCCATGGAACCGGGTCCGGATCTCGCCGAGTCGATCTGGCTGGAGATGGAGGTCAAGGGTCTGTTGCTCGACCCGGCCTCCGAAACTCCCGTCCTTCTGCTGCAAGCGGTGGGGGGGACGGTCGTCCTGCCGATCTGGATCGGCCAGGTCGAGGCCAACTCGATTGCCACCGCCCTCGAAGGGATCCGCGAGCCGCGACCGATGACCCACGACCTCCTGCACGGAGTCCTCCAGGAACTCGGAGTCGAGCTGAACCGAGTCGAAATCTGGGCGCTGCGCGAAGGGACCTTCTACGGCCGTCTGCAGCTGCGGCGCGGCTCCGACGAAGTGCAGGTCGATGCCCGGCCGAGCGATGCGATCGCGATGTCGGTGCGAACGGGAGCCGCGATCTGGGTGGCGCGGGAGGTCCTCGACGAGGCGGTCCAGCTCGACCTGGCGACAGCGGGGGAGGAGGAAGAGCGGCTGCGTGAGTGGCTCGAAAAGGCGCGTCCGGAGGATCTCGGAAAGTACACGATGTAGAATGCAGGAAAACCAGCCTAACTCGCTCATTTATCAGCCGGTTAAACTAAATGTCGGCGCGCCGACATTGGCCGTTTACCAGCCTGTCTGGACACGCTTGACCCTGGAGTACGGGTTGAATACACTGCCGCCTCCACGATGATCCTAGCCATCACCAATCAGAAGGGCGGGGTCGGTAAGACGACCACGGCCATCAACCTCTCGGCCGCCCTGGCCTCCAAGGGCCTGCGGACACTGCTCGTGGATCTCGATCCACAAGCCAACAGCTCGATGTCCTTCCTGGATGTCCACTCCCTGGAACGGACCATTTTCGACGTCCTCACAGACGCCTCGATCAACCTGGTCGATATCGTCGTGCCGGCGGAGAAGGTGCCCAATCTGTCGATCGCCCCCTCGAGTATCGCTCTGGCGAAGATCGAGTCCAAGCTCCTCGGCGAGCTCGACAGCCACTTTCGCCTCCAGGACGCGCTCGGCAGCGTCGCCGACCGGTTCGACTTCATCGTCCTCGACACGCCGCCGACTTTGGGAATCATCACGGTCAATGCGCTCGTCGCCTCCTCGCATGTCCTGATTCCGATTCAATCGAGCTATTTTGCCCTCGAAGGAACCGACGATCTCCTGGAAACGATCGACAAAGTGAAGCAGCGCGCCAACCCGCAGCTCCAGATCCTCGGAGCCGTGATCACGCTGCACGATAAACGCACCCTGCTCTCGCGCGATATCGTCGACCAGATTCACAAGGTCTTCGGCGACAAGCTCTTCGAGACCATGATCACCAAGAGTGTGCGCCTGGAAGAGAGCCCCGCCTACAAAGAGTCGATCTTCAGCTTCGCGCCGAGGTCGACGGGCGCCTATGAGTACTACAAGCTCTCCGAGGAGGTCCTGAGCCGTGTCTGAGGCGACCAGCGCCAAGCGGGGCCTGCCGCTGCGGGTCAAGATGCGCCACGGCGCCCACTTCGTCGACGAGCTGGCCAGTCGCAACGAATCGAGCGTCGGCCGTCTACTGCCGCTGTCGAGCCTGCGGCCGAACCCCAACCAGCCACGGACCGACGTCGGCGACCTCGCCGACCTGGTGGCCTCGATTCGCGACAAGGGCGTTCTCGAGCCGATCCTGGTGCGCAAACACGACGCCACGGACGGCGTCCCACCGGGGGTCAAGTTCGAGATCGTCGCCGGCGAACGGCGCTACCGCGCAGCCCTCGAGGCCGGTCTGTTCGAGATTCCCGCCATCGAGCTCGACGTCACCGCCGATGAAGCCCTCGAGATCACACTGATCGAGAACCTCCAGCGAAAGGACCTGAACCCCTTCGAAGAGGCCGAGGGTTACCAGGCGCTGGGAACACTCCATAGCTACACCCAGGAACAGATCGCCCAGGCGGTCGGACGATCGCGCAGCTCGGTCGCTGAAAGCCTCGGCCTCCTGACGCTGCCGCCCGAAGTCCGGGAACGGGCCCTGGAGCTCGGCATCCAGGCCAAGTCGGCGCTGCTCGAGCTCGCCAAAGTGAGCGATCCCAAGGCCCTCGAGGCGCTCCTGGCCCGGGCCGGCAGGGAAGGGCTGAGTCGCGACGACCTGCGCACCGAAGTCCGCAAGGGCCCGGCTGCCCGCGGCGGGACCGCCCGCAAGCGTCCCTTCGCCTTCAAGTTCCGTGCACCGGACAAGTCGTTCCAGCTGCAGCTCCAGTTCCGCCAGTCGACGGTCGAGAAGTCCGACCTCATCCGCGCCCTGGAGCAGATCCTCGAAGAGATCCGCAACACCCCCGAAGCCTGAATCGCGGACCCGCCCGAAGGGCAAAGCCTTTCTTCCTAGAAGCGTTTCGACACAGGGAGCGCCCGAGAGACCTCTCGGTGACGAACCGAGTATCCGATCAGCCAGAGAAGAGTTGGTCCAACCGGCGTGGGACATTATGTAAAACCTGCCGCGAATCCGCCTGGTCGAGCAGCCATCCGTGGCAGCAGGTTTACATAATGTATCTTATCGGACGTTATGTAGGGCGCTGAAACGCCACTCCCTGGCCGCGCTCGCCGCCCTCCCGAGCTCATCCCAACGAGGCCCCACCCGGCAACCCCTCTACTGGTCTTTTGCTTTTGCCGGTCTTTTGCTTTTGCCGGTCTTTTGCTTTTGCCGGTCTTTTGCTTTTGGTGCTCTTGCCGTGCGGTCGCGGCCGGCCGGGCCTAGCCGGCGTGGCGGGTCCACTTCGACGCCAGCCGATCGTCTTCGGCCAGGCGGACGCTCTCGAGTCGGTTCGCTGCCGGCAGACCGGCGGCGAGCTCGCTGGCGATCCAAAGGACCAGATTCTCGGTCGTCGGGATCTCTCCACCCGGGGCGAACTCCGGCACGGCGTCGTTGATGTGCGCGTGATCGAGGCGGTCGACGACGGCTGAGCGCACCAACCGGTCGAGCGCCGGCAGGTTCGCCGCGAAGCCCGTCTTGGGATCGACCGGCCCGGAGACCTCGATCGTCAGCCGATAGTTGTGGCCGTGCGCGGGTGCGTTGGCGCAGCGACCGAAGGCGGCGCGGTTCTCCTCTTCGCTCCACGCCGGGCGGTGATAACGATGACTCGAAGAAAAGGCGTAGGTGCGCTCCAGGACCACCGATCCGGGCGTCCGTCCGGCGAGGGGCTGCGATACGCTCATGCGGTGAAACCTCTGCTTTCCCGGCTCGACCGGTACGTTCTCGGGGAGATCCTCGGTCCTCTGGGGCTCGGGTTTCTAGTCTACACGTTCATTCTGCTGCTCCAGTTCCTCTTCAGCTCGGCGGAGATGATCATCCGGCGCGGTTTGCCGGCGGCGATCGTCGGCCGGCTGGTGTTCTATTCCCTGCCCAATATCGTCGTCCTGACGATTCCGATGGCGCTCCTGCTCGGCGTGCTGGTGGGTATCGGACGGCTGGCCTCGGACAGCGAATTGGTCGCCCTGCGCTCGACCGGGATGAGCATCTACCGCCTTCTCCGCCCGGTCCTCATCCTCTCCGCCGGCCTCACCCTGGTCACCGGCCTGCTGATGATCTACCTCCTGCCGCAGGGGAACCGGGCGGTCTCGCGGCTCTATCTCGACATCCTCACCCGGACCGTGGCGCAGCAGGTGGAGCCCCGGGTCTTCTACAACGAGTGGCAGGGCAAGGTCCTGTACATCTTCGAGACCTCCCCGCGCGGCGAGGACTGGAAGGGGGTCTTCCTTGCCGACGCCGTGCCGAGCGAGCGCCAGGAGGTCATCGTCGCCCGGCGCGGCCGCCTGGTGGTCGAGGACGACGGCGAGCGCGTCGTGCTGCAGCTCGCCGATGCGATCAAGCACAGCTTCGACTTCCATTCGCCGAAGCGGTACGAGACCAGCCGGCACGAGACCCTGCGCATCGTCCTGCGCGACCGGTTCCTGTCCACCGAGCGGGCGCGCATGGCCACCCGCCGCGGCCCGCGGGAGCTCGAGCTCGGCGAGCTCCGCAAGCTCGCGCGCGACATCGCGGCCACCCCCGAGCAGCGGCGCATCGCCCGGGTCGGCGTGCACAAGATGTTCGCCATCCCCGCCGCCTGCCTGGTCATGGGGCTGCTCTCGCTCCCCCTCGGCTTCACCAACCGGCACGGCGGCAGGTCCTCCGGCTTCGCCATCTCGATCGGCATCATCGTCCTCTACTACGTCATGCTCTCCCAGGGCGAGGACGCCGCCCGGCTCGGGAAGCTCTCCCCGGGCGTCGCCATCTGGCTCCCCGACCTGCTGCTGCTGTTCGCCGGACTGGCGCTGCTGGTGGTCCGGAACCGCGATCGCGGCCTGCTCCCCCGCCGCATCCAACGCCGGCTCGGCGCCGCCTGGGCGGCTCTCCGGCGCCGCCGCGCCGCGGCCGCCGACCGCCGGCGGGGACGCC
>CAZQTL010000005.1:0-49450 GCA_964595975.1 uncultured Thermoanaerobaculia bacterium | reverse complement strand
CTCCGGGATTGAAGTCGGCGATCGAGCACCTGCCGCGCCCGGGCGCCTCGGTGCTCGACCTCGGCCGGGCGCTCGCCGCCAACGTCGCCTTCTTCCATCCGCTCGGCGTCCATCTGCGGATCGCCGACTTCGACCGCACGGTCGACGAGGAGGAGGCGCGTGACGCCATCCCGGCGCTATGGGAGCGCCGCCTGCCCCACCTGCTGCCGTTCCACGCGGGCGCGCGCTTCGATCTAATCCTCGCCTGTTATCTGCCTAACTACTACCGCCGCGCGCGCGGGCTCGCGCTCGCCCGGCGGATCACGGAGCGCCTGACTCCGGGAGGGGCGCTCCACATGCTGGTGCGGGTCGGCGCGGAGATGCCGGAGCGCCCCTGCGTCTACCGGATCGTCGAGCCGGGGACCCTGTCGGAGGAGATCCTCTCGACGGCCCTGGTCGCCGCCCCCCGCCTGCCGCACGCCGAGGTCGAGAAGCTCCATCCCGGCCTGGTCGCGCCGCGCAGCCACCTGGGCAAGCACGGCGTGCAGGAGTACCTTCTCGAGCACGCCGCCGAGCACAATCTGCCCCCCCGCCCCACCGCCCAGCTGCGCAAACGCAGCCGCTGAAGCGCCCCGCAGCGGGGGTTGCGGCGAGCCGGTTTTCGCTCTTGACTTACGCCTTCTTTACGCCTCATGATCGCTCCCCGACGCCCCCGCGCCGGCAACGATCCCGATGGCCGCAGCGTCCGCCCCCCCGCCCCTTCCCGCCCGGCTGCCCGCCGTGCTGCAGAGCCTGGCAGGCCCCCTGGCCGGCCGCCTGCGCAGCGGCCGCGAGCTCGCTTCGGCGGCACTCCACGACGAGCCGCTGGCGGCGCCCTGGAGCACGGCGCTCCCGGGTCTCGCCCACCTCCTGCCGGGAGGCCTGCCGCGCGGCGAGCTGGTGGAGCTCACCGCCGGGCGCTCCAGCGGCCGCTTCGCCTGGGCCCTCATGCTGCTCGCGGCGGCGACGTCGGCGGGCGAGAACGCCGCGCTGATCGACCTCGGAGACGCCCTCGACCCTCAATCCGCCGCTCCCGCCGGCATCGTCTGGCCACGCCTCCTCTGGGTCCGGCCGCGCGCCGTGCGCGAGGCCCTGGCCGCGGCCGAAGCGGCGCTCACCGGCGGACTGCCTCTCGTCGTGCTCGACCTCGGCCTGCCGCCGCTGCCGGGGGGAAGGGGGGCCGAGGCGATGTGGCTCCGCCTGGCGAGAAGCGCCCGCCAGCACGGCACCCTGCTCGTCGTCGCCTCGCCGTACCGGGTCGCCGGACCGGCCGCCTCGACGGTGCTCGAGCTCACCCGCGGCCGCGTCCAGTGGAGCGGCAGCGGCGCCGCCCAGCGCCTCCTCGAGGGGACCGACGGACGGCTGACGCTGACCAAAGCCCATCGCCTCCTCGCCCCGCAGGCGCAAACTCTTCGCCTGGCGCTGCCGGCATGAGCCGGCTCGCCTGTCTCTGGGTGCCGCTCTTCCCGCTCGCCGCGCGCCTGCGGGCCGAACCCGAGCTCGCCGGGGAGGCCCTCGCCGTCACCGCCGGCAACGGCGCTGCGGCGCAGATCGTCGCCGCCACGCGCACCGCCCGCCGTCTCGGTGTCATCGCCGGCATGACCCTCGCCCAGGCGCGGGCCCTGGTGCCGAAACTGGCTGCGAGGAATCGCGATGCCGCCTGTGAACGCGCCGCGCAGGAGGCGCTCGCCGAGATCGCCGAGCGCTTCTCGCCGCGCGTCGAGATCGCCGCCCCGGGGATCCTCTTCCTCGACGCCGATGGCCTCGCCGGACGTTTCCGCCCCGCCTCCCCCGCTGCGCCGGACTGGACGCCCGAGCGCGAGCTCGGCCGCGCGCTCGCCGCCACCGCCCGACGCGCCGGACTCCCGGCGCGGGTCGGCATCGCCGGCAGCAAGCTCGCCGCGCAGGTGGCCGCGCAGACGGCCGACGACCAGGAACCCCGCATCGTGACGACCGGCCAGGAGGCCGGATTCCTCGCCCCGCTGCCGTTGGCGCGCCTCGCGCCGGAGCTGCGGCTCGGGGAGACCCTCGCCCGCTGGGGCCTGACATCGATCGGCGAGTTCGCCCGCCTCCCCGCCGCCGAGGTGGTGAGCCGTCTGGGGCCCGAAGGAGCGGAGCTCCACACTGTCGCCCGCGGCGTCGATCCCCGACCGCTGCTGCCGCGCGAGCCGCCGCTCGATCTTGCCGAAGGCAGCGAGCTCGAGTGGCCGCTGGTGGCGCTCGAGCCGTTCCTCTTCCTCGCCCATGCGGCGCTCGACCGGATCTCGCGGCGGCTCGAGATCCGCGGCCTGGGCTGCACCCGTCTCGCCCTCGAGCTCACCCTCGAACCCGAAGGGCGCGACGCGCGTGCCTGGGACCTGCCCGCCCCGACCCGCGACACGAAGACGCTCCTCACCCTCGTCCGGCTCGAGCTCGAGGCTCGCCCGCCGGGAGCCGCCGTGGCGGCCTTTCTCTTTGTCGCCACCCCCGACCGCACGCGCCCCGAGCAGGGCACGCTCTTCGGCCCGCCGGCGCTCTCGCCCGAGCGCCTGGCGACGACGCTCGCCCGCCTCTTCGCCCTGCTCGGTCCCGACCGCGTCGGCTCGCCGCGCCCGGTCGACGGTCACCGGCCGGAACGGCTTGCGCTGGTGCCGTTCGCGCCACCGGCCGCGCCGCTCGTCTGCCGCAGCTTCTCGCGTCCCGGTCCGGCACCGCCCGTAGCCGCCTCCGGCAAGGGCCTGCTCGCGGTGCGTACCCTGCGGCCGCCGATCGCCCTCGAGGTGCTGGTCGAGCCCCGCGCCGCCGACCGCGAGCCCACCCCGACCCACGTCCAGAGCCTCGCCAGCGAGGCGAACGACAAGCGCCCGGCCATCACCGGCGCGGTGCGCGTCGCCTCCGGTCCCTGGCGACTCGAAGAGGGCTGGTGGAGCGAGGCTCCGGTGGCGCGCGAGTACTGGGACGTCGAGCTCGACGCCGCCGGCCTCTTCCGCATCTACCGCGACGTCGCGTCCGGCGAATGGTCCGCCGACGGCGTCTACGACTGAGCTCCCCAGCACCGGCCGGAGACCGCCGCGAGGGCGCCGCACCTCATCCCCGGTCCGCGGACGCTGTGATACGTTGCCGGCAGATGGTGAGCGACCTCGCCAACCTGCCGGAAGAGGTCCTCCAGGCGCTCGACGACGCCGCCGTCGTGACCGACGCGGAGGGGACCATCCTCTGGACCAGCTCCAGGGTCGAGACTCTCTGGGGCTATTCCGCCGCCGAGCTCAAGCGCAAGAAACTCCAGCTCCTCATCTCCTTCGAGCTCAGCGAGCTGCAGACCGACGCCGGCGCCGCCGAGCGCCGCGAGCATGCGCGGCTTCGTCCGGTAGAGGCCTACCGCAAGGACGGCACGACCTTCCCCGTCGGCGTCGTCCAGGTGACGGCGATCGGCGGTCGCGACCGCCGCGTCCTGGTGCTGATCCGCGACCTCTCCGAAGTCCGCCATGCACGCGACCGCCTGCGCCAGCTCGAGAAGGCCCTCGAGACCGCCCAGGTCGCCGTCGCCATCACCGATCGCGACCTCGCGGTGCGCTGGGCCAACCCCGCGCTCGGCGAGATGTACGGCGCCGGCAGCGAGAGCCTCCTCGGCCGGCCGCTCGCGAGCTTCCTGCCCGCCGAGCTCCGCGACCTCGACTTCCGCAACCTCGCCGGACTGCGGCGCCTGCGCCGCGAGGGCGAGACGGCGCGCGCCGACGGCTCGACGTTTCCGGTCGAAGTTCTCTTCGACCTCGTCCTGGACGATCAGAACGACCCGGCCGGGGTGGTCGCGGTCTGTCAGGACATCAGCGAACGCCGCCGGGCCGAGGAGGCGTTGCGCGCCAGCGAGGAGCGCTACAGCCTCGCGGTGCGCGGCGCCAACGACGGCATCTGGGACTGGGACCTGGCGACCGACCGGATCCACTACTCGACACGCTGGAAGTCGATGCTCGGCTTCGAAGAGGAGGAGATCCCGCCGACGCCCGACGCCTGGTTCTCGCGCGTGCATCCGGAGGACCTGCCCGGCTTGCGCGCCCGCCTCGAGCGCCACCTGTCCGGGGCGACCGAGATGTTCGAGGACGAGCACCGGCTCGAGCATCATGACGGCAACTATCGCTGGATGCTGGCGCGCGGCGTAGCGCTCCAGGGCAAGGACGGCACTCCCTGCCGCCTCGCCGGCTCGCAGACCGACATCACCGACCGCAAGGTGCACGATCCGCTCACCGGACTGCCGAATCGCGCCCTCTTCCTCGACCGGCTCGAGCGCGCCCGGGCGCGCGCGCGGCGCGGCGGACGCAACCTCTTCGCCGTCCTCTTCCTCGACCTCGACCGGTTCAAGGTCGTCAACGACAGTCTCGGTCACCCGGTCGGCGATCAACTGTTGGTGGCGGTCGCCGGCCGCATCGAATCGTGCATCCGGCCTGGCGACACCGTGGCCCGCCTCGGCGGCGACGAGTTCGCCGTGCTCCTCGAGGAGATCGGCGAGTTCGACGAGTCCACCGAAGTGGCGGGCCGCATCCACTCGGCCTTCACCCAGCCGTTCGTGGTCGCCGATCACGAGCTCTTCGTGACGGTCTCGATCGGCATCGCGCTGGGAAGCTCGGAGAGTCATGACCTCGCGGGGCTCCTGCGCGACGCCGACACCGCGATGTATCGCGCCAAGATCGCCGGACGCGGACGCTCCCAGGTATTCACCGGCGAGATGCGCAGCGAGGTGATGGCGCAGCTCCAACTCGAGAACGACCTCCGGCGCGCCGTCGAGCGCCAGGAGTTCGAGGTCTACTACCAGCCCATCCTGACCCTGCGCACCGGCACGATCACCGGTTTCGAAGCACTGGTGCGCTGGCACCATCCGGAACGCGGACTGGTCGAACCGGCGCGATTCATCGGCGCCGCCGAGGAGACCGGCATCATCGTGCCGCTCGGCATGTGGGTGCTCGAAGAGGCCTGCCGGCAGCTGCGCGTCTGGCGCGAGGACGATCCCGCCTGGTCGGAGCTGACGATGAGCGTCAATCTCTCTCCCAAGCTCTTCGCCCAGCTCCACCTGGTGCGCGACATCGTGACGCTGCTCGAGCGCACCGGTCTGCCGCCACGGCTACTGAAGCTCGAGCTGACCGAGGGCATCCTGGTGCACAATCCGCAGGCGGCGAACGCCATGCTGAAGGAGCTCCGGGCGCTGGGTATCGGCGTCTGCATCGACGACTTCGGCACCGGCTATTCGTCGCTCTCGTACCTCACCAGCCTCAACGTCGACGTCCTCAAGATCGACCGCTCGTTCATCCACAACATGACTCACGGCGGCGGCGGCACCGACGGCAGCGAGGTGGTGCGCAACATCGTGCGCCTCGCGGCCGGGCTGGGCCTGGCGGTCGTCGCCGAGGGCGTCGAGACGCCCGACCAGCGCGAGCAGCTTTCGGCGATGGACTGCGAGTTCGTCCAGGGCTTTCACTTCAGCCGCCCGGTGGACGCCGGTACCGTCTGGCGGACGCTGCTCAATCACCCCTGATCGCGGCCGGCGAGCCGTCGCGCACGGCGCTCAGCGGACGAGGAAACGGCGCGCGATCCAGTCTCCCGGAAGGAAGAGGAGCAGCGCCGCGATCGGCACCGCCACGACGGCGAACAGCAGCGGCTCGAGCGCCGTCTGTGTCAGGCCGAAGGGGGCGTAGATCCAGTTCAGGTTCTGCTCGCGCGTCCCGGCGACGACGCCCAACGGGAAGAGCACGCCGGCGATCGCCGTCTGCACCTGCCAGCCGCGCCGGTCGTAGCCGATCTGGCGCACCAGCCAGACCAGGAGCGGCACCGTCCACAGGTGAAACAGCGAGAGTCCGCGCAGCCAGAGTGGGGTCGCGGAATCGAACATGT
The DNA here is from genome assembly GCA_964595975.1 of uncultured Thermoanaerobaculia bacterium. Taxonomy (GTDB): domain Bacteria; phylum Acidobacteriota; class Thermoanaerobaculia; order Multivoradales; family JAGPDF01; genus JAGPDF01. Next base: position 43,573 of record CAZQTL010000005.1, on the reverse strand, counting down.
ACTCGGTGCCACCCACCGGATGGCGCCCGAAGAGGAGGCCCGAGGCGAAATCCACCGCCCAGACCAGCTGGATGAGGAAGATTCCGGCGAGCTGCGACGAGGCGAGCAGCGCGCTCTCCGTCCAGATCGCCAGGAAGACCATCCAGTTGGCGAAATCGCACAGCCAGAGGAAATTCGCCGGTCCGTTCTGCTGCCAGTAGACCGGCACCCAGACCGCCATCCAGACGGAGTAGAAGACCTTGGCGGAGAGCGGGATCCGGTTCATCGGCGGGGCGGCAGGGAGCGAAAACGAAAGGGCTGGAACCCGTGAGGATTCCAGCCCCTGAAGCCCGTCACCTGCCGGTCAGATCAGAAGCGGAAGCCGATCTGGCCGGTGATCTTGCGCGACAGGATGTCGCCGTAATAGTGCTGCTGGATGTCCTCGTCGAAGATGTTCGAGCCGATGACCTGCAGCGTCATGCGCTCGTCGAGGAGACGGAAGCCGACCGCCATGTTGACCTGGGTGAAGGCATCGGTCGTGCCGACGGCGAGCGGCACGTCGGCCCAGTAGGCCTCGTCCTGGTAGTTGATGTTGGTGTTGAGGAAGAAGCCGCCGTTGTCGAAGGACAGCCCGAGGTTGGCGCGGTACTCCGGCGGACGGTTCTGCGAGATCTCGGCGTCTTCGATGCCCTTGAACTCGGGCGTGTCCTGCCACGAACCGTTCACGAACCAGGACCAGGCGGTGCCGATGCGCTGCTGGAACGTGAGCTCGACGCCCTGGTCGGTCGTCTCGCCGATGTTGCGGTAGCTGAAGTCCGACGGGATCAGGCCGGCGAGACCGCGGTTGGGGCAGGTCGCCGGTCCGGTGCCGGGCCGGAAGAGGAAGCAGAACGCCAGGGTCGGCGGCAGCGGCGGCGGAATCAGGCCGAGCGGCAGGTTGCCCGGGCCGTAGTACGCCGAGGTGTAGAAGTCGATCGAGTCCTCGGTCTTGTTGCGATAGGCCGCGATCGTCATGGTGACGCCGTTGTCGAACGAACCGACATAGCCGATCTCGTAGGCGGTCAGGTGCTCCTCGACGAGGTCGGCGTTGCCGACCGCGGTCGCCGGCAGCAGGAGCGGCGCGGATCCGACGAGGATCGTCGCGTCGAGATAGCTGTTGATCGCCGACGGGGTGCGGAACGCCTCGTTGTAGGAGACCCGGAAGGTGTGGTGCGTGTTCGGCGCGAACAGCAGGCTCGTCCGCGGCGTGAAGACGCCATCGATCGGATCGATGTCGTCGTAACGCCCGCCGATCACCCAGCGCACCTTGTCGCCGAGCAGAATCTCGTCCTGCAGGAACACGCCGTACTCCTGCTTCTTGGTGCCCTCGGGCGCGATCTCGAGATCGAACTTGCTGTCGCGATAGTTGGCGCCGTAGGTGAAGATGTTGTGGGCGCCGGCGACGGTGGTGTTCGAGGCGTCGAGGTTGTAGGTGTCGGTGTTGAAGGCGAATCCGAGCGGCTGGCCGTCGGTGCCGACGCTCACCAGGTTCGTCGAGTCGGCCTGGAGGAAGTTGGCGAAGAAGCCGACGCGGAACGCCGCCTTGTTCCAGTCGAGCTTGCCGTAGGTCAGATCGGAACCCTTCTTGATGTCGAACGGTCCGATGCCGGTGTGAATGATGCCGTCGGTGCCGGCGTAGCCGCCGCCGACCGAGAAGACGCTGTCGTCGGCGAGATCCCAGTCGAGCCGCACTTCGCCCTTGGGCTGGGCGGTGCCGGAGTTGGGGAAGTTCTGCACCCCGGGGATCACCGGCCGCTCGTACGGATCCTGCTCGTAGTAGCCGGCCGAGACCTTGTAGCCGAAGTTGTCCGAGACTCCGGCGTGCGAGAGGCTGCCGTAGAGCGTGCCGAGCTCACCGCCACCGAAGAGGATGCTGGTGCCGACCATCTCCTTCGGCCGCTTGGTGATCAGGTTGACGACGCCGGTCATGGCGTTCGCACCCCAGACCGCGCTGCCCGGTCCGCGCACCGCTTCGATCTGCTTGATCTCGGCGGTGTTGACCGGCAGGAAGTCCCACATCACGAAGCCGAAGAAGTCGAGGTAGAGCGAGCGGCCGTCGACGAGGACCAGCTGCGAGGTCGAAAGGGTGTTCGTCGAGCCGCGCGACGTCATGTTGATGTCGCGGGCGCTGGTCTGCGACACGTTCAGGCCGGGAACGTTGCGCAGCAGGGAACCGTAGTTGTCGGCGGGAATCGCTTCGATGTCCTTGGCCGTCAGCACGGAGACCGCGGCCGGCGCCTCGTTCAGGGACTGCTCGGTACGCGACGCCGTGATGACGATGACTTCCTCGACCAACTGTTCCGGTTCCTCGGCCGGCGGAGCTTCTTCCTGCTGGGCCATCGCCGGCCCGGCCGCCAACGTCAGCGTGGCGATGACGGCTGACCACAAGCGCTTCTGATCCATGTCTTCCTCCCTCGTGCATGGTGGGGCCGCTCCAGGCGGTCCCAAGATCGAAAATTTCGCTGGCGCGGATCGTAACCCAGTAAGGGTCATTCTGCTACCATGAAATCGGAGGCTCCCCCCTGCGCTCACTTCGCTACATCGTGATCGGGTTCGACGGCCGGGAGGACGGTCACCGCGCCACGCGATGGGCCCGCGGGCTCGCCCTCGACTCGCCCGGCACCGTCCTCCATCTGACGCACGCCCTCGCCCTGCCGGCGGTGCCGATGCACTCGCTCGACCTGTCGGCCGAGGAGATCTTCGCCGCCGCCGAGCGGCAGATCCGCGAGCAGCTCGAGGCCGCTCGCGCCGAGCTCGCCGCCGCCGGGGTCGCGGCGGAGGTGCATGTCCGCCGATGGCTTCCCGCCGACACGCTGCTCGAGCAGGCGAACGAGCTCGGCGCGGCGCTCCTCGTCGTCGGCCAGCACGGCGGGCGGGCCCACCGGATGCTCATCGGCTCGACCAGCAGCCGGGTGTCGCGCGAGGCCCGGATTCCGGTCGCGGTGATTCGCGGCGCGGTCCGAACCAGCCCGCCGACGAAGATCCTGGTGAGCGTCGACGGCTCGGCCGGGAGCCGCTCCGCCCTCGCCGCCGCCCGCAGCCTGTTCCCCGCCGCCAGCCTTCTGCTCGCCAGCGTGCGCGATCGCGCCGGCGGCCTGGACGGCGTGGAGCTCGCCGCCTTCGCCCGAACGGCCGGCGTCGAGCCGAGCGAGCTCGAGATGCACACCAGCGAGGGGGATGCCGCGGCCGCCCTGCTGGAGCTCGCAGCGAGCTCGGGCAGCGATCTGATGTGCGCCGGCCGGCGTGGCAGCGGGCCTCTGCGCGACCTGCTGCTCGGCAGCGTCGCCGAGAAGCTCCTCCAGCTCTCCCCCTGCCCCCTGCTGCTCTCCCACTGAGGCGGGCATCCCTCTTGCTCCGGAGTCTCCCCATGCGCCGCTTCCGACCGCTTCCGCTCTCGCGCCTCTCGCTGCTGCTCGCCGTGTCGCTCCCCCTGTCGCTCGCCGCCCAGACTCCCGCCAGCGGGAATCCGGCGAAGCAGCAGCCGGACACTCCGCCGTTCGCGGAGACCATCGAGGTGCGCGAGGTCGAGGTGCGGGTCGACCTCGCGGCGCTGCCCACGTTCGAGTCGATCGGCAAGAAGGGGCGGGAAGACTTCATCGTCATCGAGGACGGCGTCGACTATCCCCTCACCGCGCTCGGGGCGGCCAAACCGCAGGACTGGATCTTCGTGCTCTATTTCGATGCGGTGCTCGCCGGACCGGAGGCGCGGCAACGCGCGGCACTCGAGCTCGCCGGTCAGGCCGAGCGCCTGATCGCCGGCGGACTGGCCGAGATCGTGGTCGCCGACCCCCGGCCGCGAACGCTCCTCACGACCGGGTCTGCCGAGGCACTCCGTCAGCAGCTCGACCAGATCGCCCTCTCGGCGGCCCGCGAACCGGCGCCGGCCGAGAGCACCCTGGCGGCGGCGACGGCGGACCGGCTCGCGCAACTGGACCGCCTGACCCTCGAGATCGCGGCCCGCGGCGGCGGCGGCGCGCGCGCCCTGCTGCTGCCGGTCGGCTCCTGGCCGCTCGATGCCGCGGGACTCTCCCGGCTGACGAAGACGCCGTCACCCGCTGCCGCGGACGCCAACGACCGGCCGGAGTTCCAGCCCCTCAGGGAGACGGCGCGGGTGCTCGCTGGCTACGGCTGGGTGACCGTGCCGTTGGCTCTGCGCGCGCCGCGCGACGTGTCCGAGCCGTCGGCGGCCGAGCGGCGGACGCAGGTCTCGATGGGTGGCGGCGGCGACCAGCGCACCACCGTGCCGATCGTCTCGATTTCCGGCAAGGGGGAACCGGCGGATCCGGCGACCTCGGCCCGGGTGGACACGCTCACCGACTTCTCCCTGATTCCGTACGCGGAGCTGGCGCGCGGCAGCTCCGGCGCACTGGTCGGCGAAACCGGACGCCTCAAGGGCATCCTCGCCGATCTGCTGGACCGTCGGCAGTTCACCTATCGCTCACCTTTCCCGCCTCCGGGTCGCCTGCTGCCACTCGAGGTGCGGTGGAAGGGGGGCGACGGACGTACGCTCCCCGCCCCGCGCTGGCTGCGCTCCTCCACTCCGCCCGAAGTCGCCGCCGCGCGCCTGCGCCGAATGCTCGCCGGCGACGCGGCACCCCAGGCCGCGGCGACCGGCGCGATTCAGTGGAGCGACGGGACGAGCCGGGTCTGCTTCCCGGGCGAGGGGGACAAGCGCTGGGTCCGCCTCTCCACGGCGACGGAGAAGAACGGTCAGGTCGAGATCGTCACCGGGCAGCCGGTGCAACTCGAGCGCAGCGCTGAAGGCCTCTGTGCCGACGCGCCCACGGCCGGGTCCGGCCACACCGTTCGCATCGCCGAAGATCTCGAGAACGAGACCTGGTCGGGAGCGACGAGCGCCCCCAACTAGCGCCCGGACTCGATTCGGTAGCTCGTCTTCTGCTCCGAAAGGACGGCGACCGCGCTCCCGTTTGCGGTCGCGGGAGTGAAGACGAGCTCGCGCGAGAATTCGCAGGCTGCCAGGACAGCGGCGATCTCGTGGGAGTTCCAGACGATGCGCGGATAGTTCGGAATGCCGTTCTCGTCGATCCGCACCCGGACGAGAATCGATCCCTCCCATCGCCGCAGGCGGCTCTTCTCCGGGTAGGTCAATGCGCGACCGTGGCTGAGGTGCTTCGGCGGTTGCCCTCCGGCGGATTTCAGCTCCTCGGGGGTCAGGGCTGGCGGCACCGGGTCGCCCGAAAGACGGTGTCGCGCCAGGACCTCGCCTGCCGCACCGAATTCCTGCAGATCCCAGGCCTCGAGGGCAGGGTCCAGCTGCTGCGCGACATGCCAGTCCCACGTCGCGCCTCGTTCGTTTCCGCCTCCGGCCTCGGTGAGGGCGCGGAGGGTGAGCGCCAGCGCGAAGGCGTGCCCCGCCTGCTTGCCGGGATTGACCTCCTCCGTCATCTCTTCGAGAACCGGACCGATGGTCGCCCGGGCCTGGGTCGGATTGCCGGCACGCAGCAGTTGCACCGTCTCCTGCATGCGTGCGTTCCAGGTGTCCACCTTCTTGTTCTTCGCCGGGGATGGACTCGCGGGAAAGAGGACGAGCAGCAGAATCCCTGCAAACCGGACCAGCGGCCGACGCATCTTCCTCGTCATTCCTTTACCGGGCCTTTCGCGCTTCGGGACCCGGGGATGCTGCCATAGCTCCCCTCGCCCAGCACAGGGGCTGGACTTTTTACGCTTTGATTACGCTATCTTCTCTGCATGGCGGGACGAGGAAAGGACGACATCGCGCGCAATCTCCACATGGGGGGCGGGAGGCCGTATCTGTCGCCCGGCGCGCGCAAGGAGAAGCTGCTCGAGCGCACCTACCGCCGCACCACCGGGTCCGCGCCCCTCCCCTACGCCGAGCTGCGCGTCGCCTCGGCGTTCTCGTTCCTCGACGGCGCCTCGCTGCCCGAGGATCTGGTGGCCCGCGCCGCCGAGCTCGGCCTGCCGGCGATCGCCCTGGTCGACCGCAACGGGGTGTCCGGCGCTCCCCGGTTCTACAAAGCGGCCCGCGCCGCCGGCCTGCGCGCCCTGGTCGGAGCCGAGGTCGTCCTCGGCGAGCTGCCCGCCAGCCGCCTCACACTGCTCGTCGAGTCGCCCGCCGGCTACCGGAACCTCTGCAGGCTGCTCACCGCGGCGGCCCGCGGCAAGCCCAAAGGGACCGCCGCCGCGACCTGGGAGGAGATCGCGGCCCACTCCGCCGGATTGCACGTGCTCACCGGCGGCGACGAAGGACCGCTCGCCGCCGCGCTCGCCGCCGGCGGAGTCGGCGGTGCCGACGGCGCCCGCGGCCTGCTGGAGCGGCTGGCGCACCACTTTCCCGGGCGCGTGCACGTCGAGCTGCAACGCCACGGCCGGCGCGAGGAGGAGCGCCGCAACCAGGCGGCGGCCGACCTCGCCGCGCGGCTCCGCCTGCCGCTCGTCGCCACCAACGGCGTGCGCTACGCCCGGCGCGAGGACAAGCCGCTGCACGACATCCTGACCGCCATCCGCCATCACGCGACGCTCGACACGGCGGGCTCGCTGCTCGCGGCGCAGCGCGAGCGTCACCTTCTGCCCGCCGCCGAGATGGCGCGCCGCTTCGTCGACCTGCCGCAGGCGGTGACCCACGCCCACGAGCTAGCGCAGCAGCTCGACTTCACCCTCGCCGACCTGGGCTACCGCTTCCCCGACTTCCCCCTGCCACCCGGCGAGACGCCCTCCTCCTACCTCCGGCAGATCACCTGGAACCGCGCCCGGGCCCGTTTCCGCCCGCTCTCGGCGCGCGCCCAGGCGCAGCTCGCCAGGGAGCTGGCGATGATCGAGAAGCTCGGCCTCGACGGCTACTTCCTCATCGTCTGGGACATCGTCGAGTTCTGCCGCCGCGAGCGGATCCTCTGCCAGGGGCGCGGCTCGGCGGCCAACAGCGCGGTTTGCTATGCCCTGGGCATCACCGCCATCGATCCGGTGAAGATGGAGCTGCTGTTCGAGCGCTTCCTCTCCGAGGAGCGCGGCGAGTGGCCCGACATCGACCTCGACCTGCCCTCGGGCGACCCGCGCGAGAAGGTCATCCAATACGTCTACAGGCGCTACGGTTCGGAGGCTGGAGGAGGCGGCGCAGCGATGACCGCCAACGTCATCACCTACCGCGACCGCTCGGCGGCGCGGGAGGTGGCGAAGGCGCTCGGCTACTCGCGCGAGCAGGAGGACCGGCTGGCCAAGCAGCTCGGCCACTTCCGCTACGACCTCGAGCGCGGCGACCCCAAGCATTTCGAGCGCGAGCTCGCGACCGCCGGGTTCGATCCGGAGGAGCCGCGCAACCGCCTGTTCGGCCTCTACTGGCGGAAGATCCAGAACCTGCCGCGCCACCTCGGGCAGCACTCCGGCGGCATGGTGATCGCGGCCGGCCGGCTCGACGAAGTGGTGCCGCTCGAGCCGGCAGCGATGCCGGGGCGCACCATCGTGCAGTGGGACAAGGACGACTGCGCCGACCTCGGGATCATCAAGGTGGACCTCCTCGGGCTGGGGATGCTCAACGCGCTCGAGGAGGCGATCCCGATCATCCGCGACCACGAGCGCACCAACGTCGATCTCGCCCATCTGCCGGCCGACGACCCGCAGGTCTACGCCATGCTGCGCGAAGCCGACACGGTCGGCGTCTTCCAGGTCGAGAGTCGCGCGCAGATGGCCTCGCTGCCGCGCAACGCCCCGACCCGCTTCTACGATCTCGTCATCCAGGTGGCGATCATCCGCCCGGGGCCGATCACCGGCGGCATGGTGCACCCGTTCTTCGAGCGCCGCCGCGGGCGCGAGCCGGTGACCTACTTCGACCCCTGTCTCGAGCCGATCCTCAAGCGCACCCTCGGCATCCCGCTCTTCCAGGAGCAGCTCCTGCGCATCGCCATGACCGCGGCGGGCTTCTCCGGCGGCGAAGCGGAGGAGCTCCGGCGGGCGATGGGCTTCAAGCGCTCGGCGGAGCGGATGGAGGCGATCGAGGCGCGGCTGCGCTCCGGCATGGCCGCGCGCGGCATCACCGGCGCCAACCAGGACCAGATCGTCCAGTCGATCACCTCGTTCGCGCTCTACGGCTTTCCCGAGTCGCACGCCGCCTCGTTCGCCCTCATCGCCTACGCCTCGGCCTGGCTCAAGTGCTACCACCCGACCGCCTTCCTGATCGCCCTGCTGAACGCCTGGCCGATGGGCTTCTATCACCCGGCGTCGCTGGTCAAGGACGCGCAGCGCCACGGCGTGCGCGTCCTGCCGGTGGACGTCAACGCCTCGGACTGGCGGTGCCGCTGGGAGGAGCGACCGCCTGCTCCCGACAATTTGCCTGGATCCGCGCCGGCTGCCGCCGGCAGTCCACCGGGAATCGCGCCGGCTGCCGCCGGCGCTTGTCGCATCGGGCTGCGTTACGTTTCGGGGCTGCGGCGAGAGACGGCGGAGCGCATCGCCGCCGAGCGCAGGACGGGACCTTTTCGCAGCGTCGAGGAGCTCAAACGGCGCGCCACTCTGCGCGGTGACGAGATGGCCCGGCTGTCGGAGACCGGTGCGCTCGCCTCGCTCGGACTCACCCGGCGTGCGGCGCTCTGGCAGGCGGCGCTGGCAGTGCGACCGAAGGGGGTGCTGTTCGAGGAACGGGCCAGCGAGGCCGACGAGGAGGCGGCGCCGAGCCCGCTGCCGGAGATGTCGCCCTACGAGGAGACGGTGGCCGACTTCACCGGCACCGGCCTCACCGTTGGCGCCCACCCCCTGGCCTACGCGCGCCCGGCGTTGCGGCGGCGGGGAGTGGTGACGGCGGTCGAGGTGCCACGCCTTCCCGCGGGCACGCGCACCCGGATCGCCGGCGCGGTGATCGTCCGGCAGCGCCCGGGCACGGCGAACGGGACGCTCTTCGTCACCCTCGAGGACGAAACCGGCATGGTGCAGGCGATCGTCAAGCGGGCGCTGCTCGTCGCCCACCGCGCGACGATCGTCGGCAACTCCGGCCTGGTGATCGAAGGCGTCGTCCAGCAGCGCGACGGCAGCGTCTCGCTCCAGGCCGAGAAATTCTGGCCACTCGCCGATCTCACCGCGGCCCACAGCCACGACTTTCACTGAGGGAATAGACTCCCCGCGGTGACGAAGTGACTGCCAGGGAACGCGGCTTCACGTTGATCGAGGTGCTGGTGGCGCTGGCGATCGCCGGCGTGCTCATGCTCTCGGCGGGCGGGCTGTACTGGCAGCAGCAGAAGATCGGACAGCGCCTGGTGGCCGAACGCGCCGCCGACGAAGCGCTCGAGAACACCTACGAGCGACTGCGCGGCGGCGAGCTGCCGCTCGCGAGCCAGACCGTCCCTCCAACTGCCGCCACCGGAGTCTCCCTCACCGTCGACGTTTCGGCGGGACCGGTGCCGCACACGCGGGCGTTGGACATCGTCGCCACCTATCGCGTGCAGAACCAGCCCTTCCGGCGCTCGCTCCAGGCGCTGGTCCACGTCGCGGATCTGCCGTGAGCGGCGGCCCGCGGGAATCGGGATTCTCGCTCGTCGAGCTCCTCGTCTCGACCCTCGTGCTGCTGCTGGTGCTGCTGGTGACCAACGGCCTGCTCGCCGAATCGCTTCGCATCTTCTCGAACAGCGGCCGCGAGCTGCGCGAGCCAGGCACCGAGCTCACCCTGCGCCTGCTGCGCGAGGACCTGCACGCCGCGCAGCCCCTGCCGGCGGGGAGCGGCGGCCACCTCGGACTCCCCTGCCATCGACCCGACCGCATCGAGGTCTGGGAGATGGACGAGAACCGCCTCGTCCGCCGCACCTACGACCCGACCTGGAACCTCCTCGGCACCCGCCCGATGCTCGACGGCATGATCGAGTTCTCCTGGACGACGCCCGGCGAGGGCCTGGTGGCCGTCCACCTGACGCGTCGCAAGCCCGCCGGGGCCAGCGCGCTCCGGGTCGCGACGGCGGCATGGAAGAGCGTCGGCGATGAGCTCGAACAGGCCGAAGTCGTCGCCGGCAGCCGCATCTCGGGAACGGTGCTGCCATGACCGTCGGCTGCGAAGCGAACCCGAAAGACCGCGCGCAACGGGGAGCGGCCCTGCTCATGGTCCTCTTCATGCTCGTCATGGCGACGACGGCAGGGCTCCTCCTCTCGGTGGCACTCTCCGTCGATCTGCGGGAGCAGAAAGAGGACGCGCGACGGATGCGCCTCGCCGCGCTCGCCGACTCGGCGCTGGAGGAAGCCCTGGCGGCGCTGTCCGCCAATCCCGATGCCGGGGGGTACGCCGTCCACGAGTTCGGCGGCGGAACTCTCGAGAGCCGGATTCTGACCCTTCCCAGCGGCCGCAAGGAGGCCACTGCGAGAGCGACCTACGCCGGGCTCGAACGCGAGGTCGTCGCCGAAATCGTCTTCGAATCCGGCAAGCCGCGGATCCTCACCTGGGTGCCCGGCAGAACCCGGATCGCCGGGCGCACGTAGGAGAACGGTATGTCCACGACCTTCTTGCCGCCGGCCTGCCACCGCGGCCTCCTCGCCGCGGTCCTGCTCGGTCTGATCTGCAGCGCCGGGGCGAGCGCCGAATCCTCCGCGCCGCCGGCACTGCCGACCTACCTGGGAACGCTCGCTCCCGGCTCGCTGACCTCGGCCATCCCGACGCTCTCCGACCCGACGCAGACCTGGGAGCTCTACCTGCCGCAGGGCTTCAGCCCGGCCCGCAAGTGGCCGGTCCTGATCCTCTTCGACCCGCGCTCGCGCGGCAAGGTCGCGGCGGAGCTCTTCCGCGCCGCCGCCGACGAGTTCGGCTGGGTCCTCGCGAGCTCCGACAACACCATGAGCGACGGCCCGGGCGAGCCCAATGCCCGCGCCATCAACGCCATGATCCCCGACGTCATGAAACGGCTGCCGATCGACGAGCGGCGCATCTACGCCGGCGGGTTCTCCGGCGGCGCGGTCCTCGCCTGGACAGTCGGGCTCAAGGGCAACTACCTCGCCGGGGTGATCTCCATCGGCGGCCGGCCGGCCCCCGAGCACCTCGCGCTGGTGCCGAAGTTCGCCCTGTTCTCCGCCGCCGGCGAGGGCGACTTCAACTTTCAACCGACGCGCGAGCTCGACGGGCTCGCCGCCAAGGCGGGAGTGCCGCACCGACTCGAGTTCTTCCCGGGACCGCATGCCTGGTGCCCCCCGGAAATGGCTCGCCAGGCCGTGGGCTGGCTGGAAGTGCTGGCGATGCGTGACGGCAAGGCGCCGCGCGACACCGCGCGCATCGAGGGCCTGCTCGCCGAGGAGTTGGCCGCCGCCGAGGCGCTGGCGGCGAAGGGAGACGCCCTCGCCGCGGGCAGGAAGTTCACCGGGATCGGCGAGACCTTCGCGGGAATCGCCCCGCCCGAGAGTCTGGATCGGGCGAAGCTGCGAGGCGCGGGCCTGCTCTCGTCCGCCGAAGCGAAGAGCGCGGCGAAGGAAGAGAAGGCCGCCGAGAAGTACGAGGGTCAGGCGTCTCGCCGCATCGGTGAGGCGTCCGGCCTCCTGCGGACTTCCGAGAGTCCCGTCGCCCCCGGCGAGCTCCGGCATCTCCTGGGCGTGGACGACGCCCTGCATCGCCGGGAAGGAGGCGGAATCGCGGGCGCGGCGGCGAATCGCGTCCTGGCGGCGATCCAGGTGCACATCGGCTACTACCTGACGCAGGACCTCTTCGCCGCGCAGGAGTATCGCCGTGCCGTGCCCGGTCTTTCCCTCGTCGCCCAGATATTCCCCGACAACACTTTCGTGCTCTACAACCTCGCCTGCGCTCAGGCGCGCTCGGGCCTGCCGGAGGCGGCGATCGCCAGTCTCCGTCAGGCCCTCGACCACGGCCTGCCGCAGCCGCTGCAGATCGCCACCGACGCCGATCTGGCTTCGCTGCGCGATCGGCCTGAGTTCGCGGATCTCCTGACCCGGGCGCGCGAGCTCGGAGCGGCGGCCTCCCCGGGGACCGCGAGGCCCTAGAGACAGGGTCGCCCGGGCCTCCGCGCTTGCGGGTATGACAGCCGTCAGGTAGCTCCCCGCACCGGTCGGCTAAGATGCCGTCGATGAGCCGAATGCACCGTGGCGCTGTGAGTGCGGCCCTGCTCTGCGGGCTCGCCGCCGGCGTGGGCATCTACACGTTCGCCTACGCCCGCGGCGCCTCGTACATGACCGACGATCCGCGCGCCTGCGCCAACTGCCATGTCATGGAGGAGCAGTACGCCGGCTGGAGCCGGTCGAGCCACCGCTCGGTCGCGGTGTGCAACGACTGCCATACGCCGCCCGGGTTCCTGGCCAAGTACGCGACCAAGGCGATCAACGGATTCCATCATTCGCTCGCCTTCACCACCGGGCGCTTTCTCGATCCGATCGTCATCAAGCAGCGCAATCACGACATCGCGCAACGCTCGTGCAGCAAGTGCCACGCGGAGATCGTCGATGCCATCGATGCGGTCAGCTCCCACAACGGCGGCGAGCGCCTCGACTGCCTGACCTGCCACCGCAATGTCGGGCACCTTCACTAGCGACGGTCCGAACACGGCGAGTACCCTGCGCCTGGAGAACCGGAGGAGAGTCCCATGAACGTCCCGCAGAAGCCCGAGAAGACGACCCCTGTCCGCCGCTGGCGGTTCCTCCTGCTGACCGCCGCCGCCGCCGTCGCCGGCGCCGTCGTCACCGGATTGCTGGTGAACATCTTCGAGCACAAGCAGGAGGCCAAGGACCCGTTCTTCCGCGTCGTCGAGATCACCGACGAGACCGAGGACCCGGCGATCTGGGGCAAGAACTTCCCCCTCCAGTACGACGGCTACCGCCGCACCGTGGACCAGGTGCGCACCCGCTTCGGCGGCAGCGAAGCGGTGCCGCGCACACCCACCGCCGCCGATCCGCGCTCCGTGGTGGCCCAATCCCGCCTGGAAGAGGATCCGCGCCTGAAGACGATCTGGGACGGCTACGCCTTCTCGGTCGATTTCCGCGAAGAGCGCGGCCACGCCTACATGCTCGACGACCAGACCTTCACCGAGCGTCAGCACGTCGTCAAACAACCCGGCACCTGCATGCACTGCCACGGCTCGGTCTACCTGCCCTACAAGAAGCTCGGCGGCGGCGACCTCATCAAGGGCTTCGAGCTGATGAACCAGATGCCTTACACCGAGGCGCGCAAGCTCATCTCGCACCCGGTCGCCTGCATCGACTGCCACGATCCGGCGACGATGCAGCTGCGCGTGACGCGCCCGGGTTTCCTCGAGGGCATTCGCGCTCTCAAGGCTTCGCAGGGTATTTCCGCCTACGATCCCAACACCATGGCGACGCGGCAGGAGATGCGCAGCTACGTCTGTGGCCAGTGCCACGTCGAGTACTACTTCAAGGGGCCCGAGAAGCGCCTCGTCTATCCCTGGGCGAATGGCCTCAAGGTGGAACAGATCCAGGCCTACTACGACGAGGTCGGGCACAAGGACTGGACACACAAGGTCGCCGGCACGCCGGCGCTCAAGGCGCAGCATCCCGAGTTCGAGATGTGGAGCCAGGGCATCCACGCCCGCTCCGGCGTCGCCTGCGCCGACTGCCACATGCCCTACGAGCGCGTCGGCGCGCAGAAGGTCTCCGATCACCACGTCCGCAGCCCGCTGCTGAACATCAACAAGGCCTGCCAGACCTGCCACCGCTGGCCGGAGGAAGAGCTCCGGGCGCGCGTCGAGGCGATCCAGGAGCGCACCCACCAGCTGCGCGACCAGGCGATGGACGCCGTCGTGGCGCTGATCGACGACCTCGGCAAGGCGGTGGCAGCCGGCCGGAGCGACGACGAGCTCGCGCTCGCCCGGAAGCTCCATCGTCAGGCGCAGTTCCGGCTGGACTTCGTCGAAGCCGAGAACTCGACCGGATTCCACGCTCCCGGCGAGGCGGCGCGAATCCTCGCCGAGTCGATCAACCTGGCGCGCGAAGGGCAGCTCGCGGTTCGCGACGCCGCCTATCAGCCGAATTTCGTCAACGCGCCGACGCGCTAGACGCCCGGAGGATTCTCCCGGTCCTCGAGCCGGGCAGGTGCGTCGAGCCAGCGGTTGAGCTCCCGCATGGCCTCGGCGAAGGGCCCGGGCTCGCCCTTCTCCACCCAGCCCACCCAGTCGGCGGCAACGCGCTCGAGCTCGCGATAGACCCGCTCCGAGAATCGGTTCGCCTTCTGGATTTCGTAGTAGAGCAGCGGATTCTCCCGCACGACGCTCTCCGTGGTGGCGAACTGCGAATGGAACGTCGTCGATCCGACCGCCGCCAGCTCGGCGAACGACAGGCCGCTCGTCGCCAGAACCCGGGCGAAGAGCAGGTTCAGGAAGTGCGACAGGCCCAGGACGTAGGACGCGATCTCGTCGTGGCGCTCGAGCGAGAGAGGAACGAGCGTCACCGCGGTCTCGCGGAAGAGGGCGGCGACGCGCTCGGTCGCCGACGGCACGCCGCAGTCGCACAGGCAGATGACCTTGTCCGACAGCGTCCGGGCGCCGGCGCCGAACATGGGATGGATGCTGGTGACCGCCACGCCGCGCTCGCGCGCCGCTTCGAGCGCCGGCCGCAGATGCTCCTTGACGCTGGCCACGTCGCACAGCACGCCGGAGAAACCCGCCGCCGCGATCTCCTCGACGGTGGCCGCGACGCGGTCGAGCGGCACCGCCACGAAGACCATCGACGCGGCGGCGAGCCCCTCGGCGAGCGTCGCGACCGCCTCCACGTCGGCGGGTCCCGACGCCGGGTCGTAGACCAGCACGCGATGCCCCTGCGTCTCGAAGAACCGCACCAGCCAATGGCCCATCTTCCCCGCGCCGCCGACGACGAGGATCGATTCGGCCTCGCCCGAGTAGCTCGAGAAGTGGTCGATCTCCTGCACCCGGCAGGCCTCTTCCACCAGCTGCCGCATGACCCCGCGCGCCAGCTCGGGGGCGAGCCCGAGCGTGTCGGCGCTCGCCGCTGCCCGCTCCAGGACGCGCTTCTCGACCTCGAAATCGCGCAGCGGGATGCCGGACGCGACCTTCTCCCTGCCGACCTCGCGCGCCAGCTCCATGCGCTCGGCCATCAGCCCGAGCATCGCGGCGTCGAGATTGCGGATCCGCCGCCGCAACCGGTCAAGCCGTTCCTCGCTCATTGCTCCTCCGTCGAACAGCCTAGCAAGGAGAAGAAGATGCTCGTTTTCCGATCTCCGACACGACCTCGCCGAAGGCGGCGGAAAGCTCGCTAAAGGGAACCTCCCGCCACCGCCGTGGCGCGAGCGAACCGAGCTCGAGAGCGCCGAAGGCGACCCGCCGCAGCCGCAGCACTTCATGTCCAGCAGCTTTCATGAGCCGTCGCACCTCGCGATTCCTACCCTCGACCAGGGTCACGACGAGGTGCGACTCCCTGCCCGACACCTTGCGAACGACCACCTCTGCAGCAGCCAAGACCTCCGCCGCGTCAACGACCCCTCCCTTTACCAGCAGGCTCTTTCGTTCCTCCCATAGACCACGAACCGTGACGAGGTAGACGCGCGGAATGGCGTTCGCCGGGTCGGTCAGGACATCTGCGAGGCGGGTGTCGTTGGTCAGTAGAAGCAACCCTGAGGTAGCCAGATCGAGCCGGCCGACGGCGACGAGATGGACTCCCTCCTCGGCGACGAGATCGAAGACCGTCGGACGCCCTTCGGGGTCCGAGCGCGTCGTGACAACCCCACGCGGCTTGTGCAGCATCAGGCAGCGAAAACCGGCCCGGCCGGCCGGTTTCCCGTCGATCGCGAGCCGGATGCGCTCGGGCACCACCGGGCGCTCGGGGTCGAGGCAGGGCGCTCCATCCACGGTGATCCTGCCCTCGCCGATCCACCGCCGCGCCTCGCTGCGAGAGGCGAGCCCCATCTTCGACAGCGCTCGCTCCAGCGTGACCTGACCCGCCGGCAGACGCCTTGCCCCGGCCATGATCGGGGATCCTAGCCAATGCCGTAGAATTGCGCCTCCCGCAGGCACCCCGGAGCTCCCGATGTCCCACATTCTCGAACCCCCCGCCGCCCTCTCTTCCCAGGATCTGATCGCGCTCGAAGAGCGCCACGGCGCCCACAACTACCACCCGCTCGAGATCGTCATCACTCGCGGCGAGGGCGTCCAGGTCTGGGACGTCGAGGGCAGGCGCTATCTCGATTTCCTCGCCGCCTACTCGGCGGTCAACCAGGGACACTGCCATCCGCGCCTCGTCAGGGCGCTCGCCGAACAGGCGCAACGGCTGACCCTCTGCTCGCGCGCCTTCCGCAACGATCAGCTCGGACGGCTCTGCCAGGAGATCAGCGCTCTCACCGGCTACGACCGCTTCCTGCCGATGAACAGCGGCGCCGAGGCCGTCGAGACGGCGATCAAGCTGGCGCGCAAGTGGGGACAGACGGTGAAGGGGGTGCCGGCGGACGAGGCCGAAATCCTCGTCTTCGACAACAATTTCCACGGCCGTACGACGACCATCGTCGGCTTCTCCTCGAGCGCGCAGTATCGCGAGGGCTTCGGGCCGTTCGCCGGCGGCTACCGCCTGCTGCCGTTCGGCGACGCCGCCGCCGTCGCCGCGGCGATGACCGAGCGCACCGTGGCGGTGCTCGTCGAGCCGATCCAGGGCGAAGCCGGCATCGTGGTGCCGCCGGCGGGCTACCTCGCGCAGCTGCGCGAGATCACCACCCGCCACCGGGCTCTCCTCCTCGCCGACGAGATCCAGTCGGGACTGGGGCGCACCGGCAGGCTCTTCGCATTCGAGCACGACGGCATCCGTCCCGACCTGGTCACCGTCGGCAAGGCCCTGTCCGGCGGCTTCTATCCGGTCTCGGGCATCCTCGCCGACAGCGCGCTGATGAACGTCTTCAAACCCGGAGACCACGGCTCGACCTTCGGCGGCAATCCGCTCGGCGCCGCGGTCGCGCGCGAAGCTCTGCGGGTGCTGGTCGAAGAGGGGATGATCGAGAACTCGGCGTCGCTCGGCGCCTACGCCCTCGACCGTCTGCGGGCGATCGCTTCGCCGCACATCCGGGAGGTTCGCGGCCGCGGCCTGTGGATCGGAATCGAGCTCGAGCCCGAAGCGGGCGGCGCCCGCCGATTCTGCGAGCAGCTCGCCGCCGAAGGCATTCTCTGCAAGGAGACGCACACCCATGTCATCCGGGTGTCGCCGCCGCTCGTCATCTCGCGGCAGGAGCTCGACTGGGCGCTGGAGCGCTTCGAAAAGGTACTGATGCGTCCATGAGGCTCTCGAAGGCCTGAACCTCGAGGGGACGGCTGAACAGGAAGCCCTGCATCTTGTCGCAGTAGAGCATCTCGAGGATGACCATCTGCTCCTCCTCCTCGACGCCCTCGGCGACGACTTCCATGCCGAGGCCGTGGGCGAGCTGGATCACCGCGCCGACGATCTTCGAATCCTCGCGCCGCCTTCCCAACTCGCGGATGAACGACGAGTCGAGCTTCACCGTGTCGATCGGCAGCTCGCGCAGATACGAGAGCGACGAATAGCCGATGCCGAAGTCGTCGACCGCCACCCGCGCGCCGCGGCGCCGGAGGTCGGAGAGCGTCGACACCGGTCCGCCGGAGTGCAGCAGGGCCATCGTCTCGGTGATCTCGAGCTCGAGCGCCGAAGCCGGCAAGCCGGTTTCGATCAGGATCTCGTCGATCTTCGCCGAAAGGTCGGCGTTCTCGAACGCCCGCGCCGTGAGGTTGACCGAAACCAGCAGGTCCTGCTGGTAGCGTTCGCGCCAGAGCTTCACCTGCGCGCAGGCCTTGCGCAGCACCCAATGGCTGAGCTGTTCCGAAAGCGCCGTGCTCTCGATCAGCGGCAGGAACTTGCCCGGCAGGATGAGTCCCCGCTCGGGATGCAACCACCGCACCAGCGCCTCGACGCCGACGATCTCTCCGGACCCGGAGCGGACGATCGGCTGGTAGTAGAGGACGAGGTGCTCCTCCTCGAGTCCGGCGCGCAGGGCGGTCTCGAGGACGAAGCGCTCCCGGCTCACATCCGACATCTCGTCGTCGTAGACCGCGACGCCGCCGCGTCCGGCCTCCTTGGCGCGGTACATCGCGGTATCGGCCTTGCGCAGCAGCGTCGTCGGCTCTTCGCCGTGGTCGGGAAAGAGCGTGATGCCGATCGAGGCGCCGGCGAACAGCGAGAGCTCCCCCACTTCGAGCGGCTGCGCCAGCCTGTCGAGCAGCTTGGTCGCGATGGCCACCGCGTCCTCGGCCGTGCGGATGCCGGGCAGCAGCAGGGTGAACTCGTCGCCGCCCTGCCTGCCGACGGTATCGCCCTCGCGCACGCTGTAGCGCAGGCGCTCGGCGACCGCCCCGAGCAGCAGGTCGCCGGTCTCGTGGCCGTAGGTGTCGTTGATGCGCTTGAAGTTGTCGAGATCGAGGAAGAAGAGCGCGGCGTGGAAGTCGGTCCGGCCACGGCGCGCGATCCACTGCTTCAGTCGGTCGAGGAACAGCTTGCGGTTCGGCAGGCCGGTCAGGCTGTCGTAGTAGGCGAGCTTCTCGATCTGCATCGAGGCCTCGACGAGCCGGAAATGCTCGTCCTCGAGCAGCCAGACGACGGTGGCGATGCCGAGGACCGCGACCATCAGCAGGTCGAACGGAACGATGCCGTATCGCAGGCCACTGCCGGCCAGGCCGGCGGTCGTCCAGAAGAGCGCCAGCTGTTCGACGCCATACAGGAAGAAGGCGATCGAGACCAGGTGGGGGCCGGTCGCCGTGCTCCTGCGGTAGGTCCGCATCAGCATGCCCGCGGCGACGAGAAACGCCACCGCGACCACCAGCGCGCGCACGCTGACGCGCAGGAAGTTGCGGCTCGCGAACGCCTCCGGGGTGAAGGCGTAGGCCAGGGTGCTGACCAGTGCCAGCGCCCCCAGCAGGCCGAAGATGGAGAGCGTGGCGCGACGGGAGCGGGAGCTGCCGCTCGCCAGCTCCGTGGCGCCGAGGAGGAGCCATCCGGCCTGGAAGTAGGCGCCGAGCTGGGCCAGGAAGGTCGCCCCCAGGCGGATCGGCTCCGACGCCGGCGTCGAAGTGGCGAGGTGGAAGGCCACCATCGCTCCCAGCTGCCCGGCGCAGAGCGCGAACCAGGAGAGCGACCAGTGGCGGAGAAAGGCATGCTTGCGGCCGCTGTGGAAGCGCAGAAGCAGAATGGCCAGGAGCGCCGCGAGCAGCGCCTGGGCCAGGAAAGCGGAGACCGTGACGACAGCGATGTCGGTCATCGAGGGTTGGGCTCGAGCGGGATTCTACTCGAAGGCCCCGCGGTTCCCGGTTCCGCTCCGCGCCTCGCCCCGGGCCCCCGGGCGGAGCCCCGTTGCGCGGAGGAAAGCGGCGGGCGCCACGCAGCGATATGACAAAATCTCCTTCATGACGAGCCCTGACTCGACGTCATTCGAGAGCTCCCGCAACCCGAAGATCTTCGTCCTCGACACCTCGGTCATCCTCTACGACGCCAACGCGATCTTCAATTTCAAGGAGCACGACGTCGCCATCCCAATCACCGTTCTCGAGGAGCTCGACCACTTCAAGAAGGGCGACACGGTCATCAATCTGCAAGCGCGCGAGTTCATTCGCCAGCTCGACAAGCTCACCAGCCACGACATGCTCAACAACTGGGTGCCGCTCGACGGCCCCGAGCTGGGCCGGATCAGAGTCGTCGCCGCGGAGGACTCGTCGACCGACGCCCGGCTGATTTTCGGCGCGGTGAAGAACGACCACCGCATCCTCAACACCGCGCTCGCGCTCAAGGAGCGGGAGGCCGGACGCGACGTCATCCTGGTGTCCAAGGACATCAACCTCCGGGTCAAGGCGCGGGCTCTCCGCCTGCGCGCCGAGGAGTACGAGACCGTCCGCATCAAGGATGTGGACCACCTCTACAAGGGCAAGAGCGAGATCGAGGTCGACGACGCTGCGCCGATCCAGAAGTTCTACGAATCGGGAGGAGTCTCTCCGGCGGACGTCGGCATCGAGGTGCCGCTGCCCAATCACTACTTCATCCTGCGCAGCCCTTCGCACTCCGCGCTCGCCTGGTTCAACCCGCTTTCGGGCCTCCTCGAGCGAGTGCAGAAGATCCCGGCGTACGGCATCACGCCGCGCAATGCCGAGCAGACCTTCGCCCTGCACGCGATCATGAACCCGGCCGTGCCCCTGGTGTCGATCACCGGCAAGGCGGGCACCGGCAAGACGCTGCTCGCGCTCGCCGGCGCGCTCGAGCAGCGCAAGGCCTTCCGCCAGGTTTATCTTGCCCGCCCGCTGGTCCCGCTCTCCAACAAGGACATCGGCTACCTGCCCGGCGACATCAAGTCCAAGGTCAATCCCTACATGCAGCCGCTGTGGGACAACCTCAACATCATCAAGCACCAGTTCGACGAGCGCGACCGCGAGTTCAAGCGCATCGACGAGATGGTGGAACAGGAGAAGCTGCACATCACTCCGCTCGCGTACATCCGCGGCCGCAGCTTCTCGAACATCATCTTCATTGTCGACGAGGCGCAGAACCTGACTCCTCACGAAGCCCGCACCATCATCACCCGGGCCGGCGAGGGAACGAAGATCATCTTCACCGGCGACATCTTCCAGATCGACACTCCCTACCTCGACGCACAGTCGAACGGGCTGTCGTATCTCATCGACCGGATCAAGGGGCACAAGCTCTACGCCCACGTCTCTCTCGAGAAGGGCGAGCGCAGCGAGCTCGCGAATCTCGCCAGCATGATGCTGTAGAAAAGTTCCGGGCCCGGCAGAGGCGCGAGTCGCGCTTCCCACCGGGCCCGAGTCAGAAGGGTCGTCGCGAGCGCGGAGTGCGCTCGCTCCTGCGGCTACTTCACGATCAGCTTGCCCTTCATGCCGCCGATGTAGTGGCCGGGGAAGGTGCAGATGTACATGTACTCGCCCGGCTCCTTCGGTGCGTTGAAGGTCACCTCGACAGTCTCGCCGCCGCCGGCAAAACCGGTCTGCGCGAGGATCGACGACGCCTTCGCCTTGGGGATGTAGCCGTTGTCGCGGGCCATCGCCGCTTCCATCGCGAAGGCATCGGCGTTCGTACCCTTGGCGAGCAGCACGAAGTTGTGCGCCATCTCGGCCTTCGCCATCGCGCTCACTGCAGTCAGCGTCACCTTGAGGGCTTCGCCGGGAGTGGCCTGGATGGACTTGACGTCATACTGCATGGCATCCGTCGCCTTCAGCTTGACCAGTCGCGGCTCTGCCGCCGAAGCCGTGCCGGCGACGCCGACTGCCATCAGGGCAGCCATGAAACCGGCGACAATAACGCTACGTCCCAGAGTCTTCTTCATCTTGAGCTCCTCGAGTTGGTTGGTCTCATCAGTGTCCGTCTTTTGCGCCCGGCCCAGGGTGGCCGGCTCTGATTCTGCCGAGTGCACCTTTCTGGGCGTCGGCAAACTCGTGATCAACAATAACGTAATCTCCCTCCTCCGGCACGATGAACTCCATGACGGCGCCGTTCGAGGCTCCGAGAAGCACCGTCTGCATTCCCCGCCACTCGTTGTGGAGGTTGCCTTCGTACCACACCTTGTCGAAGATCACTCCGACGACGTGGAAGCTCGAAGTGTCTGTCGGCCCGGCGTTCAGAACATAGAGCCGGACGCGCTCCCCGGGCAGGGTAGCGAGCGGAGTATCGATCAGCGACCGCTGGTGACCGTTGAACGCCACCACCAGCGGCTGCTTGTGCATCGCCGCGTCGTAGTCCACCTCGTAGAGCACCTTGCCGACTTCCTTGAACTCGGTCTGATCCCCCTCGTGGGTCTGCGCCTCGGCCTCCTTGAGGTAGAACTCGGATTGCACGATGACGTATTCCCGATCGACCTCCGCGTCGGTGGGATAGCCCTCCTTGGGCGACACCACGACGACGCCGTACTGTCCCTGGGACATGTGCTGCAGGATCGGCGGGGTACCGCAGTGATAGAGGTAGACGCCCGGATAGTTGGCGACCCACTCGAAATGGATCGCCTGACCCGGCTCGATTCCCCGCCACTTGTCCGACGCCGCGACCGTCCCGGCGTGGAAGTCCATCGAGTGCCGCATCGGCTGGGCGATCGGTACCGCCTTCTGCGGGTCGAGCGCGGCCAGCCGCTCGAGGTAGGGCGAGCCGGCGACCTCGGGGGTGGTGATCGCGACGACCTCCGCCGACCGGTTCTTCATCGTGAAGTCCACGCGGTCGCCTTCGCGCACGTGCAGGACGGGGCCCGGGACCGTGCCGCCGAAGGTCCAGGCGCGGTAGCGGATGTCGGGCGCGATCTCGATCTCGCGGGCGATGATGTCGAAGCGCACCTTGTGGGTACGGTTTCCGGGCGGCAGCGGGGCGAGGTTCGGCAGCATCGTGACGAACTCGCCGACTACGGGCGGACCGGTATAGGGGTCCTCGAAGATCTGCGCCTCCGGCATGCCGTAGGTGCGTCCGTCGACTTGGTACTGCGGCGCGACAGCGGCCGTGGCGGCGCCCGTGACGGCAGCCACCCAGCACAGCAATGCGGCGCCCCGCAGGGCGCGGCGAAGAGCGAAAGCGGATCGGTCGGTCATTTTCTCTCCTGGTCTTCTCGGCGTCCCCCAGCGGAGCGCCGTCGAAGTCATCAGATCCGAATCGACCGGCGGGCGATATGACGGGGGTCAGGTGCCTCTGTTTACACCTAGGTTGACAAATTACACCTTTCTACCTATTCTCTTCTCCATCTTCAGGAGGGCCGCGGCATGGCGTTGAACATCAAGAACGCATCGGTGGAGAACCTGGCGCTCGAGCTGTCGCAGCTGACCGGCGAATCCAAGACCGAAGCCATTCGCCGGGCGCTGGAAGAGCGCAAGCAGCGCCTTGCATTCCAGGTGGTGCGCGAGAACCGCGCTGACGAGCTGCGCTCCTTCCTCGAGCGCGAAGTCTGGTCGGTGATCCGGGCGCGCTCGGCCAGCCGCCGCCTCGAGAAGCACTGAACCGCTTCTCCGTCCAGGCCCCTCCGGCGTGATCGTGGATGCCTCTGCCGTCACGTCGATCTTCCTTCGCAAGTCCGGCTGCGAACGGCTGATCGACGCCCTCGCCGCCGCGCCGGTCGCCGGTATCGGCGCCCCCACGCTTGCCGAGGCGAGCCTCCTCCTGGCCCGCGAGGCCGGGAGGGACGTTCACGGCATGCTGGCGCGCTTCGTCCAGGAGTTCGAGCTGCAGGTCGTGCCGTTCTCCGACGCCCACTTCCGCGCCGCGCTCGACGCCCACCAGCGCTTCGGCGAAGGTCACCACAAGGCGGCGCTGGACTTCGGCGACTGTCTCTCCTATGCGACCGCCCGCCTGGCCCGCCAACCGCTGCTCTGCGACGACCGCCGCTTCGGCCTGACCGACCTCGAGCTCGGCTGAGCGCTCGCGAGCCCGGCCCGGCCCGGCGCGCCGCCTACCAGTCGACCGGGACCTTGATCCGTCCCGTGCGCTCGGCGATCACCACGTAGCCTTCGCGCCGTCCGAAGAGATAGAGGTCGCGCAGCAGCTCGACGTCCCGCCGGCAGTACTCTTCGATCAGGTCGAAGCGCCCCTCCTTCACCCACTGCAGGCTCTGCAGGCCGTCAGCGGTCTTGCCGGCGCCCAGGGTCTCCTTCGTGAGGTGGTCGAGACTCACCCGCCGCCCGAGGCGCTCGACCATGGTGTCCAGGAGATCGAGCGTCGGCAGCGTCCGGGCGTAGTCCTCGCCGGTGTAGCCGGAGAGCACCGCGTAGTCGAAGCGCCGGCTGTTGAATCCGACGACCAGCCCCGCCGACTTGAGCGTCGCCGCCAGCTCCGCAGCGCGCGGCTCGAGGAACGTCTCGAAGCGTCCCTCCTCGAGATGGCAGACCACCGCGAGCGCGATTCCCATGCGGTGCGCCTTGTTCCACCCCCCCACCTCCGCCGCCGAGCGCAGCGTCTCGATATCGAACAACACCGTCGGGCCCGCGCCGCGCTCCCGGCCGAGAGGCTCCGCGCTGCCCAAATCCGCGACGCGCTCCGCGCGGGCGACCTCGATGACTCGCGCATCGTTATTCCGGTAAAGGGAGGACGCTGGCAGCTCGACGCCGATGCCCATGCGCGACGCTGCGTCATCGGACACCCTCTTTACCGGAGCTTTTTCCTTTCGCTTCACCTTCGGAGCCGGTGGCGCAGAGACCCCACCCCGCGCCGCGGGCGCAATCTCGCTCGCTGGAGCCATCTGGATCGGCGGTCGCGGACGCACGCTCGCCGGTCGAGCCGGGTCGAGCATCATCGCGAGCAGATCGACGGCGCCGCGCTTGTCGAGCGGGCGATTGCCGTTGCCACACTTCGGGCTCTGGATGCAGGACGGGCAGCCGTCCTCGCAGGGGCAATGCGAAACGTGGTCGCGGACCTTGGCGAGCAGCACCTCGAGCTCCCGGAAGCCCTTCTTCGCGATTCCCATCCCGCCCGGATGCCCCTCGTAGACGAAGACGCCGGCGCCGTCGAGCTGCGGGTGGAACGCGAGCGAGATGCCGCCCAGGTCGTTGCGATCGCACAGCGCGAGCAGCGGCATGAGACCGATCGTCGCGTGCTCGGCGGCGTGCAGCGAGCCGAGCAGATGGCGGCCCTTGCCGGTGAGCTCCTCGACGATCTCGCCCGGCGTTCGAAACCAGAGCCCGACGCACTCCATGATCGTCGGCGGCAGATCGAGCGCCTGCTGGTCGATGACCTCCTGCCCCTGGGTGCGCTTGCGTTCGAATCCGGTCACCTGCTCGGTGATCCTCAGCCGGCCGAGCGCGGCCTGGAGTCCGCCCACCTCGCGCTCCTCCAGTACCTCGAGAATCTCGGTCTCCTTGCGCGACAGGGGCGCCGTGAAGTAGTCGACATCGGCCGCCTGCACCACGACCCGGCGGCGCTCGAGGTCGAGCTCGGCCACCTCGTACTGCCGCCCGAAGTGCAGGTAGACCGCCCCCGGATGACCTTCGCTGAAGACCCGCACTCCGTCGAGGGTCCCGATCGTCGCGCCGCGGGCGCGATCGACGATGGCGAACGTCGCGCCGGTGCCACGCAGGTTGACGTCGCGTTGCGGCCGGCGCCGCCGCGAGACCAACCCGCCGCCGTCCACCCCCTCCGCGAGAACGCCGTCGCGCAGCAGGTCGCCGACGACCGCGGCGTGGCGCTCGAGATAGCGCGCATCGGCGACGCGCGAGAGCGGCAGCTCGGCGGCGGCGCACTCGAGGTGGACGCGCGCCACGGGCTCGTTTTCGGGGTCGAACAGGAGCGGCTCGCACGGCCGCGCGAGCAGCTCGTCGGGATGCTCGAGCAGGTACTGGTCGAGCGCGTCCGGCAGCGCGACGAGGGCGGTGAGCGACTCCTTCCCCCGCCGTCCGACCCGGCCCGACCGCTGCCACGTCGCCATCATGCTGCCGGGAAACCCGATCAACAGACAGGCGTCCAGACCGCCGATGTCGATGCCGAGCTCGAGCGCCGAGGTCGAGATCACCGCGTCCAGGCTGCCGGCGACGAGCCGGCCCTCGATCTCGCGCCGCTCTTCGGGCAGGAAGCCGGCGCGGTAACACGCCACCCGGCGCGCCAGGTCGCGATCCCGGCGCTGCAGCCAGCCGTAGAGGAGCTCGGTAATCCGCCGCGCCTTGGTGAAGACGATGGTCTTCTGACCGCCCTCGACGAGCGTCGTCAGAATGTCGAGCGCCAGCGAATAGGGGCTCGCCTCGGAGCGGACGAGAAAGATCCGCCGCGCCTCGCGCGGGGCCCCGGAACCCTCCACCAGGACGTACGGCTCGGCGGCGAGCAGCTCCGCGAACTCCCGGGCGTTCTGGGCGGTGGCCGAAGAGGCGATCAGGCGGGGTTCGGCGCCGTGCGCCCGGGCGAGACGCAGCAGACGCTGCAGGACATGGTGAAAGTGGGCGCCGAAGAGGCCGCGATAGACGTGCAGCTCGTCGAGCACGATCCACTTCAGGTTCGCGAGCAGCTCCATCCAGTTGCCCGGGTGCGCCAGGATTCCCAGGTGGAGCATGTCGGGATTGGTCACCAGCACGTGCGGCGGACGGCGGCGGATCAGCGCGCGCCTTGCGGCCGGCGTATCGCCGTCGTAGATCTCGCACGAGAAGTCCTCGGTGCCGAGACCCGCAGCCTGCGCCAGGGTGAGGATCTTGCCGCGCTGATCCTGCCCCAGTGCCTTGAGCGGAAAGAGGAAGAGCGCCCGGCCCGGCCCGCCTGCGAGCGCCTCCTCGAGGACCGGCAACTGGAAGACCAGCGACTTTCCCGAAGCGGTGGCGGTGGTGACGAGAACGTTTCTCCCGGCCCGCGCGGCGGCGATCGCCTCGACCTGGTGCGACCAGAGACGTTCGATGCCCTGCGCCGCGAGGGCCGTGGAGAGAGACGGGTGGGGAGGCGGCAGGAGATCCACCGGACGCGCCGGCTCGGGCGGCAGCCGCCGCTCGGCGACGAGTCGATCGCCCAGGCGCTCGCGCAGGGCGCCGAGCGCCTCCTCGAACGAGTCCGACCGGGATCGCGTCACGGCAGGCTGGGTCAGCGCGGGGCTTCCGGGGAGGGACCGCCGGAGCCCGCCTCGATCTTGCGCTCGCCGAGGACCCGCCGCGGCCGGGGCACCAGCCGCAGCTGCGCGACCTGACGGGCGTGCTGCTCGATGATGGCCATCGCCTCTTCCGGCGAGTCCGTCAGTCGCAGCCGATCGACGTCAGCGGCATCGATCGTCCCCTCCTTGACCATGCGGTCACGCAGCAGCTCGAAGAGGTCCTTCCAGAACTCGCTGCCCATGAGGACGAGCGGAAAACCCGGAATCTTGCCGGTCTGGATCAGCGTCGCGGTCTCGAAGATCTCGTCGAGCGTCCCGAAGCCGCCGGGAAGAACGACGAAACCGTAGGAGTACTTGACGAGCATGACCTTGCGCACGAAGAAGTAGCGGAACTCGAGGAAGAAGTCGACGTACGGATTGGGCTTCTGCTCGTGCGGCAGCTCGATGTTGCAGCCGACCGAACGGCCGCCGGCGTCGTGCGCCCCGCGGTTGGCGCCCTCCATGACTCCGGGTCCGCCACCCGTCATGACCGTGAAGCCGGCCTCCGCTCCGAGCCGGCCGACCTCGCGCGCCAGCTCGTAGTAGCGGTGGCCCTCCGGGAATCGCGCCGAACCGAAGACAGTGACGCAGGGGCCGACGAAGTGGAGGTGCCGGAAGCCGCGCAGGAACTCGAAGAAGATCCGGACGATCCGGCGCAGCTCGGTGAGCCGCCAGGCCGGCCCCTCGAGAAAGCGGCGTTCCTCCGGATTGCGGGAGCGCTTGCCCCAGAGGGAAGGTAGATGCACGCCGGCAGTCTAGCAGCGCGCTTCAGCTCACGATGCCGCCGGTCTCCCATGCATTGACGAAGGGCCGGAAGACCTGGACGATGCGCCGGCGCCCGAGCGGATCGCCCGCGAGCGCGGGCTTTCCCGCCTGCCAGACGACCTGCGGACGATCCTCCGGGCGGAGCTCCAGGCCTTCGCCGCCGGCGAGCAGGATGCAGAGCGAATCGCCGTCCTGCAGCGCCTTGAGGACTCCGGGGAAGAGCGCCGAGGCGACGAACTTCGGCGCCGCGATGCGCGACGCTCCGAGCGCCGCGTCGATCAGGGGGCTCTGCTCCACCTTGCGCGCGAACTCGGCGTCGAAGAGTCGCACGATGGAGCGGGTCCTGGGGCTCATCTCCTTCGCCGTCAGACAGATCGACAGGTTGACCGCATCGTCGCCGGTCACCGCGAGAATGCTGCGCGCGCCGCGGACGTTCGCCTGCTCCAGCACCGACACGAGACGCGCGTCTCCCACCACCATCGGCACGCCCTGTTGCATGCCGCCGACGAACGGACACTCGCGGTTCCGCTCCAGCACCACCACTGGCACGCCGGCCTGCCGCAGCTCTTCGACGACCCGGAAACCGACATTGCCCAGGCCCGCGACGAGCACGTGCCCGGACTCCGGCACCGGCACCTGTCCGAGGAGCTCGCGGACGCGCGCGGTCACGATCCAGTCGGTGATCAGCGAGTAGACCGTCGCAATGGTCGCCGAGCCGAGCAGCATCATGAGCGAACAGTAGACCTTGAGCCACACCGCCTGATCCCGCACCGTGATGTCACCGTAGCCCGTCGTGGTCAGCGTCGTCACCATGAAGTAGACCGCGTCGACGAACGACAGCCCCATGCCGTAGCGGAAGACGAGCACGCTCACGAGCATGAGGGAAACCAGCACCGCGAAGACCGCCTTGAGTCCGCTCGAGGCCTGGGTCCAGGCGCTCCAGAGCCGCGCGAGTCCCAGGCGAAATCGCGAAGGACCCTCGTTCGGCCGGCGCTCCTGGCGCGGCCGGTTCCCGGGAATCGCGTCCCACGCGGCCTGCGAAGTGAGCACGAGCAGAGCTTCGTCGGCCGTCACCGGCTGGTCGTCGATTCGCCGCCGGTGAAGCCGGCTGCCCCGGGTCAGCACGCTGAGATGGGACGCGGCGAGCTCCTCCGGGCGCTTGCCGGCCAACTCCGGATGCCGCGCGACGTCCAGAACCGCCACGATGAGCTCTTCGCCTTCGAAAGCGAATCGGCCGACGACTTCGCTGCCGGTGGCGGCGGCGGCGATGCGCGGCGCCGCCACGGTAGCCATCCCGAGCGCTCGGCGGATCTGGAACGCAGACTCGAGCTGGCGGGCGAGGTTCTGATCGAACAGCCGCATCACGATCGGCAGGTCCGCCCGCAGGCGCTGGGCATCGAGCGCGATCTCGACGTTGACGACGTCTTTCGACGTCGTCACCACGAGGGCGCGCGCCTCCAGGATCCCCAGACGTCGCAGGACGTTCGGATCGCGCGCGTCGGCGATCTCGACCTCCACCCCGGCGGCGCGCGTCGCCTGAATCCGATCGTCGTGGCCGGAGAGGGTCACGACCCGCACCTTCTCTCCCAGCCGGTGCAACAGCTCGACGACCCGGTAGCCGACGATTCCCAGGCCGCAGACGATGTAGTGCCCTTGCATCCGACCCGCTCCCCCGACCGGCGTGGAATGAACCGCCGGAGTCTAGCCGACGGCGGTCCCGGAGCGCAGTTCGGACGCCGGGGCGCGAGCCGACAGTTGATAGGCTCCAGCCATGCTCAGATCCCAGCGAGGACGCCGCTTGGCCTGTTTCGCCGCCGCCGGGGCGGCGCTCGCTCTCGCTGCCTGCAACCGGCCGCCGGCGCCTCCGGCCGGAGCGGTCGAGAGCTACGCGATGCGCGGCGAGGTCGTCCGCATGCCGGCCCAAGGCACGCACGAGATCGTCATCCGCCACGAGGCAGTGACGGACTTCCGCGACGACCGCGGGCAGGTCGTCGGCATGGAGGCGATGACCATGCCCTTCAGTCTGGCGCCGGACCTGCCGGCGTCCGCGACCGAGGGGTTGAAGCCCGGCGACCGAATCGCCTTCACGCTCGAGATGCGCTGGCAGGATCCGACCGATGTCGCCCGCATCGCGCGCATCGACCGGCTCCCCGAGGGGACCCCCCTCGCCTGGGATCCGCCTCCGGGCGACGCGGCGAAAACCCCCGCGGGAACTCCACCGTAAGCTCCCGCGTGCGACAGCTCCCGCTCCACGAGCTCGCCGCCCTGCCGCGCGCCGAAGCCGTCCAGCGCTGGCGGGACGAGCGCAACGCCGCCGTCGTGCGCCCGCTGATCTGGGGTTTCACGCCGGTGGCCTTCGCGATGACGATCGCCGGGTTCGCGAGCGGCGACCTGCTGCGGGGCGCGGGCGCGGCGGGCGCCCTGGCTCTGCTCGTCTTCGGCATCCTGAAGCTGCGGCGGGACCGCTGGCGGCGTGGCTTTCAACCCCTGCTCCTGACCTTTCTCGCCACCGGCTTCACGCTCTGGATGGCGATCACCACCCTCTTCCCGATGGTGATGCTCGCCGCCGCGTTCCTCTCGCCGCTGCTGCTCCTCCTCCTGCGTCTGCGCGGCAGCGACTCGGCGCTCCTCACCGTCGGCGCCGCGGGAATCGCCGGCATCCGGATTCTCGCCGGCGGCCTGGAGGAGGCTCCCGATTCGTTCTGGGGACCGTTCCTCGGCATCGTCGCGATCAACGCCCTGGCCGCGTGGATCGGCGGCACGATGACGCGCCGCCAGGCGGGACGTTTCGTCGCCGAATGGAGCGTCGCCTCCTCGCGCGAACGCGAGAGCTCGCGCATGCGCGAGGAGCTCGAGGACGCGCGGGCGATCCAGCTCGCCATGTTGCCCTCTTCGGCTCCCGAAGTCGGCTGGATGGAGCTCCAGGGCATGTCTCTCCCGGCGTCGGAGGTCGGCGGCGACTACTACGACTTTCTGCCGGTGGACGCCGACCGCGTCGCCGTGGTCGTCGGCGATGTCGCCGGGCACGGCGTGGCGAGCGGCCTGCTGCTCTCGGGCGTCCGCGCCGGCCTCCACCTGTTGCGCGCCGACCTGGTGGCTCCGCACGCCGTCGTCGAACGGCTGAACCTGCTGGTCCGCGACAGCGGCGTCTCCCGCCTCTTCATGAGCCTGGTGGTGGCGCTGTTCGACCGCGGGTCCGGGACGGTCCAGGTCGTGACGGCCGGACATCCGCCGGCGATGCGCTTCCGCGCGGCGTCGGGAGATGTCGTCATCCTGGAGGCCAGCTCGCCGCCGCTCGGAACTCGCCTGCCGCCGGCCTTCCCGCAGCGCGAGGAGCGGCTCGAGACCGGAGACCTCTGGCTGTTCGTCACCGACGGCCTGCTCGAGGCGACCGATCCCCGCGGCCGGCCGTTCGGCGAGCAGCGCCTGGTCGAGGCCTTCGCCTCGGCCGCCCGCCGCGACCCGCGCCCGCGCGAGGTCGAACAGGCCGTCCTCTCCCATCTCGCCTTCTTCCGCGGCGACAGCGAGCTCCTGGACGACCTCACCGTCGTCGTCGTCCGCGTTACCGGCTGACCGGCGACGCAGCGCCCGGCGCGGGGGTCGAACGGGCAAAAAAAACGCCCCTGCCGCGGACGGCAGGGGCGATCGATTGAAATCTAAGTGAGTGGGGCTGCGTCAGATGCGGACGACGTTCCGCGCCTGCAGGCCCTTCTGGCCCTCGACCACTTCGAAGGAGACGCGGTCTCCTTCGTTGAGGGAGCGATATCCCTCGGCGAGGATCGCGGTGTGGTGGACGAAAACGTCCGGGCCACTCTCACGCGAAATGAA
The DNA here is from genome assembly GCA_964595975.1 of uncultured Thermoanaerobaculia bacterium. Lineage (GTDB taxonomy): Bacteria > Acidobacteriota > Thermoanaerobaculia > Multivoradales > JAGPDF01 > JAGPDF01. The sequence continues at coordinate 12,501 of CAZQTL010000005.1, read as the reverse complement.
GCCAAACCCCTTCTCGTTGTTGAACCACTTGACTGCGCCCTGCTCGGTCATGCCCTGCTCCTTACACCTACTGGGTTAATGATGCTCGGCTCCGTTTCGGAACCGACCTTGCCGCCGGCCCGCCTCGGGCCGGCGAAGACGATATCTGCACGGCTCGCCGAAAGGTACCGGCTCGCCAGGATGAACGTCATCAGATCAATGTGCCTTGCGGTACGAGTGCTCAGATGCGAACGACGTTGCGGGCCTGCAGACCCTTCTGGCCCTCGACGACCTCGAAAGAAACCCGGTCGCCCTCGTTCAGGGAGCGGTAGCCCTCGGCGGTGATCGCGGTGTGATGGACGAAAACGTCCGGACCGCTCTCGCGCGAGATGAAACCGAAGCCCTTCTCGTTGTTGAACCACTTCACTGTGCCCTGTTCGGTCATGCGTGACTCCTTGCTGCAACTGCATGTGGATAAGTCGCGCGCCGCGGAAGCGGTGCGCTGATGCGAGGTCCGCGATGGACCTCAAAAATAGAAAGGTATTGGGTGTGCTGGATCAAATGAGGGGGGAGGGAATAGCTGTGTCCGGCTTGTATTGCGGCGTAGTGTCTCACGGCTTCGGTGGAATTGCAAGCGCCGCTTCCGGCGCGATCCGGCAGGCGGCGAGTGCCGCCCTGAAGTCGGCCGGCACCGGCGCCTCGAACGACTCCGGCTCGAGACCCGGGATCGACAGCCGGAAGGCGTGCAGCAGCGAGCGTCCGGGGGAGAGTGCGGCGCGCAGGGCCGGCGACCGCACGCCGTGCTCGCGCGGCCCGCCATAGAGGTCGTCGCCGACGATCGGGTGCCCGGCGGCGGCGACGTGAACCCGCAACTGGTGGGTGCGTCCGGTACGCGGCGTGAGCTCGAGCAGCGCCACATGCGCCGCGCGGGCGAGCGTCCGGTATTCGGTCAGCGCCGGCCGGCCTTGCGGGTCCACCTTCATCCGCCGGCGGTCCTTCGTGTCCGGACCCAGGCGGGCGTCCCACGTGCCGGCCGCCGGGCGCGGGTGTCCCCAGACCAGGGCCAGGTAGCGCTTCTCCGCCTGTCGCCCGGCGAACCGGGCGACGAGCTCGCGATGGAGGTCGGCGTCGAGCGCCACCAGCACCACCCCGCTCGTCGACTCGTCCAGCCGGTGCACGAGCTGCGGCTCGCGCCCGGTGAACAGCTCGCGGTCGCGGAATCGCAGCGCTGCGACCAGGCCGCGCGCCGCGCCATGCGGGTCGGCGCGCGAGGTTCGCAGCGACAGGCCGGCCGGCTTGTCGATGGCGGCGAAACGGTCGCCGAAGTAGATCAGGGAGGCCGGCATCTGCCGCGCGACCGTCAATGGGAGAACTTTCTCATCGTGGCGAGGTCCCCTTTGCTGCCGAAGAAGAGCGCGAAATAGCGCCGCTGCAGGTCCTGGTCCGGACTGACGAAACGGCCCGCCGTCCAGGCGGCGAGGGGACTCTCCGGCGCGTGCGCCGCCAGCCAGGCGGCGGCATTGCCGCCGATGGGATTGTGCACCAGACGGGCCACCGGGTGGCCGGCAGACTTCTGCTCGTAGGCCGGCGGCCAGGGATTGTAGGCCCCGAGCGCCGCGAAGAGGATCGAGACCGGCAGCACTGCTGCGAAGAGCCGCCGCGAACGGACGCCGGCGAGCGCCGCCGGCGCGAGCAGCAACAGCAACGGCTGGATCGGCAGCAGGTAGCGGTAGCCGTAGGACCAGCCGCCGAACGCACCGGCGATCGCCGCGTGGCCGGCGAACTGCGCCGCGAGGCCCAGGGCGAGCGCCCGCCAGAGCGTGACGTCCCCGGGCGGGCCGAACGGCGGGGCGGCGGACGATCGGCGACAGGCGAGCGCCAGGCCCCACGCGCCCCAGAGAAGCAGCGGCGAGACCGCGAACAGTCCATGACCGCCGAAGAGGATTTCCAGCGGATAGAGCGGGCTGTCCGGCAGGACGACTCCACCGGCCGCGGGACCGGCCTGCGCCGAGAGGTCGACGGCGCCGGGGACGAGCTTCGCCGGCAGGAGCGAGCCGTGAGTGGCGGCGTTGGCCGCACCGGCGATCCCCAGACAGACGGCGCAGCCGGCAGCGAACCGCCAGCCGGCCGCGGCGGAGCGGCGCCGCAGCAGCATCCAGGCGAAGACCGGCGCCAGGCCCGCGCCGGGGAGGAGGTCGATCGCCGCGGCGAGGCCGACGGCGAAGCCACTCGTCAGGCCGCGCCCGTCGAGCGCCGCGAGGCAGGCCGCGAACAGCAGGGCGGCCGCGACGGTGTGGTTGTTGAGGGTGGTCGAGAACGAGAAGAGCAGTGTCCCGGCCCCCAGGCCGACGGTGAGGAGGGCCCGCCACGGGCTGCCGAGCTCCGCAAAGCGCCCGAGCGTGGCGTAGAAGCTCGCCACCAGCCAGGCGCTCGGAACCCCGACGAGCAGCAGCGTGACCCAGAACAGGACGTGCATCGCCCCGGCGCCGGCGAGCGACCAGCCGAAGAGCGCCTGCAGTCCGGCATAGATGGCCGCTCCGGCGAGCGAGAGCAGCGGCGGCTTGTTCGAGTAGTCGCGGCCGCCGATGCGAACCCGGTCGATGTTGGCCGCGAAGCGGGAGTGCTCGACGCTGGCCGTGCCGTAGTCCACCAGCGATTCGATCGCCGCCCAACGGGAGGCATCGTTGCCGGCGATGAACACCCGGCGGTGGGTGGTCGCGGCATAGAGCCCGAGAGCCAGCATGAAGGCGACCGCAGTCGCCGGTAGGCGTTTCATGGCAGAGGACAAGCATAGAGCCCGTGGGCGACGGGCCGAAAGAAGGCGGTCTGGCGCCGGGAAACCAGGATTCGGTTATTCTCGCCGGCACAACCCGGAACGAGCTCGCGAGCTCGCCCAGCGACGCAGGCGGAGGTGGCACATGTTCCGCATTCCATGCAGATTGGTGATGGCGGCAGCACTTCTCTTCGCGACGGCGGCGGCCATCGAGGCGGCGCCGGCGCGCAACGTGACGATCGTCGTCCTCGACGCCGCGGGGGCGCCGGTGGCGAACGCCCGCGTCCTCGTCGCCGCGGACGAGATGGACGCCGTCGGCACGACCGACAGCGCCGGTTCGGTGCGCGTCTCGACCACGTCGAGCTCGATCCGCGTCGAGGCGACTCGTGGCAGCCAGAAGGCGGCGACGACCAGCTCGGCAAACACGGTTACCGTCCGCCTCCCGGGAGGTGGCCAGTGAGGGCGCGCTCCGCCGGTCTTCTCTGCCTCGCCCTGCTCCTGCCGACGGCGGCCGTCGCTCAGCCGGCCGGCGTCTATGCGGGCGCCAACGACAATCCGAACACGGTCATCAACGCGAGCTTCGTGTCGCCGACCATGACCTACGGCGCGGAGGTGCCGACCGGCGGTTCGACGACCGGCCTCGCCACCACTCTGGCCTTCAATCAGACGCGGATCTTCCGCAGCGTCGCGGGCTGCTCGATGGTCGCGCTGACGAACAACAACACCAACAACGTGTCGGTGTTCGCCGTCGATTCGTCCGGCGCACTGAGCGCCGTCGCCGGCTCGCCGTTCACTACCGGGGCGGGGACGCAATCGCTCGCCTGGGCGCCCGACGGCGGGGCCCTCTACGTGCCGCTCGCGGTCGCCGGCACCTCGCAGGTGGTGACCTTCACGGTGACCTGCACGCCCCCCGGCGTGCCGACGCTGGTCAACGCCGGAACGGTCTCGTTGACCGGCTTCGATCTCCTGCGCGACGCCGAAGTGGTCGGCGCCGGAACCGGCACCCACCTCTGCGTCTCCGGCACGAACTCGAACAACGTCGGGTGCTTCGCCATCAACGGTGCGACCCGGCTGCCGGGCACGACGGCGGTGAACACGATCGCGGTCACCAACGTCCGGGGCATGCGGATCGCGCCCAACGGCTGCGGCATCGCCGGCGTCGGCAGCACGACCACCGTCCAGGGATTCTCGGTCAGCGCCGGGTCCGTCACGGCGACCAACACGGCCGCGACGACGACGAATCCGCGCTACGGCGCCATCAGCGCCGACGGGACGCTGGCCGCCTTCGGCGGCTTCGGGACCCAGTTCACGCTCTTCACGGTCAACGGCGCCTGCAGCCTGACGACCGTCGGATCGAACAACAACGGGATCGCCACGACGCTGGTCGAATACCTGGCTTTCGACGGGGCGAATCGCCTCTACGTCTCCGACTCGCTCGGCAACCAGATCCGCGTCTTCGCTCCCACCGGCGGCGGCATCGGCGCCGCGCTCAGCACCACGACGACCAACCACACCGCGATCAACGCGCCCGGCGGGATCGATGTCGCGCTGCTCTCGACGCTGCCGGTCGAGCTGCAGCAGTTCAGCGTCGACTGACCCGCTCCGCTCCCTCCCCTCCCGCGGCGGGCCTGCCGCGGGAGGTCGCTTCTGCTGCCGATACGTCCTACTTGCAGATCTCCGCGCCGGTGCCGGCGATCTGGTAGACGTGGAACGGGCCGTCTCCCGAGAGGCTGGCCTCGTCGAACTTCTCCCCCGTCTCCTTGGCCGCATGCTGACGGTAGTTCACGTACTTGGCGCGGCTCATCTCGAGATCCTCGACCTTGCCCTGAGCCACCGCCTGTTTGCCGCGCGCGGCGAGCGGGAAGACGATGTCGCCGTCCTTGACCTTGACCTTCAGCGTCTGCCCGCCGCTGGCCGCCTGGATCTCCATCCAGCAGCCGGCCATCTCGCAGACCGCATGGACCTCGCCCTCGACGCGAACCTCCTTGCCGGCGAAGGCCGCCGGCTGGTCGAGAATCGCCGCGATGGCGGTGGGCTCGGTGAGCGTCACGCCGGCGCCGTAGGAGGTCTTTTCGCAGGTATCCGCGAGCGCGGGGGTGGCGGCGAGCAGCAACAACGACGACAGCAGGCGGATACGCATCGGGGGTCTCCTCGGGTCGGAAGGTTGTGCGACAGGGCGGGCGGCTCGCGCCCCCGCCAGGCGCGGCAATTCTACGGGATCCAACCGGCGGCAGCGGTGTGCGGCGGCCCAGGGTTCTCGGGTAGACTCTTCAACTGGCTTTCGACTTGCATTCCAGCCGCCCAACGCCATTCCGGCGGTCCGTGCCCCACCGGAGCCCATTCAGAGGAGAACCAACGCAATGAGTCATTCCACGCAATCGATGAAGCAGCCCCGCGCTTTCGCCGCCCTGGCGTCGCTCGCCCTGCTCGGCCTGGTCGGCTTCGTTCTGCCGGCCTGCGCCGGCGAGAAGAGCGCCGCGACCAAGCCGGCCGCGGCCGCGCCTGCCGCCGACAAGAACGCTCCCGTGGCCGAAGTCAACGGCAAGATCGTGACCATGGCGGACCTCGAGACGATGCTGGCCCCGCAGCTGCAGAAGATCGAGCAGCAGCGCCAGCAGCTGCTCGAGCAGGGTCTCGACCGTCTCGTCGAGCAGAAGCTCATGGAGACGGAGGCGGCGGCTCGCGGCATCGACGTCCTCGCCCTGCAGCAGGCCGAGATCCAGGCGAAGATCGGCGAAGTGACCGACGCCGATGTCTCCTCCTGGTACCAGGAGAATCAGGCCCGTGTCCAGGGCCGTCCGCTCGAGCAGATCGCACCGCAGATCAAGCAGTTCCTGACCCAGACCCGCGGCCAGGAGGTGCAGGAGGCCTTCATCAAGTCGCTGCGCGCCAAGTACAAGACCCGCATCCTCATGGACGTCGCGCGCACCGAAGTCGCCGAGAAGGGTTCGCCGGCCAAGGGCGGTCCGGTCGGCTCGCCAGTCACCATCATCGAGTTCTCCGACTTCCAGTGCCCCTTCTGCAGCCGCGTGAACCCCTCCATCGCCCAGGCGAAGGAGACCTACGGCGACAAGCTGCGCGTCGTCTTCCGGCAGTTCCCGCTGAACATCCACCCGCTGGCCCCGAAGGCGGCCGAGGCTGCGCTGTGCGCCAACGAGCAGGGCAAGTTCTGGGAGATGCACGACGCCCTGTTCGCCGACCAGCAGAAGCTCACGGTGCCGGATCTCAAGGCGACGGCGGCGAGGATCGGCGTCGACGCGGCGAAGTTCGACGCCTGCCTCGATGGCGGCGCGATGGCTCAGGTCGTCTCGCGTGACATGGCGGACGGCATGGCGGCCGGAGTCTCCGGAACGCCGGCGCTGTTCGTCAACGGCCGCTTCATCAACGGCGCCGTGCCCTACGAGGAGCTCGCCAAGGTGATCAACGACGAGCTCTCCCGCAAGGGTATCGAGGTCCCGGCAGCCAAGTGACGCCGGAGGCCTCTTCTCCCGAAGCGTCTCCGTCCGCCTCCGAGCTCTTCGGCCCGGAGTGGGCGGAGCGCCTCGAGCGCGAGCTCGCGGCGAACGAGCCCTACCGCGCCGCCGCGGCGACGTGGAAGGGCTCTCTGGCTTTCGCTCTCCAGCCCGACGGCACGCCCGGTTTTCCGGCGGGCCGCGGGCTGTTTCTCGACCTCGCCCACGGCAGCTGCCGGGCGGCGCGGCCGGCGCTGCCCGGCGACCTCGAGAGCGCCACCTTCTGTCTCACCGGACCGGCCTCGGTCTGGATCCGGCTCCTCCAGGGCGACATCGAACCCGGCGCGGCCCTCATGGGAGGCGGCCTCAAGCTCACCCGCGGCTCGTTCTTCTCTCTCCTGCCGCATCTGCGGGCGGCGCAGGCGCTGCTCGCGTGCGCCCGCCTGGTGCCGACGCACCTGCCGGCGGCCGGGATCTGACCGCTTGCGCGAGCTTCAGACGACCAGCCCGCGCGGCCTCGACCGGGAGTCGCTGCCCTTTCGTCTGTTCGAGAAGGCCAAACGCTTCGGCATCTGGAACCCTTCCGACATCGATTTCGCCCAGGATCGCGCCGACTGGGCGAAGCTCGCCGAGGACGAGCGCGACCTGCTGCTCCGGTTGACCGCGATGTTCCAGGCCGGAGAGGAGTCGGTCACTCTCGATCTCCTGCCGCTCATCCAGGTCATCGCCGGCGAGGGCCGGATCGAGGAGGAGATGTTCCTCACCTCCTTCCTCTGGGAAGAGGCGAAGCACGTCGACCTCTTCCGGCGCTTCCTCGACGAGGTGACCGGCGAGCGCCGCGACCTCACCGCTTTCCATTCCCCGAGCTATCGGGCCATTCTCTACGAGGCCCTGCCGGAGGCGATGCACCGGTTGCGCGACGATCGCTCCGCAGAAGCCGTCGCCCAGGCCTCGGCGACCTACAACATGATCGTCGAGGGTGTCCTTGCCGAGACCGGATACCAGGGCTACCTGACGATTCTCGAGAACCGCAGCCTCATGCCGGGGATTCGCCACGGCGTGCGCCTCCTGAAGCAGGATGAATCGCGCCACATCGCCTACGGCATCTACCTGCTCTCGCGGCTGGTGGCAGAGGGCGGGCAGCCGGTCTGGGAGGCGGTCCAGAAGCGCATGGAGGCGCTCCTGCCGGCCGCGCTCGGCGTCGTGCAGGAGATGTTCTCGCCCTACGACCCGATTCCGTTCGAGGTCGATCCCGAGCAGTTTCTGGGCTTCGCCTTGACCCAGTTCCAATACCGTTACGAACGCGTCGAGCGGGCGGCGAGAGAGGGCGTCGTCGCCGACGACCCCGCGGACTCGGACACCGCCGATTCCGGCGCAGGAGCAGCCCTCTCATGAGCACCTATCTCGTCACCGGCGCGTGCGGCTTCATCGGCTCGAACTTCGTCCACGACGTCCTGGCGCGCGAGCCCGGCGCCACCGTGGTGGCGCTCGACAACATGTCGTTCGCCGCCAACGAGGCGAACCTCGACGGCGTGCGCGACCGCGTGCACCTGGTCGTCGACGACATCTGCAACTTCGCCGGGATGCTCGAGGTCTACGCCAGGTTCAAGCCCGATTTCGTGGTGAACTTCGCCGCCGAGAGCCACAACGACCGCGCCGTGCTCGACCCTTCGGCGTTCGCGCGCACCAACGCTCTCGGAGCGCAGATTCTGCTCGAAGCCACCCGGAGACAGGACCGCCATCCGGTGAAGCGCCATCTGCACGTGTCAACGATCGAGGTCTACGGCGAGCTCGCCGACGACGCCGCCTTCTTCACCGAAGGCAGCCCGCTCAACGCCAAGACCCCCTACAGCGCCGCCAAGGCGGCCGGCGACCAGTTCGTCCGTGCCTACATGCAGACCTATCGCGACATGGATATCGCGATGACCCACTGCGCGAACAACTACGGCCGCTTCCAGTTCCCCGAGAAGCTCGTGCCGCTGATGATCACCAACGTGCTGCGGGGCAAGAAGGTCCCGGTCTACGGCGACGGCCTGCAGATGCGCGACTGGCTGCACGTCTCCGACCACTGCGCGGCGATCTGGACGATCCTCCACGCGCCGCGGGTGCCGGTGACCTACGAGGCAGCCACCCGTCCCGAGCTGCTGCCGATCTATGACGTCTCGGCGCGCAACGAGCGCACCAACCTGGAGATCGTCGAACGGGTGCTCGCGCTGCTCGGCAAACGGCCCGAGGAGTGGATCGAGCACGTCCCCGACCGGCCCAACCACGACCGGCGGTACCTGATCGACCCGGCGAAGCTCGAACGCGAGCTCGACTGGAAGCCGCGGGTCGGCTTCGACGAAGGGATCGAGGAGACCGTGAAGTGGTACGTCGATCATCGCCCCTGGTGGGAGGCGATCCTCGCCCGCACCGGCAACCTCGCCTTCGACTGGGCCGCAGGCACCGCTTCGCGCGCACCCTCGGGGAGCCGATAAGATCGCCGGCCGATGACCGACACCGCCCCCGACTCCGCGATTCACGACCGCAGCAGCCGCAGCGCCCTGCCGCTCAGCCGGGCGAGCGTCCTCGCCGACTACCGCACCGCCTGGGAGAGCCGGCATGCCAGCCTGATCGGGCGGCGGGAGGTCCTCACCGGCAAGGGCAAGTTCGGCATCTTCGGCGACGGCAAGGAGCTCGCTCAGCTCGCCATGGCCCGCGCCGCGCGGCCGGGCGATTTCCGCTCCGGGTACTACCGCGACCAGACTTTCATGATGGCGGTAGGCGAGCTCACCCTCGACCAGTTCTTCGCCCAGCTCTATGCCGACGCCGATCCGGTGCGCGAGCCGGCCTCGGCCGGACGGCAGATGAACGCCCACTTCGCGACCCGCCTGCGGGACGCGGATGGCGCGCCGCTGGACCTGATGGCGCGCGTCCAGAGCGCCGCCGACATGTCCCCCACTGCCGGCCAGATGCCGCGCCTGGTCGGCCTGGGCTACGCCTCGCGCCTCTACCGCGAGCTCCCCGGCCTCGAGGAGTTCGGCGCCTTCTCGCACGGCGGCAACGAGATCGCCTTCGGCACGATCGGCAACGCTTCGACCGCCGAGGGTCATTTCTGGGAGGCGGTCAACGCCATCGGCGTGTTACGCGCCGCCGTGCTGCTTTCGATCTGGGACGACGGCTACGGCATCTCGGTCGCCAACGAGTTCCAGATCTGCAAGGCCGATCTCTCCGAGATGCTCTCCGGCTTCGGCCGCAAGGCGGGCGGCGACGAGGGCTTCGAGCTCTACCGCGTCTGCGGCTGGGACTACCCCGCCCTCGTCGACACCTACCTCACCGCCGCCGAGCGCGTGCGCCGCGACCACGTGCCGGCGATCGTGCATGTCGCCGAGGTCACCCAGCCGCAGGGGCACTCGACCTCCGGCAGCCATGAGCGATACAAGTCGACCGAGCGCCTGGCGTTCGAGGTCGAATTCGACGGCCTGCGGCGAATGCGATCCTGGATGCTCGCCGAGGGACTCGCCAGCGAACGCGAGCTCGACGCCATCGAGTCGGAGAGCGCGGAGGCGGCGCGGTCGGCGCAGCGACGCTCCTGGGACGCCTTCCAGGAGGCGATCCGCGCCGACAAGGAGATCTTCACCGGCCTCGCGGGACGGGTTGCCGAGCGCGCCAGCGATCGCGCCGGCATCGAGTCGCTGATCAAGACGCTCGACCGCATGCAGCCGGTCCTGCACCGGAACCTCCAGGCCTCGGCGCACGAGATTCTGGTCGCCACCCTGGGCGACCCCTCGCCCGAGCGCGCCGCCCTGGCGCGCTGGACGGAGGCCCACCGGCAGGTGAACGAAGAGCGCTACGGATCGCACCTGTATGCGTCGACCCCGCGCTCGCCGCTCGGAGTCGCGCCGCTGGCCGCGGCGTACCGTGACGATTCGCCGCTGGTGAACGGCTTCGAGGTCCTGAACGCCTGTTTCGACGAGGCGCTGGCGCGGATGCCGAACCTGGTCGCTTTCGGCGAGGATGTCGGCAAGCTGGGCGACGTCAACCAGGGCTTCCTCGGCCTGCAGAAGAAATACGGCGCGCTGCGCGTGGCCGACACCGGTATCCGCGAGCAGACGATCATGGGGCAGGCGATCGGACTCGCGCTGCGCGGCTTCCGGCCGATCGCCGAGATCCAGTATCTCGACTACGTCCTCTACGGTCTGCAGACGCTCTCCGACGATCTGGCATCGCTCTCCTGGCGCACCGCCGGCGCGCAGGTGGCACCGGTCATCGTGCGCACCCGTGGCCATCGCCTGGAGGGAGTCTGGCACTCGGGCTCGCAGATGGGCGGCCTCCTCCATCTCACCCGGGGAATCTGGCTCTGCGTGCCGCGCAACATGACCCAGGCCGCCGGGATGTACAACACACTGCTCGCCGCCGACGACCCGGCGATCGTCGTCGAAGTGCTCAACGGCTACCGCCAGAAAGAGCGCCTGCCGGCGAATGTCGGCGAGTTCCGGGTCCCGCTCGGCGTCCCTGAAACGCTGCGAGAGGGCCGCGACGCCACCGTCGTCACCTACGGCGCCTGCTGTCCGATCGTGCTCGAGGCGGCGGAGCTCCTGGCCAGGGCCGGCGTCGAGGTCGAAGTCGTCGATGTCCAGACGCTGTCGCCGTTCGACCGCGAGAACCGCATCCTCGCCAGCCTGCGGCGGACCAACCGGCTGGTCATCGTCGACGAGGACGTCCCCGGAGGCGCTTCCGCCTGGCTCCTGCAGCAGATCGTCGAGCGCATGGGCGGCTTCTGGTGGCTCGATGCGCCGCCGGTCACGGTCACCGGCCGCGAGCATCGCCCCGCCTACGGCTCGGACGGCGACTACTTCTCGAAGCCTTCGCGCGACGAGATCTTCCGCGCCGTCTACGGCCTCATGCGCGACGCCGCCCCGGGCCGGTACCCCTCACTCGTCTAGCCTCGCTGTTTCGGCCTCGAACCGCCGCCGCGCCCAGCCGAAGTAGGGCCAGGCGGCGACCGCCGCGACCGCGGCGAGCGCGAAGGCCGGCGCGTAACCGACGTGGGCGATGACCGGACCGAACAGAATCGAACCGCTGCCGATGCCGGTGTCGAAGGCGGCGATGTTCGCGCCGAACGCCGCTCCCCGGCGGTCGGCGGCGACACGCCCGATGACGTAGGTGGTGAAGGCGGGTCCGATGGCGGCGAAGCCGAGGCCGTAGAGGACCGCGCAGCCGGCGATCGCGACCCGCGTGCCAGCGAGCGGCATCAGCGACAGCGCGGCCGCGACCGCCACGATCGAAGGCCGCAGGGCGGCGAACGCGCCGACACGATCGATCCATCGGCCGACGAAGGGCCGCAGGCCGAAGATCGTGCCGGCGAAGGCGACGAAGAAGAGCCCACGCGGAGAGACGCCGCGGGACTCGGTGTAGAGCGCGATGAAGCTCGTCAGCCCCCCGTAGCCGAGCGAGACCAGGAAGAGCCCGACGGCGAAGCGCAGCACAGGCTTCGCCAGTCGCTCGGCGGGCGGTGCGAGCCCGGCGCGGCGCGAGATCTCCGCGTCGCCGCCGACGAAGCGCAGCGCGAGCAGCGCGATCGCCGCGTTGACTGCCGCCAGCGTCGCGGTCAGCCAGCGCCACCCAAGGCCGAAGAGAGCGAAGCCGAGGCTCGGCGCGACCGAGATGGCGAGGATCGTCGCCATACCGTGCACCGCGAAGCCCTCGCCGCGGCGCGATTCCGGGATGAGCCGCACGGCATAGGCGCCCGAGGACGTCAGCAGCGCCGACCAGAAGACCCCCTGGGCGAGGCCGAGAGCGACGAAAACCGGCCAGGCCGTCACGAAGGTGTAGAGCGCGAAGAGCGCGGCGATCGCCGTCGCCGCCGTCGCCAGGACGCGGCCTTGCCCGAGCCGGTCGCCGAGGGCGCCGGTGAAGGGGGCCGAGAGCGCCGAGGCGAAGGTCAGACTGCCGAGAAACAGCCCGGCCGCCGAGGTCGGGCCGCCGAGGGCGTGAATGCGATACGGCGCCACCGGCAGCAGGGCGAAGACCGCCGCCGAGGCCGCGAAGTTGAACAGGCAGAGCTCGAGGAAGGCTGGGGAGAGCAGAGGCTCCCGGCGGCTGGCCATGGAGCGGCGAACTCTAGCCCAGAACCCGGCCGGTGGCAGCGGAGTAAAAAAAGGGCAACGCCGGGGTGTCTGCTGGCCCCGGCGTTGCGGGGGATAAATGAAGGAGGGTGAGCGGATGATGGCGCGCCACGCGCGCCGGCACTGTCGACCCCTGCACAGCCGGGAAGTGGTCTTTCACCGTGCCGCGGGAGCCGCCGCCAGGCGCTCG